>NZ_JASDCV010000010.1:0-251888 GCF_030407755.1 Rhodococcus sp. APC 3903
CCTCCGGCGGAAGATACACCCCACCGGCACCGATGATCGGCTCCGCGAAGAACGCCGCGATCTTGTTCGCACCGATCCTCTCGATCAACTCGAGCAGACTCTTCGCATCATCCCAACCGACCGTCGCCGCATCCGCCATCAGCTCGCCGTAACCCTCACGGTTCACCGGAATACCCGCCAGAGCTGTTCCCGCAACATGCATTCCGTGGTACGCCTTCTGACGACCGACGATGATCGCCTTCTCCGGCTGCCCCACCTCGTGCCAGTACCGGCGAGCGAGCTTCGCCGCAGTGTCCACCGAATCCGAACCACCCGAAGTGAAGAAGATCTTGCTCCCGGCAACCGGCGCGATCGTCGCCAACCGCTCCGCCAACACCTGCGTGGTCTCGGGAACAAAATCACCGAAATTCGAGAAATGAGCGATCTTCGACAACTGAGCCGCCACCGCATCCGCGATCTCCGTGCGCCCGTGCCCGACATTGGTGAACCACAGGCCCGCCGTCGCATCCAGATACCGAGTGCCCTCGGAATCCCAGATGTACGCGCCCTCACCGCGAGAGACGACAAACGCGCCGTTCTTCTCCACAGCGCCCATGTCCGCGAACCCGTGCCACAATGCCGAAGCCATCATTGTCCCCTTCGAATACAAACGATGCTGGTGTGCAAACGATGTGCTGCGACTATATCGACACCGGGAATCGGCGGACGACGGCGCTCGCCGGGCACCGGCATTTCCGGGTACACACGTAATCTGTCGACCATGACTTTTGCCGACAATCTCGCCGCACTGCCCACCATCGATCATCTGGCCGCCATCGAGGTACTCGACGCCGACGGAACCGTCATCGACACCGTCGAGAACAAGCCCGGAAAGTCCGGCTCGGTCAAGGTGTACAACCATCTCGCTCAGGTCTACGGCGCGCTCACACCCGAAGCCGCCTCGGCAGGACTGACGATCTTTGCCGAACACACCGAGGACGCGCGGGCCAACCCCGGTAAGCACCCGAACGTGGACCGCCTCGAGCAGGTGCTCGCCTCCGGCAATCCACTAGGACTTCGCAGCGTTCCGTCCGCGTAGCCCGGCTCGCAGCCGTCCGACGGCATTGACCGCCAACGCCATCAGGGCCATCGCGATGCCCAGTACGACAAATCCGATGAACAGGGCCACATAGCCCTGGTGGCGAGGATCCATGAACGGATACGGATACCAGTCGACGATCGGCCCTCGAATCAACGTGTACACCGCGTAGATCACTGGAAACAGCAGCCACTGCAGCGAGCGGATTTCGGAGATCCTGTGCCTCGAAGCGAAGAACACCCAGTCGAGGAGCATCACCAGCGGAAGAATGCGGTGGAGCGCCGAGTTGATCCACGCGTCGTTCAAATTGACGTCGATGTTCGCCAGTAGAACGGCGTAGATGATTCCGGTGATCACCATGTAGAGCGTCACCGCACCGCGAACCGACTGCCATGTCCGAGACTGCGGATCCCGAAGGGCGCCGACCAGCAATACGATCACCGCAAGGATGTTGCTCTCGATGGTGAAGTAGCTCAGATAGTTCGACAACGAGAATCCGTCGGCGTTTCGAATCGGAATCCACAGCAGCGCCGTGAGTCCGTAAATCGCGAACAACAAGCGAAGTACTCGCACGGCAACAGGCGTCGACGCGACCGGTGTAACTGCCTCATTTGCGGTATTTGTCGTCACTGGTCGATATTTGCACATCAAAACGATCTGCGAGCGGTAGTTGTGAACGCGTTCGATAGGCTGTCATCAGCATGTCTACAACACCACCGGCCCCACTCTCCCCCAAGCGGAGTGACCTGAAGAGCGCGCTGGCGCAGGTCTCACTCCGCGACGAGAGTCGACTCCGTCGCAAACTCGACCGTGCCCGCACACCAGACGCTTTGGTGGCGCTGGCCGAGGAAATTGAAACGGCGCGCGCACGGTTGGCGGCACGCTCCGCCAATGTTCCCGCAGTCTCGTATCCGGAAGCTCTGCCCGTCAGTCAGCGCAAGGACGACATCGCGACCGCGATCTCGGAGAATCAGGTTGTCATCGTCGCCGGCGAGACCGGCTCGGGTAAGACAACTCAGATCCCGAAGATCTGTCTCGAACTCGGACGTGGCGTCCGCGGCCTGATCGGACATACACAGCCTCGCCGACTGGCAGCACGCACCGTTGCCGAACGTATCGCCGAAGAACTCGACACCGAACTCGGCGACGCCGTCGGATACACCGTGCGGTTCACCGACCAGGTCTCGGACCGCACCTACGTCAAGCTCATGACCGACGGCATTCTCCTCGCCGAAATTCAGCGCGACCGTATGCTCCGACGCTACGACACGCTGATCATCGACGAAGCGCACGAACGTAGCCTCAACATCGACTTCATCCTCGGTTACCTGGCTCAGCTGCTCCCCCGCCGACCCGATCTCAAGGTCATCATCACGTCGGCGACCATCGATCCCGAACGCTTCGCCAAGCACTTCGCTGTCGACGGTAAGCCTGCGCCGATCGTCGAGGTATCCGGTCGAACATTCCCCGTCGAAATGCGTTACCGGCCACTGACCGTCGAGTCCGGCGACATCACCTTCGACCGCGATCCCGTCGACGCGGTCTGCGAGGCGGTCGACGAGCTGAGCGCGGAGGGCGAAGGCGACATCTTGGTCTTCCTCTCCGGCGAACGCGAAATTCGCGACACCGCAGACGCTTTACACGATCGGCGTCTTCGCAACACCGAAATCGTCCCGCTGTACGCGCGGCTGTCTGCTGCCGAGCAACACAAAGTGTTCTCGCCGCACACCGGCCGACGCGTCGTCCTTGCCACCAACGTGGCCGAGACCTCGTTGACCGTTCCCGGCATTCGGTACGTCGTCGATCCGGGAACCGCACGCATTTCGCGATATTCGGTGCGCACCAAGGTTCAGCGGTTGCCGATCGAGCCCATTTCGCAGGCGTCAGCTCGTCAGCGTTCCGGGCGTTGCGGCCGCGTCGCCGAAGGAATCTGCATCCGCCTGTATTCCGAGGAGGACTTCGAGTCACGGCCGGCGTTCACCGAGCCGGAAATCCTGCGGACCAATCTCGCATCCGTCATCTTGCAGATGACGGCCCTCGGTCTGGGCGACATCGCTGCCTTCCCCTTCGTCGAACCGCCGGACCAGCGCGCCGTCAAGGACGGAATCGGACTGCTCGAAGAACTCGGCGCCATCGCGCGAGGTTCCGAGGCAAGCCACCCCGAACTGACGCCGGTCGGCCGCGAGCTGGCCCAGATTCCGGTGGATCCGCGGATGGCACGAATGCTGGTGGAAGCCAAGAACAACGGTTGCCTTCACGAAACCCTTGTCATCGTCGCGGCGTTGTCCATCCAGGACGTTCGCGAGCGGCCCGCCGAGTTCCAGCAGGCCGCCGACGAAAAGCACGCCAGGTTCAATGTCGAGAACTCCGACTTCCTGGCATACCTGAAACTGTGGGACTACTTACGGGAACAACGTAACGACCTGTCCTCCAACCAGTTTCGCAAGATGTGCCGGAACGAGTTCCTGCACTGGCTCCGCATCCGCGAATGGCAGGATCTGCACGGGCAACTCCGGCAGATCACCCGCGGCCTCGGCTGGACCGTGGGTGAGACACCCGCAAGCGAGAACGCGATCCATCAGTCACTCCTCGCCGGTTTGCTCTCACACATCGGGCTACGCGAGGGCGAGAAGCGGGACTACCTGGGCGCCAGGGGCAGCCACTTCGCGATCTTCCCCGGATCAGGACTGTTCAAGAAGCCACCACGCTGGGTCATGGCCGCCGAACTCGTGGAAACGTCGAGGCTGTGGGCGCGCATGTCAGCGCGCATCGAACCTGAGTGGGCTGAAAAACTCGCCCCACACCTGGTGAAACGGACCTATTCCGAACCGCACTGGTCCTCCAAGCGCGGTTCGGCGATGGCATACGAGCGGGTCACTCTCTACGGAGTTCCCCTGGTGACGGGCCGCGCAGTGACGTACTCACGAATCGATCCCGAGGCCTCTCGCGATCTCTTCATCCGCCATGCGCTCGTGCAGGGCGAATGGCAGACGAACCACAAGTTCTTCCACGAGAACCGTGCACTGCTCGACAACGTCGAGGAACTCGAGAACCGCGCGCGCCGCCGCGACATCCTCGTCGACGACGAAACTCTCTACGAGTTCTACGACGAACGTATCGGCCAGGAAGCCGTATCCGCCAAGCATTTCGACCAGTGGTGGAAGACCGAGCGACGCAAGAATCCGAGTCTGCTGACTTTCACGCCGGAAACGGTGGTCAACTCCGACGCGGCTGCAGTACTGGGCGGCGAGTACCCGGACGCCTGGCGCCAGGGCGACATGCAGTTTCCGCTCACTTACCAATTCGAGCCCGGAAAGGACGACGACGGCGTCAGCGCGCACATCCCGGTCGGCCTGCTCGCGCAACTTCAGCCGGTCGGCTTCGACTGGTTGGTCCCCGGTATGCGCGTCGATCTGGTTACTTCTCTGATCAAGACGTTGCCCAAGAACATCCGACGCGCTGTCGTGCCCGCACCCGACTACGCCGCCGCAGCATTGGCAGCAGTCAAACCTCGATCCGAGCCGTTGATGACCGCAATGGCCCGCGAACTCTCGCACTTGGGCGGGATCCAGATCGACGCCAAGGACTTCGATCCCGCCGCGCTGCCCGACCATCTTCGGATGACATTTGTCGTCGAGGACGAATCGGGCAAGGTTCTCGCGAAGGGTAAGGATCTGGCGCAGCTACGACGCACGCTCGCCCCGCGCGTACAGAAGGAAGTGGCCAAGGCGGCAACCGGTACCGAACGGGCAGCGGCAACCGTCTGGACATCCGAAACGCTCGGCGCGCTGGAACCGACCATCACTCGCTCCATCGGCGGACAGCAGGTAACCGGCTACCCAGCACTGGTGCCGGAAAACGGCGGAGTTGCCGTTCGTGTCCTGAGTACGCCGGCTGCGCAGGCGCAGGCGATGCGGGAAGGCACTCGGGCGCTTCTTCTCGCGGCCGTTCCCACCCAACTCAAGGCCGTGACCGCCGGCTTGTCGAACACTCAGCGTCTGGCTCTCGGCCAGAATCCGGACGGCGGCTTGGAGGCCCTCGTCGAAGATTGCCGGGTGGCAGCTGCCAACGAAGTGATAGCTGCCCACGGCGGACCGGTACGCACGCCTGAGGCGTTCGACGCCCTGGTGAAGATCGCACGCTCCGAACTGGCCGGACGCGTCTCCGCGATCCTGCGCATGATTGTTCCGATCCTCGAACAAGCACACCAACTGAGCGTCGTTCTGGACCGCTCCCGCGGCGAAGCAGCAGACGACGTCCGAGAACAGTTGACCTCACTGCTGTTTCCGGGATTTGTCGCCGAATTGGGCTCGGCCCGCCTACGCGATTTGCCGCGGTATCTTGCCGCAGCAAAATTCCGTCTCGAAGCTCTACCCGCAAGTGCACAACGAGATCAGCAGGCGATGGACGTCCTCGACCGGGTGTACGCAGCGTACGACCGGTTGTTGAGTTCACTTCCCGAAGAGCGTCGCACTGCTCGAGATGTCGACTCGATCAGCTGGATGATCGAAGAACTGCGCGTGAGCCTGTTTGCGCAGTCCCTCGGTACACCCACACCGATTTCCGAAAAGCGAGTCCTGAAAGCTATCGAAGCGATCAAGCGTTGACGTTCGGCGAGAATTGCGCGATCAGTAGATTGTCTGAATGTTGACGTTGGTGAGGAAACCACCAAAGGTGGCAACAGTGTTGGCGAACCCGAGGGTTACCAGGCTGTTCACGACTCCGAGAACTGCAACTAAGTTCATAACGCCTCCGTGAAGATCCGAGATGCGGACGAACGTACTTGGTCGACACTAAGCGAATAACTTGCCCGATTTGTTCGATTGTTCGCTTTGTGTTCTCAGCGTTACCTACGGCCGCTTTGTGCTCTCAGCGTTATCTAAGGCAAAGGCCTCAGTCGACGGATACGGTCTCGGCGCCGGAAGCCTTGTCGGCAGCACGGGTCTCGGCATGTTCGCGCATGTCGGTGATCTCACGTTCGAAATCCGCGGCAGAACTGAAGGACTTGTACACCGATGCGAATCGCAGGTATGCAACCTCGTCGAGATTTCGAAGCGGATCGAGAATCGCGAGCCCTACCTCGTTGCTGGGAATTTCGGCAGAACCCGAAGCACGTACGGCATCTTCGACCTGTTGGGCCAGCAAATTCAGCGAATCGTTGTCCACTTGGCGGCCCTGGCATGCGCGACGCACTCCTTTGACCACCTTTTCTCGGCTGAACGGCTCCGTCACGCCGCTGCGCTTCACAACCGAGAGAACTGCCGTCTCAACCGTGGTGAATCGGCGGCCACACTCGGGGCACGAACGGCGCCGCCTGATCGCCTGGCCCTCGTCGGCCTCGCGCGAATCGACCACTCGGGAATCAGGGTGCCGGCAGAACGGGCAATGCATCGGGGTTCCTTCGTTGTCGCCGAAATGGCCGCAACTCAGATTCACTACCGACTGCAAATCCTCCGACGATTTACAGAGCAGATCCACGTACTCAACGCGACCACCCGAGGTGGTGGGACTGTCAAGTGGACAGCTTACTCGCTGTGAACCGACTGCTCTCACGCTCGGTACGCCCCCGCCTGGCACGGGGTACGGTCAGCGGCCCGAGGCCGGCACGATCAGCGTTTGCCCAACGGACAGTCCGGAACTCGACATCGCATTGAGATCCATGATCTGCTCGATCACCGAGCCGACAGCCTGGCCAGGCGCAACCTTGGCAGCAATATCACTGAGGGATTCACCCGCAGCAACACGAACCACTTCGGTCGCACCGTTTGTCGCAGCGACATCACCACTCGACAAAGCGCCGATCCCCACCAACGCCAACACTGCCAGTGCAGTGAATACGGCGCCAAGGAACACTGTCTTCCAACTGACGTCCTCGGCAGCCACTTCATGTTCGACCCGTGAGACACCGACTCTGTTTCGGTGCGCGAAACTTCCTCCATACGGGCGTGACGAATCGTGCTCGCCGTCCCACCGGCGAGGAGATTCACGCAATGAACGCGAACCTGAAACCGCGCCAACCGCCGGAACACGACGAACGACGGCCGCCTGCGGTTCGTTGTCGACATACCTGGCCACGCCCCGCATTTCGGCCGTGCCGCGCCGTTCGAACGACACACCGTCAGCGTCGGATCCACCATCGGGCCCATAGAACGAGGGGTGGTACTTCAACGCCGACGTGCCGTCGAAACCAATCGCGTCATCACCAATCGCGTCGTCGAAAACCCTGTTGCTTCTCAGTGCTGCGTTACCCATCGTGACCTCCGCTGGTCGACACCGATCGATGTGTTCGATCATGCGTTCGATGGAACGCATGTTCGAATTTCTACCACGCCTGGCCGACAATGTCTCTACTTCAAGCGACACGAATCGAACAGATGTTTGAAACCGCGAGCAAATCCGGCTAGATTCGTGTCAGACCACACAGCGGGAATTGCGAAAGCCTCCGTGTTTGTCGACAGCTCGAATGTTGGCAGGAGGCACCGACAGGTTTCTGCGCGATTTGCACCAGGCACTTTCTCAGACACGACTTCTTCAGACACGGAGGCAACAGGCCATGAAGGACGATCGCTCCAGCACAGCCGCGGAGGCAGGAGCTTCTGCAGTTCCGTCTCCGTCGAGCGAGACGCTCACCGAGCGTCAGCGGCGCGTTCTCGAAGTCATCCGCGATTCGGTGACGGAGCGCGGGTATCCGCCGAGCATTCGCGAGATCGGTGATGCGGTGGGGCTCACCTCCACGTCGTCGGTCGCACATCAACTGCGAACGTTGGAGCGCAAGGGCTTCCTTCGACGCGATCCCAATCGCCCTCGCGCAGTCGATGTTCGAGGTCTCGACGAGGTTGCGGCCGATACCGCCATCGCGTCGGTGTCAAAGCATTCCGGCGAGTACAACAGTGCCGACCCGCTACCGGAGCCGGCGTTCGTCCCCATCCTGGGTCGCATCGCTGCCGGCGGACCGATCCTTGCCGAGGAAGCGGTAGAGGACGTGTTCCCACTCCCCCGCGAACTCGTCGGCCAGGGTTCGCTCTTCATGCTCAAGGTTGTCGGCGAGTCGATGATCGATGCAGCGATCTGCGATGGCGACTGGGTTGTCGTCCGTCAGCAGAACGTCGCGGAGAACGGTGACATCGTGGCCGCCATGATCGACGGCGAAGCCACCGTGAAGACGTTCAAGCGTACGAAGAAGGAGGTGTGGCTGATGCCGCACAACGAACTCTTCGAGCCGATTCCCGGCAACAACGCCGTCATCCTGGGCAAGGTTGTCACCGTCATGCGGAAGATCTGAGTTCGCTCGCACCCTCGATCACAAGACTCTGGGCCCCGGCATCAGCCGGGGCCCAGAGTCTTTTCGTGACGATCAGCGGTCCATCACCCGAATCAGAGATTCAGCGAACGTCCGATGATCTCCTTCATGATCTCGGTTGTGCCACCGTAGATGGTCTGCACACGAGAGTCCATGTACGCCTTTGCAACCGGGTATTCCTTCATGTAGCCGTAGCCTCCGTGCAGCTGGAGGCAGCGGTCGATGAGCTTGACCTGGGCTTCGGTGGTCCACCACTTCGCCATCGCAGCTTCCTGCACGGTCAGCTTCTCGGCATTGAGCTGCTCGATGAACTTGTCCACCAGGATGCGCACTGCCGTGGTCTCCGTTGCCAATTCGGCCAGTACGAATCGGGTGTTCTGGAAGCTGCCGATCGACTTGCCGAATGCCTTGCGGTCGCGGCAGTACTGGATCGTGCTCTCGAGAACCGATTCCATTGCGGCAGCGGCAACGACGGCGATCGAGAGTCGTTCCTGGGGAAGGTTCTTCATCAAGTAGAAGAAGCCCATTCCCTCTTCGCCCAGCAGGTTGGCAGCGGGAACGCGTACGTCGGTGAAGCTGAGTTCGGCGGTGTCCTGAGCCTTCATGCCGATCTTGTCGAGGTTGCGTCCACGCTCGAAGCCAGGCATGTCCCGCTCGACCACGAGAAGGCTGAAGCCCTGAGCACCCTTGTCCGGGTCGGTGCACGCGACAACGATGATGATGTCGGCGTTGATTCCGTTGGTGATGAAGGTCTTCGAACCGTTGAGGACCCAGTGATCCCCGTCGCGAACCGCTTTCGTCTTGATGCCCTGCAAGTCGCTACCGGTACCCGGTTCGGTCATCGCGATCGCCGAGATCAGCTCACCCGACGCGAATCCGGGTAGCCAACGCTGCTTCTGCTCCTCGTTGCTCAACTCCAGGAGGTACGGTGCCACCACGTCGTTGTGCAGCGTGAAGCCGATACCGCTGAACCCACCCTTGGTGGTTTCCTCGGTGATGATCGCGTTGTAGCGGAAATCCTTGACACCGCCGCCGCCGAATTCCTCAGGGACCGCAGTTCCCAGGAAGCCCTGCTTTCCGGCCTCGACCCAGACGTCACGATCGACGATGTTCTGCTCTTCCCACTTCTCGTGGTTCGGTGCCACGTGCTGTGCCAAGAACTTCTGGTACGACTCCCGGAAGAGTTCATGTTCCGGTTCGAACAGGGTGCGCTCCACGCCGACTCCTTGCAATTCGATATATGGCACTTCAGTGATGTACCCGCTGGGGACGTACCCGCTGGGGTGTATTCGCTGAGACTGGGCACGCCGAAGTGCGCGGGCCCACGTCACTGCCTCCGACGGTAGAACCTGTTGCGATACCCGTCGATGACCCGAACGATCACGATTCGTGACTGTAGCGGTTATCTGTTACTCGAAGTACGGAATTTGGCGAGATATCGCATGATCGGGTACGCGACGAGGATGCCGATCGATCCCCAGGCGATGCCGCCCAACTCGACCGAACCGATGGTCAGCGTCAAGTTCCCGATGCCGGCGACCAACGCCGCCGCGGCGACCGTGAGGTTGACCGGATCGGTGAAGTCGACCTTCGCTTCCATCCAGATGCGCACACCGAGAATGCCGATGAGGCCGTAGAGAACCATCGTTGCGCCGCCGATGACGCCGTTCGGAACCGTGAAGACCAGTGCGCCGAATTTGGGCGAAAATGCCAGGATCACAGCGGTAGCGGCGGCTACCCAGTACGCGGCGGTCGAGTACACACGCGTCGCTGCCATGACACCGATGTTCTCGGCATACGTGGTGGTTCCGGATCCGCCACCGGCGCCCGCCAAGGTAGTGGCGAGACCGTCGGCAAACAGTGCATTGCCGGCCAGATCGTCGAGGGACTTACCAGTCATGGCGGACACCGCTTTGACATGTCCGACGTTTTCGGCGACCAGAACGATGACCACGGGGAGCGCGAGCACGATCACCGACCAGTCGAACGACGGTCCGTGCAGACTCGGCAGCCCGAACCAGTCCGCTTCGCGCAGAGCGGACACTCGTTCACTGTCGAGTCCGCCGATGACCGCGGCGAAGACCCAGCCGATCACGACGCCTACCAGAATGCCCAGCCGGCCGAGCAGCCCGGGACCGACGACCGTGACCAGCAGGATCGAAACGAGCGTCACCGTGGCGATCAGCGGCTGCGATTCGAAGGAGCCGACCGCCGTCGGAGCGAGGTTGAGACCGATCAGCGCGACGACAGCTCCCGTCACCACCGGCGGCATGACGGCGTCGATGACCCGGCTGCCGATCAGACGTACGGCTACGCCGATCAACATCAACACGATGCCGACGGCCATGACGGCACCGAGTTGCGCGGCCGGGCCCGATCCTGCCGACGCTGTCAGCGGGGCGATGAACGCGAAGGACGAACCGAGATAACTGGGGATCCGGCCCCGGGTGATGAGCAGGAACAGCGCGGTGCCGATACCCGAGAACAGCAGCGTCGTCGTGACGGGGAAGCCGGTGATGGTCGGAACGAGCAGTGTCGCTCCGAACATCGCGATGACGTGTTGCATCCCGATTCCGATGGTGCGCGGCCAACTCAGTCGTTCGTCCGGCGCCACGACGGCTCCGTCGGCGATCCGCTTGCCGTCTCCGTGGACAGTCCAGCCGATTCCGCCGGCCCCGGTCATTGTTTCTCGTTCGATCACAGGTCGAAATACTAGAGGTCAGGCGCTCGGTCTCCGACCGAGACCAACGAAACCAGTTCAGCTGATTGCGTCGGCCGCCGCTTTGCGCGCTGCCACCGGATCACCGGTTGCCAGCACCGCCGCCGCAGCCGCCTCACATTGCGCCATGGTGACTGACCCGACCTTCGCTCCCACACCCGCGACCGACGCCGCAGCACAGGAGAGCGAGGAAACTCCGAGTCCGGCCAGAACACACGCCAACAGTGGATCGGCGGCCGCCTCACCGCAGACGCCGACGCGCTTGCCTGCCGCCTGACCTGCCTGGGCCGTACGTGCGACAAGGGCGAGCACCGCGGGCTGCCATGGATCGGTCAGGTCGGCGAGTTCGGAGGACATCCGATCAGCGGCCATCGTGTACTGAGCGAGGTCGTTGGTACCGATCGAGAGGAATTCGACGTGTTCGAGAATCTGGTCGGCCAACAGCGCCGCCGCCGGGATCTCCACCATCACACCGGGAACAAGATCGCGTGCCCGCACCGCATCGGCAAAACGTTTCGCCTCGGCCGGGGTGGCGATCATCGGTGCCATGACCCACGGGGACGAGTTAGTCGACGCCGCGGCTGCCGCGATCGCGTCGAGCTGGCGGTCGAGAATTCCCATGTCCTGCCAGGCGATTCGGACCCCACGAACGCCGAGTGCCGGATTCGCTTCCTCTTGATGGTTGGCGAATTTGAGCGGCTTGTCCGAACCCGCGTCCAACGTGCGAATGATGACCTTCTTTCCTGCGAAGGCCTCGAGAACCTCGGCGTAGATCGCCGCCTGCTCGTCTACGGTCGGTTCGGTCTCACGGCCGAGGAAGCAGAGTTCGGTCCGGAAGAGCCCGATGCCCCCCGCAGCAGTCGACGCCGCGGCGCGAGCGCCCGCGCCGTCTTGAACGTTGGCGAGAACGTCTACCGGCCGGCCGTCCGCCGTCTGGCCCGGTCCGGTCCAGGTGCTGACGCGTTCGCGATCGATCCGGGATTGTTCGACCAGTTCACGCGCGTGCCCGGGATCCGGCTCCGCGATCACGTCGCCGGTTGTTCCGTCGATCAGAATCGGTATTCCTGCCGAGATGGATTCCAATTCCTTCGCGGCGACGATGCACGGGATGCCCAACTGCCTCGCGATGATTGCCGTATGGCTGGTCGGGCCGCCGTAAATGGTCACGAGTCCGATGATCTTGGATGCATCGAGGCCCGCGGTGTCTGCAGGAGCCAGATCGTCCGCGCACAGCACCGACGGTGTCTCGGGCATCGGAACTCCAGGTTCGGGTAATCCGGAGAGTTCGGCGATCACGCGATCGCGGATGTCCTCGAGGTCGGTGACGCGCTCGGCCATCAAACCGCCGACCTTGGTGAACAGCACCACGAACTGCTCCGTCGCCGCGATCGCAGCCTGCACCGGGGGCACTCCGCCGGCGATCGACTTCTTGGCCGCCCCGATCCAGCCACGATCAGCTGCCATCGCCGCGTTGGCCTGCAAAACCTCTGCGGCCGCGCCGGTAGCTTCGGCGGCCCGTCCGAGAAGGCGGTTCTCGACAGCCTTCGCCGCTGCGACGAAGGCGTCCACGGCGGCTTCTCGATCGGCCTCGTCGAGTGCCGGCGCATCGGTGACGAGTTCTGGTCGGCTGGACGGCCAGATCGCCGGGCCGTAGGCGATTCCAGGCACCACGGGGGTGCCGTGCACGGTGATTCGGTTGAGCTGTTCGGTCATCTGTCCTCCTTGAGCGATGGGCCCGGTGTCTCACCGGATCACCTCGAGCGCGTAAAGCCCTCACCTTCGTTGTGACGAAGATTACTCCCAAGTCTTGACATGTCAACACACTCGGGCGTAAAACAACATAAAGCAACATTCACTGTGATCCACAACGCACCGTCGGATCACACTTCGGAATCGGAGAGCACGTGTACGCGGAAGAACGCCAACAAGCGATCGGCACCATGGTGTCGCAGCGCGGACGCATGTCCGTGGCGGCTCTGTCGGAGACCTTCGGTGTGACCACCGAGACCGTGCGTCGCGATCTGGCCTTCCTCGAGCGGATCGGACAGATCAGGCGTGTACACGGCGGCGCCGTTCCCACCGGATCCCTCCACGTCACCGAACCGGGCATGGCGGAACGCGATCAGACCCGCGCGCAACAGAAGGACCGGATCGCCCGCTGCGCGGTCACCTACCTCCCTCCCACCGGCGGCAGCGTGATCTTCGACGCGGGCACGACCACGGGCCGCATGATCCCCGAACTGCCGACCGAGAACGACTTCACAGCCGTCACCAATTCCGTCCCGATCGGCGCACGCCTGGCATCGATGAACTCGATTTCCCTGATACTGCTCGGCGGTCGAGTACGCGGGGTGACTCAAGCCGTGGTCGGCGAGGACGCCCTACGCCTGCTGAGCACGTTGCGAGTCGACGTCGCCTTCATCGGAACGAACGCGATCAGCGTCGGGCACGGACTCTCCACTCCGGACAGCGAAGAGGCCGCCGTCAAACGAGCAATGGTCAAAGCCGCCAATCACGTTGTGGTGGTGGCCGATTCCACCAAAGTCGGCCGCGAGCACTTGATCAGCTTCGCCCCGCTCGACAGCATCGACGTCCTCATCACCGACGAAGAGATCAGTCCCTCAGACACATCCGAGTTCCACGACCACGGAATCGAGGTGGTGATCGCATGATCGTCACACTGACAGCCAACCCGAGTATCGATCGGACCGTGCAACTCGAGCAACGGCTCGAACGAGGCTCCGTCCTACGTGCCCACTCCACTCGCAGCGACCCCGGCGGCAAGGGGGTCAACGTCGCGCGTGTTCTCGCCGCAGCCGACCTCGACGTGCTCGCGGTTCTACCGGGAAACGGTGGTGACCCTCTGCTCTCGGCGCTGGCAGCCGGTGGGATTCCCCACATCGGTGTCGCCACAACGGGTCTGGCTCGCACCAACATCACCATTGCGGAACCGGACGGGACAACGACGAAGATCAACGAACCCGGCGCAACGCTGTCCGGTTCGACGCTCGACGCCCTGGCACAGGAGTTGATTGTTCGCGCCGATACCGCACTGTGGTTCGCGCTGTCCGGCTCACTGCCCCCCGGCGTTCCGCTCGGGTGGTACGGCGAACTCGTCGCGGCACTGCGCGATCACCCGTGCAAGGTGGCGGTCGACACCTCGGACGCCCCGCTGACGGCACTCGCCGAAGCGTTCCCCGACTCGGCACCCGACCTGCTCAAACCCAACGGCGAGGAACTCGCACAACTGACCGGCGTCGACGGCCACGTCCTCGAACGTGCTGCCGAGAACGGTGATCCCGGGCCTGCGATCACGGCGGCGCAGCGATTGGTCGACCGCGGCGTCGGCAGTGTGCTCGCCACGCTCGGCGCAGCAGGTGCTGTCCTCGTCACCGCCGACGGCGCGTGGATCGCCACCGCTCCCCCGATTGTCGCAGTCAGTACCGTCGGCGCAGGCGATTCGTCGCTGGCCGGCTACATCCTCGCCGAAGCGGGAGGCGGCTCGGAATCCGAGCGGTTACGTCACGCGGTCGCCTACGGAAGCGCCGCTGCCTCCCTTCCCGGCACAACTCTTCCCACGCCCGAACAGATCGATCTGGCAGCGGTTTCGGTATCTGCAGCCGATGCCTCCTCTCCCATCCCCGTCCCCACCGAACTCGCCTGACGCCCTAAGGAACCTGACATGTCCGATACCAACGCAGCCGGCGGTTCCGGCCCCGAGATCATCAGTCCCGAACTGATCTCACTCGACACCGACCTGGGTACGACCAAGGAAGATGTCATTCGTTCTCTCGCAGCGCGATTGACTGCAGCGGGACGGGCGAGCGACGCCGCGGGGCTGGTCGCTGCCGCACTCGCTCGCGAAGCGCAGTCCGCGACCGGACTGCCGGGCGGAATCGCCATTCCCCACTGCCGCGCCGAGGCCGTCTCGTCCGCGTCCCTGGGATTTGCTCGACTGGATCCGAAGGTCGATTTCGGGGCACCCGACGGCCCCGCCGATCTGGTGTTCCTGATCGCGGCACCCGAAGGCGCCGGAGCCGAGCACATGAAGCTGCTCTCGTCCTTGGCCCGAGCGCTCGTCCGACCCGCGTTTGTCACGTCGCTTCGTGAGGCGTCGACGCCGGACGAGATCGTGCGACTGGTCGACGAGGTACTCAATCCCGCGCCGAAGGATGCTCCAGCAAAGGCTGCGGCAGCCACACCCACTCCTCCTGTTTCCACTGGGAAACACTCCACCGAGGAGGCCCCAACGCCCGCGGAGCGTCACATCGTCGCGGTCACCGCGTGCCCGACCGGAATCGCTCATACCTACATGGCTGCGGACTCACTCGTCGCCGCGGGTGAACGCGCCGGGGTCAAGGTTCACGTCGAAACGCAGGGCTCGAGCGGAAGCACCCCCCTTGACCCTTCGGTCATCGCCGGAGCCGCCGCGGTCATCTTCGCCACCGACGTCGGAGTGAAGGGCCGCGAACGGTTCGCCGGCAAACCCGTTGTCGCTTCCGGTGTGAAGCGGGCGATCAACGAGCCGGACAAGATGCTTGCAGAAGCGTTGCGCGCCTCCGAGAATCCCGCCGCCGCCACCGTGGACGGCACCGCCGCCGCGGCCGCGGATTCCGATGCCGGTTCCGTAGGGTTCGGCACCCACCTCCGTCAGGTCCTCCTGACCGGTGTCAGCTACATGATCCCGTTCGTCGCGGCCGGCGGTCTGCTGATCGCACTCGGCTTCCTGCTCGGCGGATACGAGATCTCCGGTCCTGCCAAGGACATCGTTCTCAACAACTCGATCACCAACCTTCCCGACGGTGGTCTGGCCACCTATCTCGGCGCAGTGCTGTTCCAGATCGGTTCGTTGGCATTCAGCTTCCTGGTGCCCGCGTTGGCCGGCTACATCGCCTTCGCTATCGCCGACCGGCCTGGCATCGCTCCCGGCTTCACAGCCGGCGCGGTCGCCGTGTTTGTCGGTGCCGGATTCATCGGCGGCCTGGTCGGTGGTCTCATCGCCGGCGTCGTCGCGCTCTACATCGGCCGGATCGCCGTCCCGCAGTGGCTGCGGGGCCTGATGCCGGTGGTGATCATTCCGCTGTTCGCGACGCTGGTTGTCGGAGCACTGATGTTCATCGTCCTCGGTCGTCCGCTCGCTGCGATCACCTCCGGTCTCACCGACTGGCTCAACGGACTGTCCGGCAGCTCGGCCATCTTCCTCGGCATCATTCTCGGCCTGATGATGTGCTTCGACCTCGGCGGACCGGTCAACAAGGCGGCTTACGCCTTCGCTGTAGCCGGACTCAACGTCAACGACCCGGCCACTTTGCGCATCATGGCGGCAGTCATGGCTGCCGGTATGGTTCCGCCACTGGCCATGGCACTTGCCTCGACGGTGCTGCGTCCCAAGCTCTTCAGCGAAGCTGAACGTGAGAACGGAAAGGCTGCCTGGTTGCTGGGTTCGGCATTCATCTCCGAGGGCGCGATTCCGTTCGCCGCTGCCGACCCGCTTCGCGTGATCCCCTCGATGATGGCGGGCGGCGCCGTCACCGGTGCGCTGATCATGGCTTTCGACGTCACTCTCAGCGCCCCGCACGGCGGGATCTTCGTCTTCTTCGCAGTCGGCGGAATCGGCTGGTTCCTGGTCTCGCTCGCCGCGGGAACCGTGGTAGCTGCGCTCGCCGTCGTCGGAGCCAAGGAGTTCTTCCGCAAGGGGCCGTCCGATGCCGAACTCGACCCCGAAATCGTGCCCGCTGCGGCATGATCGACAGCAAGCAACGCTGCAGTCACCACTGTTGTCACCAAATCCGCCCAAAGACCCCACAACGTCCGCACCGATAGATTCACAACGAGGAGATCCCATGCCCAGCAAGACAGTTGCCGTCGGTTCCGCAGTCGGCCTCCACGCCCGCCCCGCCGCTCTCATCGCCGAAGCAGTCGGAGCCTCCGGCGCCACGGTCACCCTCGCAGTCGCCGACGGCGAACCGGTGGATGCAGGTTCGGCCCTGATGATCATGACGCTCGGAGCCGCCAAGGACACCGAAGTCACCATCGAGTCCGACGACGCCGACGCACTCGCCAAGGTCGCCGAACTGGTAGCCGCTGATCTCGACGCCTGACCTGATGTCAGTCGGTGCTGTGTAGCGGGCCGGACACTCTCACGGAGTCAGTGCGAGTGTCCGGCCCAGCCAGTCCATTTCGAGTTCCAGAGCAGTGCCCCACACATCACCCGAGTGCCCACCGGGAAGGGTGTAGTAGTCCACGTTCATGTCGGCGGCGCGCGCAGCCTCGAACATGATCTCCTGCTGAGGGCGGTAGATGTCGTCGTCTTCACCCGCGACGAATACACCAGACAACTGCGGATACCGATTCTGCGCCATCAGGTCTCGGGCGTTGACCGCGTCGAAAGCGTCTTCGTCGCCGTTGAACATCGCAGCCACAGTGTCCTCGTGGTCACCGGTCGACGGTTCGTCCTGGCCGGAGAAGTCCAGGAACGACGGGTATCGGTCCGGGAAGTTCACGGCCATTTCGATCGCGCATGTCCCGCCGTACGAAAACCCACCGATAGCCCATTGCGCAGCGTCCGGATTCACTTGAAGGTTCGATTCGATCCAGTTCGGGACGTCCTGGTCCAGATACGTCGCGACGTTGCCGAGCGCAGAATCCATGCAGCCGGGGTTGGCGTCGTAGTCCCCCAACGCGTCGGGCACCACCACCACGGGAGCAAGCCCGGAATGCCTCGATGCATAGGCGTCGACGGTGGTCGCGAGCCGGCCACTGTCCAGCCAGTCACTGGGGCTGCCGGGCTCACCCGCCACCAACACCAGGACGGGCAACTCCGCACGTGGATCGGCAAGATAGGCAGGCGGGAGATACAACGTCGCCGGCCTCGCGTCGAAACCCGAGATGTTTCCCGGAATCGACGCTTCCGTCACGACGCCGTTGCTCGGCATCCGCACCGGAACCTCCCAATGAGTTTCGGTGGGAAGTCCCCGCTGTAGCCGAGGTTCGGCCCCGGGGAGTGAATCGAAAGCAACGTGCTCGACCGAGCCGACCGGCCAGTGCCCGACCAGTGATCCGAGCGTGGGGTAAGTGCCGGTCTGGGCATTGACCTGACCCACCGCGACGATCGCGGCCAGACCGGCCAACACCGTCACGGAAAGGCCGCGGGCCAGTCCTGGACGCCGAAGGAGAACAAGCGCCGCGCCGATGACTCCGAATATCGCCAACGCTATCCACACAAAACTCGACAGGGGTAGCTGCGCGGGCAACGGTCGATAACTGAGCCACACGAACATCGCGCCGCCGGCGGACCCGACCACTGACAAGCCCAGTGCGACAAGCACGGCCCGACGCGGCAACCAACGAAGCAAAAGCAGCGTGCCGACGCCGACGAGGACGGAACCAACGAGCAGCGCTGCGGTGATGTTTCCGTGCTCGAGTGACATACGCGAGAGCCGCGTCAGGAGTTGATGCCCGTGCATTCGTTCCAGTATCCACATCTACCGGCAGTCTGCGAATTCGTGGAACTGGCGGGAATCAGCGGCGTCGTCGAGATCTCACGAACGCCACACCTCCGAGCGCGCATCCTGCCGCGACCAATCCGGCCCACACGAATGTCCATGGATCGACCCCGACGCCGACCGAATCGCCAGAAGAGACTGCCGTCGATTCGGTCGCTTCCACGAGCGCGCGCATCACGTGAACCGGCGGCAAAGCTCCGCCGGCAGATTCCGATCCGATCAGAACATCGCCCGCGTCGTTGAACGCCACAGCCTCGCCCTGAGGCTCCGTCGGGAGCGGGATCCGCAACGGTTCGGTATCGGTGAGCGTCGCGCCGATTCCGCCGTCCACGACCTCGTACAGGTACAGATCGGAGTAACTCCGAAGCGCGATCGCCGAACCGTCCGACGACACCGCTCCCCCGGTGAACATCACCGACACGGGCTTCTCCGGTCCGAGAGATACGGCTCCGACGCGCTCGAGCGGCGTCGGGCCGGGTTGCGCCAAGTCACTCAGTTTCTGATCCCCGACGGGTGTGTAGACACTGCTGGAGCCGAACAATTCCTTGGTCACGACAAACACATGGCCGTCAGGGTCGAGCAGAATCGATTCGGTGTCGTGCGCGCCGTCCGGGTACGTGAGGCGGTGCAACGTACCGTCACCGGAATCGAGGTCCATCGTGATGAACGCCACCGTGTCGCGGGTTCGGAGGTTGTCGCCGGTATCCGACAGAACGAGCGTCCGACCACTCACCGCAAGATCTTCGACGTCGTATGGATCGATCGGAACCGGAATCTGTTTCTGGACAACACAGTTCAGGTCCATTTCGAATACGAAGTCGTCACTGCCACCGTCACCCATCGCGTAGATCCGATCGTCGACGACGACCATCCCCGACAACTCCTGGAGCGCAGGATCGGTAGGTGTACAGAGTGGGGCGAACTCGCTCGGCTCGAACGACGACGCCTGTGCGAGCGCTCCGGGAAGCAGTGCGGTTGCCGTAGTCGCAGCAAGCACCGCGACCACGACCCCGAAACTACGCACTAGGTGCGTACTCCACCAATGCCGAGGCCAACATCTGTGGCACGCGTGCGTGCACCCGCGTTCCCGCCTCTTCGTGAGTCGATTCCAAAATCGTTCCGTCCGAGTGGATTCGAGCCATCAGATCACCGCGCGTGTACGGCACCAGCACGTCGACCTCGACCTCCGGCCGAACCAGCACCTCGCTGAGATGTGCTCGTAGTTCAGCGATTCCTTCACCGGTCCGCGCCGAGACGAACACGGCACCAGGCAGCAGACCACGTAGTTGCGTCAAGGTAACCGGATCTGCCGCGTCGATCTTGTTGACCACGATCAACTCCGGCGGAGCCTTCGAATCCGTCTCGCGCAGAACATCGGTGACGACTTCCCGCACAGCCTTGATCTGTTCTGTCGGCAACGGATCCGAACCGTCGACGACGTGCAGAAGCAGATCCGCGTCGGTCACTTCCTCGAGAGTCGAGCGGAATGCCTCGACCAACTGAGTCGGAAGGTGTCGCACGAAGCCGACCGTGTCGGTGAGTACGTACTCGCGGCCGTCGTCGAGTGCGGCGCGGCGAGTTGTCGGGTCCAAGGTGGCGAACAACGCGTTCTCCACGAGCACACCGGATCCGGTGAGCGAATTGAGCAGACTCGATTTGCCCGCGTTGGTGTATCCGACGATGGCGATCGACGGGATGTCACTCTGCAGTCGACGGGTCCGCTTGGTGTCGCGAGCGGCCTTCATGCCCTTGATCTCGCGGCGCAGTTTTGCCATGCGCTCACGAATACGGCGACGGTCCGTCTCGATTTTCGTCTCACCGGGACCACGCAGGCCCACACCGCCGTTACTGCCGGCACGGCCACCGGCCTGGCGCGACATCGACTCGCCCCAACCACGCAGACGCGGGAGCATGTATTCCATCTGAGCGAAAGCCACCTGGGCTTTACCCTCACGAGACGTGGCGTGCTGAGCAAAGATGTCGAGAATCAGAGCCGTCCGGTCGATGACCTTGACCTTGACGATCTTCTCCAGCGCCGTGAGCTGCGCCGGCGTCAGCTCACCGTCGCAGACGACGGTGTCGGCGCCGGTCGCCAGGACTACTTCGCGCAGTTCCTGAGCCTTGCCGGAACCGATGTAGGTGGCAGCGTCGGGTTTGTCGCGGCGCTGAACCAGTCCTTCGAGGACCTCGGAGCCGGCCGTCTCGGCCAGTGCGGCCAGCTCGGTCATGCTCGCCTCGGCCTGCTCGGCAGTTCCCTGCGTCCAGACGCCGACCAGGACAACTCTTTCGAGTCGAAGCTGGCGGTACTCGACTTCGGTGACGTCCTCGAGCTCGGTCGACAGACCGGCCACGCGGCGCAGGGCGCCGCGATCTGCGAGTTGCATCTCACCGGTCGACGGGTTGCCCGATGCGGACGCTGCCGTGTATTCGGCTTGCGCGTACTCGGACTGCTCGTGAGCGGTGGACTCTTCGTTTTCATGTGTGTTCGTCATACATGATCCATGGTCCCACGAAACCTGGCCACGGTGCATCCGTATTTCCTGCAGGCGTATTTCCCGCGGGCGATATCACACGAGCGATTGCCACCAGGCATCGCTGATCGTCCCGTTCGCCACCAGAACCGAGGGCCCCCGCAACGACCCTTCGCCGCCTTCGACGGTGACCTGCACTTCGCCGCCGAGCACGCGCACCAGCACCGAGCCTTCGTCGCGGCCGTCGAACTTCAGCGCCGCGGCCGCAGCTGCGACCGTTCCGGTTCCGCAGGAACGAGTCTCGCCTACGCCACGCTCGTGTACGCGCATGTGAACCCCACCGTCGTGGATCGGCGTCACGATCTCGATGTTGACCCCGTGCGGGAAGAACCCCGGATCGAAGCCCGGAGAAACACTCAAATCGAGCGCACTCAAAACTTCTGCCGTCACGTGCTCGTCGACACACGCCAAATGCGGATTGCCGACGTCGATGCCGACGCCGGCGAAGACGCGGCCGTCGATTGTTGCCGAACTGGTGCCGAGGTCCTTGATCGGGCCCATCGCCACGGTCACGTCACCATGTGTGGCGTCGTAGCCGTGCACCACGACCGGACGCGCTCCGGCACGACTGCCGACCACGAACTCGTCCTTGCTCTCCAAGCCCGAGGCCTTGAGATAGTGGGCGAATACGCGAACTCCGTTTCCGCACATCTCCGCGATGGAGCCGTCGCTGTTGCGGTAGTCCATGAACCAGTCTTCGGCAGCGACGCCGTCGGGCAGCGCACCGAGCACGCCCGCGTCCGCAAGTGCGCCTGCCCGGGCGACACGAAGGATGCCGTCGGCGCCGAGGCCACGCTGACGATCACACAACGCTGAAACTCGCGCCGGCTCGAGATCGACCCGAACGTCGAGGTCAGGGAGAACAACGAAGTCGTTCTGCGTGCCGTGGCCCTTACTGAAATCCATGGTCGCCATCCTATCCGGACCTACCGACCGACTCACGCAGGTGACGCGGTGACCACGACGTTCTGTTCGTACGTGAATCCGGACGGCAACGAGGGGTCGGGCACGGTTGCGCCGCCGCAGGTCACGAGGACCAGCCTGGGCGCACCCGTTTCGGAAAAGAACTCGGCCGGCAAAGCCACCTTTTCGTACAGCTTCAGGCTCGCTGCGTGATAGGTGAACATCGTTCCGGTGTCGTCGCTCACGTAGATCGGTGTTCCGGGCTTCATCTGGTGCAGCGCCCACAAGGCGCCGTGCGTGCGATCACCGTCGTCGACGTGGCCGGCAACAAGATTGGTGCCCTCCGAAGATCCGAACTGCACGCCGTTGGTGAAATGCGAAACCTTGTCAGGATGCGGAAGGATCATTCCGCGGTTGGCGCCGAACCCACTGGTCACGATGTCGGCTCGCACATCCAGATCGGGAATCGCAAGCGTGTTCGGCGGCAGATCCGTTGGCGCAGGCGCCCAACTCGCCCCTGGATCGGTTGGAGCTCCCACGTCGAAGGGTGCTTCGGGAACAGGTGCGCTGATGGGCTTCCCGGCCGCACTCACCGCAAAATAGACGAGCACCCCGCCGACCGCGAGAAATGTGACGAGCAGTAGGAGAAGCGGCAGCCGACCCGCGCGTCGGCCTCTCGGTCGCGCGTGTGTCCCGGTCTGCGCCATGTTCGTTGTCCTCCAGTCCGTCGATCGCGAAACGAATGGATCGCGAAAGAGCTAACTGTGAGATAGCTGATCGGCACGATCGTGTTACAGGCCGCGATCTGCAAGGGCAGCGAAGGCCGAGCGAGCCAGCTCCGGATCGGCACCGTCGAGCCAGTGCACGCGTGCGTCACGACGGAACCATGATCGTTGGCGGCGAACGTAGCGCCGCGTCCCGATGAACGTCCGTTCGAGTGCTTCGGCCAAATCGTATTCACCGTCGAAATGTGCGAGCACCTGTGCGTAGCCGATGGCTCGCGGCGCTGTGACGCCCTCACGCAATCCTTGCTCGACGAGTACGGCGACTTCGTCGACAAGTCCGCCTGAAAACATCAGCTCGGTTCGCAACCGAATCCGGGCGTCGAGTTCTTCCGTATCCCGATCCACGCCGAGAATGCGGGTTCCCCAACGAGGGTCACCGATCTGCGGAGCTGAGGCCGCGAACGGCAGACCTGTCAGCTCGACGACCTCGAGCGCCCGAACCATCCGCCGGCCGTCCGTCGGCAGTATCGACGCCGCCGCTACCGGATCAGCAGCAACAAGCGCCGTATGCACCGCACCGACCCCACCGTCGGCCAGCACTGCCTCCCACTTCGCGCGAACTTCGGGATCCGTTGCCGGAAAGGACCATTCGTCGAGTAGGGACTGGACGTACATCATGGATCCGCCGACGATCACCGGAACCTTGCCCTCCGCGATCAGATTCTCGGCGATCGCGATCGCGTCGCTTTGATAACGCGCGACGGTGGCGGTCTCCTTCACGTCGAGAACGTCGAGCAGGTGATGCGGAATCCCGCGACGCTCGGCCGGCGTCAGTTTGGCGGTCCCGATATCCATGCCGCGATAGAGCTGCATCGCGTCGATGTTGATGATCTCACCGCCGAATTCTTCGGCCAGTGCCAACGCGAGATCGGACTTTCCCGACGCGGTCGGACCGACAACTGCGATCGGGCGAAGTTCTTCAGGGACGTTCACGGCCGCCACGTCCCGACGTGGTAAGCGACGCCGAACGGCGCGTCGCTGTAGTCGACCACCGAACGTGTCGTGGTTGACCGAGACGAGTCCATGAAGACACCGGCCAGGACCTGCCACGCCGCACGCCCCTGGGCTCCGACACTCCGGCAGAGCTGCGGATCGAGAGCAAGAAGCGCCTCCGGGTCACCGGCGGTCAGGGCATCGTCGATGGCTGATTGCACGCCAGCGGCGCGCTCGTCGAAGCTTCCGGGCGCCTTTGCCGTCAGCGTGGACGCACCGTCAGCCACGATCAGAAGCCCTTGCGGTCGGTTGTCGCTGTCGAGTTGCTTGCGCAGCTGCTGCCCGAATTCACGACATTCATTCACCGACGCCTTTGCACTGACGACGTGCATGTCGACGGTGATCTCCACGTCCGCTCGGGCACGCAGCCAGCCGGCAACAAGGGCGCACAGTTCGAGAGATGGCAGCGGTTCACCTGCCGCATCCGCGTCCAGGGACGTCCGGACATCGGCGCCGAATCCCGCGAAAGTACCGATCTGCCCACGTCCGACGCCCGATCGCCAGAGTTCGCCTGCATTCTCGGGTTCTGCATTCTCGGGGCCGACACCGACGCCCACCCAGTGAACCGCCTCGTGAGAGAGCCGGCGCACGGCGGCCGTCGCCGCGGCGCGCACCTGAGCAGACTCGGCCGAATCACCGGACAATTCCGGCACGAGTAACGGCGCCGAGGGGACGAGAACAGCGGAAGTCAACACAGTTGCCACGCTAGTCGACCCCGAGGTGGCGACCTCACACCCTCTTACCTGATTCAATAGTCGGAGAACGTGAGTACCGGGTTCAATGGAACCAGGAATGCGATCAGGCAGCCGTGACGCGCGGCAGAGACGAGGACCGATGACCGAGAACAGTGAACCCACCACCGGCGCCGACAGCAGTTCGGCCAGCCCGAGCCCGGCAGCACCCAAACCCGGTGCTCCCAAACCTGGTGGACCACGCCCCGGTGCGCCCCGCCCCGGAGCACCTCGCCCCGGCCCGGCAGCCTCGCATGCCGTCACCGCCGCGCCGGCCAGCGACCCGAGCAAGTTCGGCCGCGTCGAGGAAGACGGAACCGCCTGGGTGAAGACCGCTGACGGTGAACGCCAGATCGGTTCGTGGCAGGCCGGCGACGCCACCGAGGGCCTCGCCCATTTCGGTCGTCGCTACGACGACCTCGCGACCGAGGTCTCACTACTCGAGGCTCGTCTGACGTCGGGCGCCGGAGACGCCAAGAAGACCAAGGCTGCCGCCATCGCTCTGTCCGAATCCCTCTCCACCGCTGCCGTGATCGGTGACCTCGACGCTTTGGGCCGCCGACTCGACGTGATCGTTGCCGGGTCCGACGAGGCCGCAGCGCACGCGAAGGAAGAGAAGGAACAGTCCCGCGCCGCGAGCACCGCCCGCAAGGAGGCCCTCGCAGTCGAGGCCGAACAGATCGGTTCGGAGTCGACCCAGTGGAAGACCGCGGGTGATCGACTGCGCGAGATTCTCGACGAGTGGAAGACGATTCGCGGAATCGACCGCAAGGTCGACGACGCACTGTGGAAGCGGTATTCCAAGGCTCGCGAGTCCTTCAACCGACGGCGTGGAGCGCATTTCGCCGAACTCGATCGTGATCGTGCGAGCGCCCGTTCGACGAAGGAAGAACTGGTCGAGCGCGCCGAGAAGCTGTCGACCTCCACTGAATGGGGACAGACCGCTGGAGAATTCCGCGATCTACTCAGCGAGTGGAAGGCTGCCGGCCGCGCACCGCGCGAGGCCGACGACAACCTGTGGAAGCGCTTCAAGGGCGCTCAGGACGTGTTCTTCGCCGCACGCAACGCTGCTGCATCCGAGCGCGACGCCGAATTCGAGCAGAACGCGGTTGCAAAGGAAGAGCTGCTCGCTGCGAACGCGAACATCGATCCGGCACACGGACTCGAGAACGCTCGTGCAGCGCTGCGCGACCTGCAGGAGAAGTGGGACGCGATCGGCAAGGTGCCGCGCGACCGGATGCAGGAACTCGAAGCGAAGCTCCGGGCCATCGAAACCAAGGTGCGCGACGCCGTCGACGCCGAGTGGCGTCGTACCGATCCGGAAGCACTTGCCCGGGTCGCGCAGTTCAAGGAGCGGGTCAGCCAGTTCGAGGAGCAGGCCGCCAAGGCTCAGGCTGCCGGCAAGACGAAGGACGCCGAGAAGGCTCTCGCTCAGGCAAAGCAGTGGCGTGAGTGGGCCGAAGCAGCCGAGAGCGCTGTCAGCGAGTAGCAGACGACAAACGAGTACGACAACAACGCCGGCTGACTCCGAAAGGAGTCAGCCGGCGTTGTCTTGCGCTATTGGCTAAGAGAACTTCCGTGTCAGCCGACGTTCCATTCCTGATGCTTCTCGGCTTCAGCCGCAGCGATCCGGCGTTGCTCCTCGGCGGCGAGCTGAATGTTGGTTCGCGTCCAGACCACCTTGAGCCAATGGAACGTCAAGAACACGACGGCAAACCATCCGATGACCAGCCCGATCGACGGTCCTGCCACGTTGAATCCGGCGGGAATGGTCTGACGTGACCAGACGGCCATCATTCCCAGCGCACTCGCCACGGCACTACCGGCCAGCGCGACCCACGCCAGACTCCAGCGCCGCGTCACGAGTGCGAGCATCGAGAATCCGATGCCGAAGATGACAACGAACCACACGAACAAGCGTGAGAACAGTGCAATCCGTTCACTTTCCGCGTCCTGGTTGTACGCGAGCACATCCCAGCCGTTCGCAACTCCCGCATGGGGCAGTGCAAGTGTGCCGACCAGCACGAGCACCGCAACCGCGACAACCATGGCGCGCGCACCCGGATCGATTTCTCCCGCGACCTTGCGTTCCGCGTCGTCGAGGTCCTTGCGGTAGCCCTCGAAGGCGTCGTCGCCCGGCTGAGGTGTCTTGTTCTCGTGTTGCGAGGTCATGCGTTGCATCCCATCTGGACGGGTTGTGGGGCTGGGGCACCGATCTTCGGTAGTCCGAGACCTACGCCGATGGGCGGGGTCTTGGGTGTGATGCCCTTTTCGAACGAATCACCGGCGCGGGTCCGACGGTGTGTGAGCACTCCGTCATCTGCCACGAGGTGATGGGGTGCTCCGTGGGTGACGACGACCGTCACCACGTCGCCGGGTCGGATTGTGCCGTCGAGGTTTCCCTCGGGTCGGAAATGCACCAGGCGGCCGTCTCGCGCGCGACCGCTGAGACGGTGAGTCGCTGCGTTCTTGCGGCCCTCACCCGCAGCCACCAGCAGTTCTACCTCGGTGCCGACGAGTTTGCGATTTTCCTCGATGTTCACTTCTTCCTGAACCGCGAGCAATCGCATGTAGCGTTCCTGGACAACCTCTTTGGGGAGTTGATCGGCCATCTCCGCCGCCGGCGTGCCCGGGCGCTTGGAGTACTGGAAGGTGTAGGCGTTGGAGAATCGCGCCTTACGCACGACGTCCAGCGTCTCCTGGAAATCCTCTTCCGTCTCCCCCGGGAACCCGACGATGATGTCCGTGGTGATGGCGGCGTGCGGCATTGCGGCGCGCACCTTCTCGATGATCCCGAGGTACTTCGACTTGCGGTACGAGCGCTTCATCGCCTTGAGAACCTTGTCCGAACCGGACTGCAACGGCATGTGCAGTTGCGGGCAGACGTTGGGAGTGGTTGCCATCGCTTCGATGACGTCATCGGTGAACTCTGCCGGGTGCGGCGATGTGAACCTGACCCGTTCGAGGCCGTCGATGTGTCCACACGCCTTCAAGAGGGAGGCGAAGGCTCCGCGATCGCGCGGTTGCTCCGGATCGGCGAACGACACGCCGTAGGCGTTGACGTTCTGTCCCAGCAGGGTCACTTCCGAGACACCCTCGTCGACGAGTGCCTGCACCTCGGCCAGGATGTCGCCGGGACGTCGATCCACTTCCTTGCCACGCAGGGCCGGAACGATGCAGAACGTGCACGTGTTGTTGCAGCCCACCGAGATGGAAACCCAACCTGCATAAGCAGATTCGCGCTTGGCTGGCAGTGTCGACGGAAACGCCTCGAGTGCGTCGAGGATTTCGACCTCGGCGCGCTGATTGTGACGCGCACGGTCGAGCAGCGCGGGAAGCGAGCCGATGTTGTGAGTGCCGAAGACGACATCGACGAACGGCGCCTTCTTGACGACGGTGTCACGATCCTTCTGCGCCAGGCACCCACCGACCGCGATCTGCATGTCGGGGTTCGCCTCCTTGTTCGGGGCGAGCTGGCTGAGGTTGCCGTACAACTTGTTGTCCGCGTTCTCGCGGACCGCACACGTATTGAAGACGACAAGATCAGGATCGGTTCCGGTCGCCGCCTTCGAATACCCGGCGTCCTCGAGCAGACCGGACAGTCGCTCGGAATCGTGGACGTTCATCTGACAGCCGTACGTCCGCACCTCGTAGGTGCGAACAGGCGTAGCAGTTGCCTCCGGAACTGCAGTCGGCTCCGGAAGTGCAGGGGACATTTCGTCGATCAGTGACACGCTTCAGCCTAGCTCACGTCCACTACGACGTGTAATAACGCCCTGATAAACAGCCGAAACGCGACATAAACGTCGTCACAGTAAAATTTCCATTACATATGGCAAGAACCATGGCGAAATCACGGGCGTCGACGCAAACTACGCCTAAGGTTCTCGTTTATGACCCAAGCCGACGATGCGACGACGCCGACCACCTCCGGCGATTCCACATCCATGATTTCGATGACCTCGGTGAACAAACACTTCGGGGAACTTCACGTCCTGCAAGAGGTCAATCTCGAGGTACCCAAGGGCCAAGTGGTGATCGTCCTCGGTCCGTCGGGCTCCGGTAAGTCGACTCTGTGCCGCACCATCAATCGCCTCGAACCCATCGACTCCGGCACCATCGCCGTCGACGGCAAGACGCTCCCCGAAGAGGGCAAAGCACTTGCCGCACTTCGTGCCGACGTCGGGATGGTCTTTCAGTCTTTCAACCTGTTCGCGCACAAGACGATCCTCGAGAACGTCATGCTCGCACCGATGAAGGTCCGCAAGGCAAAAAAGGACGAAGCCAAGAAGACCGCGCAGGCGTTGCTCGAACGTGTCGGTATCGCCAATCAGGCCGACAAGTACCCGGCGCAGCTTTCCGGCGGTCAGCAACAGCGTGTCGCCATTGCTCGCGCTCTTGCGATGCAGCCGAAGGTGATGTTGTTCGACGAGCCCACCTCCGCTCTCGACCCCGAGATGGTCAACGAAGTCCTCGACGTCATGACCTCCCTCGCGAAGGAAGGCATGACCATGCTCGTGGTCACGCACGAGATGGGCTTCGCGCGCAAAGCCGGCGATCGTGTGCTGTTCATGGCTGACGGCCAGGTCGTCGAAGACACCACGCCCGAAGAGTTCTTCACCCATCCCAAGTCGGATCGGGCCAAGGACTTCCTCGGCAAGATCCTCACGCACTGATTACAGTCTCCCCTCCGACAGTCCTGTCCTCGTCCACAAGACAACTTGCTCGACTGCACCGTTCACCTCGGCTGCACCGTTCATCTCGACTGCACTGTTCGTGTGTCGACAACTGAGAGGATCTTCATGAAGATCAATCGTTCCGTCCGTTTCGGAATCGGAATCATGGCCATCGCGTTCGCTGCCACGGCCTGTGGCGGCGGCGAGGAGAACAAGTCGATCACTGAGAGCGCTTCCGACGGCACTCTCACCGTCGGCATCAAGTTCGATCAGCCCGGCCTCGGTCAGCGCAACCCTGACGGCACCTTCTCCGGCTTCGACGTCGAGGTAGCCCGTTACATCGCAAACGAACTGGGCGTAAAGCCCGAAGGCATCACCTTCAAGGAATCTCCGTCAGCCCAGCGCGAGACCCTGATCCAGAACGGCGAGGTCGACTACATCGTCGCGACATACTCGATCACCGACACGCGCAAGGAAAAGGTCAGCTTCGGCGGCCCGTACTTCATCGCAGGCCAGTCGCTGCTCGTTCGCTCCGACAACACCGACATCACCGGCCCCGATTCCCTGACCGGCGGCAAGAAGCTCTGCTCGGTGTCGGGTTCGACTCCGGCGCAGAACATCCAGGACAACTACGCCAAGGACGTCCAGCTCCAGCCGCTCGACACCTACTCCGCTTGTGTCGAGGCTCTGCGCAACGGCGCTGTCGACGCTGTCACCACCGACGACATCATCCTCGCCGGCTACGCTGCCCAGTACCCGGGCGAGCTTAAGGTCGTCGGAGAACCGTTCACGACCGAAAAGTACGGTGTCGGCCTGGCCAAGGACGATTCCGAGGGTCGCGGCAAGATCAACGATGCCATCGAGAAGATGATCTCCACCGGCGCGTGGGAAGAAGCCTTCAACAACACCGTTGGTGCTTCGGGCTACCCGATCCCGGCCCCGCCCACCGTTGATCGTTACTGACCTGCTTTTTTCACCGTCAATCTCGCTGCGGCTCCCCATTTCGGGAGCCGCAGCGCGTGACGCCACCAACGGAGATCCCGTGATCTGGGGAGACGGCAAGTGAACCTTCTGAGCAAGTACGGCGACCAGATTCTGGAAGCCTTCTGGACCACGATCCAGCTGACGTTCTTCTCCGCGATCGGCGCCGTCATCATCGGTGTCCTGATCGCGGCCATGCGCGTGTCACCGGTTCCGGTCGCCCGATTCCTGGGTACCGCGTACGTGACCGTGTTCCGCAACACCCCCCTGACACTGATTCTGCTGTTCTGTCTGTTCGGTCTGTCGCAGACGCTCGGAGTCAATCTCGCCAAGTCGGACTCACCGACGTTCTTGACAGACAACAACTTCCGACTCGCAGTACTCGGCCTCAGTGTCTATACCGCCGCGTTCGTGTGTGAGTCACTTCGATCGGGAATCAATACCGTTCCGGTCGGCCAGGCCGAAGCGGGCCGATCACTCGGTCTGTCGTTTGCACAAAATCTTCGGCTGATCGTCCTGCCTCAGGCATTTCGCGCGGTCACAGCACCGCTGGGTAGCGTGCTGATCGCACTGACCAAGAACTCGACCATCGCCGCGGTGATCGGCGTATCCGAAGCGTCAGCGCTGATGAAGAAGATGATCGAAAACGAAGCGGCGATCTTCGTCGTCGGTGGAATCTTCGCTGTCGGTTTCGTGATCCTGACACTTCCCATGGGCTTGATCTTCGGCAAGCTGAGCAAGCGATTCGAGGTTTCACGATGAGCAACCGCGCAACAGTCCTCTACGACGCGCCAGGCCCCAGAGCGCGAAATCTCTACCGATTCGCGTCCCTTGTCGTCGCTGCACTCATGGTCGCAATCGGTTACGTCATCTACCGCGCACTCGACGAAAAGGGCCAGCTGACAGCAGCGAAGTGGGATCCGTTCCTCGAATCCACGTCGTGGACAACGTATCTGATACCCGGCATCCGGGGAACGCTGATCGCGGCTGCGATGTCCATCGTCTTCGCGCTCATCCTCGGTTCTGCCCTGGGTATCGGCCGACTCTCCGAGCACAACATCATTCGGAAGATTTGCGGCGTCATCGTCGAATTGTTCCGAGCAGTACCGGTTCTGATTCTGATGATCTTCTCGTATCAGGTGTTCGCCGAATACGAGGTCTTCAAGTCCAAGTACCTCGCACTCGCGGCAGTCGTCGTGGGTCTGACTCTGTACAACGGGTCAGTGATCGCCGAGATCGTCCGTGCCGGAATCAACTCACTCCCACGAGGGCAAAGTGAGGCCGCCAAGGCACTGGGCATGCGCAAGACGCAGATCATGGTGACGATCCTGCTCCCCCAGGCGGTTACCGCCATGCTCCCGGCACTGATTTCACAGATGGTCGTGGCGTTGAAGGACTCCGCCCTCGGTTACCTGATCGGGTATGTCGAGCTGGTGCGTCAGGCCCAACAGCTCGGCACCTTCTACGGAAACTTCCTGCCGGCGCTCATCGTGGTCGCCGCGATTATGATCGCTCTCAACTCGGCTCTGACCTTCCTGGCAACCAAGGTGGAGAAGCGCCTGCGTTCCGGAAAGCGAAAGGGCAAGGGCCCCATCGCGGCTCCGTCCGCCGACCCAGCCGTTTCGGTTCCGGGCATGGACCTGACCAAGCCGTGAATCAGATGGAGCCGTGAGTCGAATCCGGCCGCGTTAGCGCGAATACACAACAGGGCGGGGGTACCACCGAATTTCGGTGGTACCCCCGCCCTGTTGTTCTGAATGCTGCACTTCGTTAGGAGTCGGTGACCGCCGCCATCTCGGCTTTGACCACCTCGTACGACATCCCAGCTGAATATCCCTTGCGTGCCAGCATCGAGACCAGTCGACGCGTGACCTTGTCACGATCATCGACGGGCTTGTTCTTCAGCTTCCGCCGAACCAGCTCCGCTGCTCGCTCGCGCTCATCTTCCGGATCGATCTGCGACAACGCTTCGGAAGCGACGTCCTGGTCGATTCCTTTGAGCCGCAACTCGACTGCAAGCGCACGCTTTCCCTTGCCCGAGTACGTATGCCGCGAATGAACCCATTGGTTCGCGAAGTCCGCGTCGTCGATCAACCCGATTTCCTGGAGTCGATCGAGGACCTTGGTAATGATCTCGGGTTCGAAGCCGCGTCCGCTCAGCTTGGTTTCCAGTTCGGAGCGGCTGCGCGCCCGGTCGGTCAGAAGGCGCAGGCAAGCATCTTTGGCCTGCGCCTCTGTCCCACCTTCTGCGCGTTGCGACGGCTTCTCGGATCGTTGACGGGATCGACGCCGAGGAGCGCCGTACTCTTCACGAGCATTCTCGCCGTTGTCACCGTCGTCGAAGCTCATGACTGAACTCAGAAGTCGGCGGGAGCTTCGTCGGTTGCAGTGACGTCAGCACCGATACCGAGCTTTTCCTTGATCTTCTTCTCGATCTCGTCACGGATATCGGTGTTCTCCAGCAAGAACTTACGAGCATTTTCCTTGCCCTGACCCAACTGGTCACCTTCGTAGGTGTACCAGGAGCCGGACTTGCGGATGAACCCGTGCTCGACACCCATATCGATGAGCGAGCCTTCCTTGCTGATGCCCTGGCCGTAGAGAATATCGAACTCGGCCTGCTTGAACGGCGGCGCGACCTTGTTCTTGACGACCTTGACTCGAGTGCGGTTACCGACTGCGTCGGTACCGTCCTTGAGAGTTTCGATACGACGGATGTCGAGGCGGACCGAAGCGTAGAACTTCAGTGCCTTACCACCGGTGGTGGTTTCGGGAGAACCGAACATCACGCCGATCTTCTCGCGAAGCTGGTTGATGAAGATGACGGTGGTGCCCGAGTTGTTCATGGCACCGGTGATCTTGCGCAGTGCCTGGCTCATCAGTCGAGCCTGCAAACCGACGTGGCTGTCACCCATCTCGCCTTCGATCTCGGCGCGAGGAACAAGAGCGGCCACGGAGTCGATCACGACGATGTCGAGGGCGCCCGAACGGATCAGCATGTCGGTGATTTCGAGGGCCTGCTCACCCGTATCGGGCTGCGAGACCAGGAGTGCATCGGTGTCGACGCCCAGCTTGGCTGCATAGTCGGGATCGAGTGCGTGCTCCGCGTCGATGAACGCCGCGATGCCGCCGTTGGCCTGAGCATTGGCAACTGCGTGCAGTGCCACGGTGGTCTTACCCGAAGATTCCGGGCCGTAGATCTCGATGACGCGGCCACGCGGCAGTCCGCCGATACCCAGCGCGACGTCGAGCGCGATGGAACCGGTGGGAATGACGGCGATGGGCTGACGAACACCCTCGCCCAAGCGCATCACCGAACCCTTGCCGAAGTTCTTGTCGATCTGCGCCAACGCGAGGTCGAGTGCCTTGTCCCGATCAGGTGCCTGTGGTGCCATCGTGATCCCCATCCTTGTTTCAGTCTTCAGTGCCTGCCTGAGCAGACTCCGTCTCTTCAGCGCCTGCCTGAGCCGACCCTGTTGGTGTGTTGCGATCAGAGTAGATCCGGCCACCGACAGACTTTTCGATCTTGCTTTCGCGCTTGTCGATCACTGTGCTTGTCGATAACCGAAAGTTCGCAGTTACGAAAGGAGCGTCACCACCGAACAGCTTCAGCATAGACGAACACGTGTTCGAACAGAAGATGAGAGACGTTCGACACGCCGAAAAAATCAGCGGCGGGCGGGTGGTACGTCGAACTCCACACAGAGCGCACGCCACACTTCGCGAGGCTCCCAACCTGCTTCGACGGCCTCCGCGGCAGTCATTCCGTCGAGACTCTGGAGTACATGGTCGATCAGCATCGAGTCGCCTCGTACCTGCCCGAACTCTTCGCGCACCATTTCATGAAATTCGGTCAACCGCACAGCCGCCACCGTAGTCCACAGAGCGGTGCACCTGCATTCAGGCGCACCATGCTCACGCCGTCACACCGCCGTTGACCACCTGTCGGCACACCGCCACCGGATCGGTGACCTGCGACGCAGTCGCGGCAGCGGACATCGCAGCTTCCGCGAATCGTTTGTCGGAGAGCACCTGCAGTACGGCATCGCGAATCGAGCGGGCATCTGCGGGCCGCACGATCACCGACGTCCCTGCCCGCGCAGCGCGATTGGCCAACTCCCACTGGTCCCCACCCCCGGGAACGACGACCGTCGGCACGCCGGCCAGCAAGGCCTTCGCCAACATGCCGTGCCCGCCGCCGCACACCAACACCGACGCGTCACGCAGCATCGCGTCCTGGCGTCCGAGACCTGCACGAACCCAATCGGGATGCTCGCCTTCGGCTCCGTCGAGCATCGACGCGATCAGCCGCACACCGGCGCCGCCGAGTCCTTCGACCGTGCCCTCGAACATTCCCACTGCGCCGGTGTGCGCCGTGGACGGCGCCACCATGACCAGCGGTTCGTCACCTGGCGGTGGATCCAGAATGACCTCGGTCGGCTCCCACAGAAGCGGTCCGACGACGTGGGCGCGCTCAGGCCAGTCGGGGCGCGGCACTTCCAGTACCGGAAGTGTTGCGATCAGGCGAGCATTCGGGCCTGGATCCAGGGCGGGTAGCCCGACACCGACACGGGCCTGGGAGCGCTGGGCCAACCCTTGCTTGATCGAACGTCCGGTCGCTGCGCGCATCAAGGTGTCGCGAAGTCGACCGCGAATTCCGATGCCGGGCGCGAGCCCACTGCCGATCGGCGGTAACCCCCGCGACGGTGAGTACAGCGGGTGAGGCGAGAGTTCCACCCAGGGGATGCCGAGTCGTTCGGCGGCCAATCCGCCTCCGGCGGTGAGGATGTCGGAGACGACGAGATCCGGGGAGACGGATTTCAGGTCGGGAAGCAGTTCGGTGGAAATATAGGCGGCGCGCGAATGAATCCGAGCGCCTGCATCAAGATCGTCGTCTCCCGGCCGCGGGGCCAAGCCCTTGAGAGGCTCGGCTTCCACGCCGGCCGCTCGCGCTGCCTCGACCCACCGGGTCCCCGTGTACAGAATCGGGTCGTCGCCGGCCTGGATCAACGCCAGCGACAACGCTATTGCGGGAAAAGCATGACCCGGGTCCGGCCCGGCAACAACGGCTACACGCACCGGATCAGAGTGTCACACCGAGTGAAAGGCCTGTTCCGCCGCACCCAGTGCGCGTTCGCGATCCGAAGCCACCAATCCGATTCTCGTCCTGCGATCAAGGACGTCGTCGACGTCGAGTGCGCCTTCATGCGATACCGCGAAATCGAACTCGGCGCCGCAGATCTCCAAGTCCGCAACCGATCGGAGTCGATCGCTGCTCGCCGCGGCCACGACCTCGGCCTCTGTGCCGTATCGCGCCACCAACGACGCCGGTGCCTTGATCTTTTTCAATTCCACCGGTGATGCTGCGCCTACCAGCGGCAACGCGCGTGTCCGACACGCCCCGGCGCTCAGCGATCCGACCTCGACCGCGGCGTCGACGGCGTCTTCGGCCATCTTGCGGTACGTCGTGAGTTTTCCGCCCACCACCGTGACCAAGCCCGAGTCCGAACGGACTACAGCGTGATTGCGCGAGAGGTCGGCCGTCGAGCCTTCACCGGTGTCCAGCAGCGGACGCAGACCCGCGAAGGTCCCCAAGACGTCCTCACGGGTCAGCGGAACTTCCAACGCCGTGTTCACGGTGTCGAGCAGGAAGTCGATCTCGTCCTCGGACGCCGTCGGTACGTCGGGCACCGGTCCCGGCGCTGCTTCGTCGGTCAACCCGAGGTAGATCCGGCCGAGCTGCGCGGGCAGAGCGAAGACGAAACGGTTGGTCTCGCCGGGAATCGGCACGGTCAGTGCTGCCGTGGGGTTCCCCAATCGCGCTGCATCGAGCACCAGGTGCGTCCCGCGGCTGGGGCGCAGGGTGATGCTGGAGTCGACCTGATCAGCCCAGACACCGGTCGCATTGACCACGACGCGGGCACGCATCAAGAACTCGGACCCGGTCAACTCGTCGCGCAAGGTGGCCGACGTTCCGGATACGTCGTATGCACCGACGCGGGTCAGGATTCGCGCGCCGTAGGACGCTGCGGTTCGGGCGATGCCGACGACGAGCCGGGCGTCGTCGATGAGCTGCCCGTCGAACGCGGTCAAGGCGCCTCGTAGGTTCTCCTGCTTGACCGCGGGAGCCAATTCGCGCGCCCGCGCAGCGCTGACCGTCCGTGATCTGGGTAAAACCGAAGCCGGGGTTCGCGCCGACATGCGCAGAGCGTCACCGGCCAGGAAACCGGTACGCACCAGGGCCTTCCCGAAGAACGACGTTTCGGGCAACAGCGGTACGAGTTGAGGCATGGCGCGAACGAGGTGCGGCGCGGTGCGCGTCATGAGAATGCCGCGCTCGACCGCACTTTCACGCGCTATACCGACATTGCCGGAAGCCAGGTACCGAAGGCCGCCGTGTGCCAGTTTCGAACTCCAGCGGCTGGTGCCGAACGCGAGGTCGTGCTTTTCGACCAGCGCAACACTGAGCCCACGAGTCACGGCGTCGAGAGCGACACCGACACCGGTGATTCCGCCGCCGATGACCAGGACGTCAACCGAATCGCCGTTCGCCAACTGCTCGAGCTCACGAGTACGCCGCTGTGCATTGAGAGCTGAATCGCCGCCTGCTGAATCACTGCCTGCTGAATCTCGAGGGTCCACAGCTATTCTCCCGAATTCTTTGCAGGTGCCAGATACGCAGCGACCGCATGTCTGAGTTGCTCGACCGACGCGTCGGCGGAAAGTTCCGGCTCGAGAGTCGGTGCGGAGATGACGACGGACTGAGCCATCAGTAGAACCATCGCCGCAATCTCGTTGACGCTTCCCTCGCGAATCGAACCGTCTTGTTGACCGGCAGCGACGACGGAAGTGATCAGTTCGAGAATCGACTTCTGGCTCGCGCCGAGTCGGTCCACGATGTAGGTGGTGAGCAACTCTTGATCAGCGTGCCGAATCTTCACGAAGAGCGGATGGTCGCGAATCTGGCCGACGACGTCCCCGATCGCTTCCACGAGCAATGTGGCCGCAGACCCGGTGAAGGTCACCTCGGGCAGCACCGATCGAATCTCCCGAGTGAGCAGATCCGCGACGACGGCTCGCGTGTCCGGCCATCGCCGGTAGACGGTCGGCCGGCTCACGCCGGCGCGACGCGAGATCTCCGCCAGTGTGGTTCGCTGCATTCCGAAATCGAGGACACACGACCTTGCTGCGTCGAGAATCACGTCGTCGATCTCGCGGCTGGGGATGCGCTGACCGTCTGCCTTGCGAGGGACAATTGGGCCATCTGCGTTACGGATTACCATCGTGTGTAACACAATACCGGACAAGTCACCGGTAATCCCGTCGGGACTTGCGAGTTCTCTCGCTCAGAGATCATCAGAAATAGTACAACTCGAAACCAACTGCGCGCTCGGCGTCGAATCCAGGCTTCGGTCCGCTGACCATGTCGATCTGTGCGCGCGCCTGTTCCCGGATCGGCGTGGAACTCAACGCCGCCAGATATCGCGCATGTTCCGCGAGTGAATCCACGGCGCGATCGACCGTCGACGTCACGTCGACGCAGTGTGTAGGAGTCATCGTGTTGACCGCAACCCACCGAACGCCGGACCACGGCGCCAGTCCCTGCGCCGTCAATGACGGAAAGATCCATTCGTTCGCCGCATCAGCGGTCGCGTCCAGGACGCTGATCCCGAGCGCTCGGTGATCCGCGCTGTTGAGGTAGCCAGGTCCCCAGGTATGGGAGAAGTTCATCGTCACCACCAATTCCGGGCGGTGACGACGAATTGCTGCGGCGAGAGTCGAGCGCAACTCCAAGCCTTCCACGAGACGACCGTCGGGCAGGCCGAGGAACTCCACCTCACTGACACCGACGATCGCGGCCGAGCGACGCTCTTCTTCTTCGCGGACCGGGCCGGACTCCTCGGGCGACAGACCGGCGATTCCGGCCTCGCCGCGCGTGGCCAGGACATATCGCACGTCTTTGCCGCGATCGGTCCACTGCGCCACTGCTGCAGCTGCGCCGTATTCGATGTCATCGGGATGCGCCACGATGACAATCGCGCGCTGCCAGTCCTCGGGGAAGTTTTCCATAGGGCAGATCTTGCCCGTCAGAACCGCGAAGCGGGCGAATTGTCGTCACTTCCCGACATCGCCTTCACCAGGAAATAGATTCCGAAGCCGACGGCGCCGACAACCAAAACCCAGAAAAGCCCCTTGATCAGGGCACCGACCACCGCGAGTGCGACCCACACCAGGACGACGGCTAAAACGATCTTCCAAAACATGCTTACCTCCAACGTGCCGTTGAATAATCAGTCGAATCGGACAGGTGCTGCGTCGTCCGTAGAACCAGCCTGACAGGTCTGGCGTGACAAAGCAGCAGCTCAGCGGCAAGTTCAGGTAAAGATCAGGGTTCACCCCGAGACCGGCCCTCACGCAGGTCAGGTGTCCAACCCATCGGAGCTTGCTCCTGGCGTAAACTCGCGAAGTTCGATCCCGTATGCCGAAGGAGCACGTCCGCAGTGTCTACGACCCGTTTCCCCGCTCGCGATCTCGCGCATGTAGCCGTCTTCGCCGCACTCATCATCGCGCTGGGCCTCCCCGGGTCGATCAACATCGGCATCTCCGGTGTACCGATCACACTTCAGTCCATGGGCGTCATGATGGCCGGCGCTCTACTCGGACCGCGCAAGGGTGTTCTCGCCGTCCTGACGGTCATTGCCCTGGGATTGGTCGGTCTACCGGTCCTTGCCGGCGGTCGCACCGCACTCGTGTCTCTCTCGAGCCCGACAGCCGGATTCCTCATCGGTTGGATCCCGACGGCGTTTGTCATCGGATGGCTGACTGCCAAGATGCTGCCCAAGTACCGGATCATCGCGGGCATCGGCATCAACCTTCTCGGCGGCGTCGTCATTCTCTACGCGTTCGGCATCGTCGGAATGATGGTCCGCGGACACATGAGCTTCGTTGCCGCGTGGTCGGCCAACGCCGCCTTCATTCCTCTCGACGCCGCAAAAGCGGTCGTCACCGCGTTGGTCGCGTCCCAGGTCCATCGGGCATACCCAGCACTGCTGCGCGACTCGGTGATCTCGTCGAACAAGACCGTGGTGGCGAATTAATCTCCGATGAGTGAGATCGTCTTCGAGAACGTCGGACACAGCTTCGGTGAACGAACGGTCCTGCAGCAGATAAATCTGCGACTGAGCGAGCAGCGAATCGGAATCGTGGGTGCGAACGGAAGCGGCAAGTCGACCCTCGCTCGCATGATCAACGGACTGGTCGTTCCGACGGAAGGACACGTCCACGTCAACGGCTTGAACACGGCGAAGAAGGGCCGCGACGTACGCAAGCAGGTCGGATTCGTCTTCACCGATCCCAACCACCAGATCGTGATGCCGACGGTTGCAGAGGACATCGAATTCTCGCTCCGCCGTAGCGGATTGGGCAAAGCCGAGCGCGCCGCAAAGGTGGCCTCGGTGCTCGAACGCTACGGCCTCGCCGGGCACGCCGACCATCCCACCCACCAGCTTTCGGGCGGGCAGAAACAGCTCCTCGCGCTCGCAGCCATCATGGTGACGGAACCGAACGTACTCGTCGCCGACGAACCCACCACGCTCCTCGACCTTCGCAACTCTCGGCTGATCAGCTCGGTATTCGAGTCACTCGATCAGCAACTGATCGTCGTGACCCACCAACTCGATCTCCTCGAATCCTTCGAACGGGTGTTGGTCGTCGACCAAGGCCGCGTCGTCGCTGACGGCTCCCCCGCCGACTCCATCGATCACTACCGGTCGTTGGTCTCGTGACCACTCTCGGCGTCTACAGACCGGGCTGCTCACTCCTGCACCGGATGCCGACGGGGATCAAGCTCTTCGCCTTGGTCGTGGCCATTCTCGCCGTCTCGATCTTCGTGCGTGAGCCGTGGCAACTGGCAGCTCCCACGATCGTAGTTGTGGCCCTGTACGCGATTGCGCGCATTCCTCCGATGACTGCAATCCGGCAGCTGCGTCCGGCGCTGTGGATGTTGCTCTTCATCGGGGCGTTCCAGCTGGTAGTCGCGGGATGGCAGCGAGCGGCCGTCGTTTGCGGGGTTCTGATCATTTCGATCGCCTTCGCGGCGATCATGGGTCTGACCACACGGATCTCCGAGATGCTCGACGCGATCACCAGATTTCTGACACCCTTGCGACGCTTCGGCGTCAATCCCGAACGGATCGCCTTGCTCCTCGCAATGACGATCCGGTGTATCCCGCTGATGTTCGAGGTCATCACACAGGTGTCCGAGGCACGCAAGGCGCGAGGGCTCGGATTCTCGCTGCGATCCTTCGCAGTGCCGGTCATCGTCGGCACCCTGATGACCGCGGACGCAATGGGCGAAGCATTGGCGGCCCGCGGCGCCGACGACTGAGATGTCGAACAGTGTGCATCGATCAGGCGCGAGAGCCGATCAGTTGTACTTGCGGGTGATGTCGTCCACCTCGCCGATGGCGTCGGCAAGCGCCGAGAGCCGCTCGGCGGCCGCGTGCAGCGCCGAAAGCTCTCGGTTGAATCCCACGAGCGCCGACGGGCTGTGAGGCGCTGTCAGAGCAGCTGCCGAAGTCACCAGATCCTCGTACTGATCCAACCCCGACTGCAACTCACGGACTGCGCCGTCGATGGTGGGATCAAGAGGTTCGGTTACCTTCGGCGTCGCGGCCACAGCGCGTTCCATCGCGACGACATCCGAAGACACCGCGAACATCGCTCTCAGTGCCGAATCGGCGGTAACAGTGATTTCGTCCAACTCACCGGGGTCGATGGTGTCGGCGCGTCTGAGCACACTCAAGATCTCGAACAGCGAAGTCTCGGCGCCGATGAGGCGCGACATCGGGATGAACGCGCGAGACGACGACGGTGGCAGCCGCCGGCGAATCGGCGCTGACGGCGGCGGGCCGGAACTCATCGAACGGTAGCGGCCGACCGCGATCACGGCGGGGACCGCGAACAGTGCCGCTCCCCCGCCTGCCACGACCACCGACCACTCTGGAGCCGACGCGACGGCGAGGCCGGCCGTGCCGACCACGGATCCGCCGGACATGAAACCCCAACGCTGAGCGCGTCGGCGCGCACGGGCACGCTTGCGCTCGAACTTGGCCCGCGGGTCCTGCCACCGCCGAGCGGCATCCGCCGCCGAAAGCCCGACCTCGCGCAATGTATCCGCGGTGCGTCCCAAGGCTCCGAAAGCGCCGGATACGGAAACGGGAACGGCCGACCGGGGCTCACGCCCAGATCGACCGTCTCGTGAAGAAAACATCAGAGCATCACTGCCGACATCGAGGATTCGGCTACTGCCCGGTCTGACCGGCAGCCGGGGGCTGCTTTTCGACGGACGGAGTCGCGGGAGTGGCTGCTGCGCCGCCGGACGGCAGCGCCTCGCCCTTCATGGATGCACGAATCTGCTCGAGGCGACTGTGCCCTGCCATCTGGACCGAGGCCTGCTGGACCTCCATCATGCGGCCCTGAACGGAGTTCTGGGCGAGCTCGGCAGAGCCGAGTGCGTCAGCGTAGCGACGTTCGATCTTGTCGCGCACAGCATCGAGGCTGGGTGTGTTGCCCGGAGCCGACAGTGTGCTGTCCATGGAACGAAGGGACTCGCTCACGCGCTCCTGCATCTTGGCCTGCTCGAGCTGGCTGAGCAGCTTGGTGCGCTCGGCAACCTTTGCCTGCAGTGTCATCGCGTTCTGCTCGACGGCCTTCTTGGCCTGAGCGGCTGCCTGCAAGGACTGGTCGTGCAGTGCTTTCAGATCCTCGACGCCCTGCTCGGCCGTCACCAACTGGGCCGCAAAAGCTTCTGCAGCGTTGGTGTACTGAATCGCCTTGTCGTTGTCGCCGGCAGCAGCGGCCTGATCGGCGAGGTTGACTGCCTGGCGCGCGTTGGCGTTGAGCTTTTCGACCTCGTCGAGTTGACGGCTGAGCTTCATCTCGAGTTGACGCTGATTACCGATCACCGACGCAGCCTGCTGGGACAACGCCTGATGCTGGCGCTGTGCGTCCTCGATCGCCTGCTGAATCTGAACCTTTGGATCTGCCTTCTCATCGATCTTCGAATTGAAGAGCGCCATCAGGTACTTCCAGCCCTTGACGAAAGGATTAGCCATTGGTTTGATCCTGCCTCCATCTGATGCGCCGCGCCGAACGCGACCCGGAGCGCGACCGTCGCGCACCGAAACAAGGGCTGCGCCCTATCTGCTCTGACCCCACCTGCTGGAAACCGGCGGTTACGTACAAAATCTATCGGTTACGGCCGGTAGTGGCTACGCCGCCGCCAACCTTCGAGCGTTCGGTGCCGGAATCACGACGCGGGTATCGCGTGCGATAGTCGGCGAACCGGAAGCCGAGACAGAGCCGGAAGCCGACACGGCAGGTTCGGAAACCTGCCGACCAGCTACCGGAGCGCTCTTCTTCGTGGCCAGGGTCTCGCTCACGTCGACCAGCACGTCGGACAGTGGGACTGCGAGCGCATCACAGATCGCCGCCAACAATTCGCTCGATGCTTCCTTACGTCCACGTTCCACTTCGGACAGATAGCCCAAGCTCACACGCGCGCTGTTCGAGACCTCACGTAGCGTGCGGCTCTGCGAAACGCGCGTACGCCGGAGACTGTCACCGATTGCCTCACGCAATAGCAGCGCCATCTCGCTCCTCCTTCATCCGTGACCTCATCGTGCATGGTCGTACGTCTTCACAATCGTCAACGTCCGAACACATCCGATTGGTTCCCGAGCCTATCGTGCCGCACGCTCTACGACACGATCACGCAACCGCGACACGGCAGTCGCGACCGCGGTTGTCCGAATCTCCCACCGTTCGCCGCCGAGCGCGAGCGGTTCGCATTCGGTTCCGTCAGGGCCGGCGATACCGAGAAACACTGTTCCGACCGGGTGTCCGTCCTGCTCACTCGGACCGGCGACTCCGGTCAGACCGATACCCCAGTCCGCACCGCACTTCGTCCGGGCACCGAGCGCCAATGCCACCGCCGTGCTCTCGGACACGGGGCCGTCCGTTGCCAGGCGGCCTGGATCCACACCAGCCAGTGTTGCTTTCAGGTCGGTCGCGTACACGACCAGGCCCCCGCGCAGCACCGCGCTCGACCCCGGCACCGACGCGACTGCAGCCGTGAACAACCCTGCTGTCAGAGATTCGGCGGCGGCGACAGTCTGCTTCGCGGCGCCGAGGGCCTCGACAAGTTCGACCACTCCGAGTCCGAGCAGCGGGTCGGTCATGACTCGACTGCGCGAACTCCGGCGCGAAGCCTGATCGCCTGCACGATGTATTCGATTCCCGTCGCCACCGTCAACACGACGGCAGCAGCCATCAGCAGCCCGCTGACGATGTCCCAACTGCTCGGCAGCGGGCAGAGGTAGAACCCGATCGCAACGGCCTGCACGAGGGTCTTGAGCTTGCCGCCCTTGCCCGCCGGGATGACCGCGTGCCGCAGAACCGCGAACCGCAGCAGCGTGATTCCGAGTTCCCTGGCGATGATCACTCCGGTCACCCACCACGACAGGTCACCGAGAACCGAGAGCCCGATCAGCGCGGCTCCGATCAGCGCCTTGTCCGCGATCGGGTCCATGAGTTTCCCGAAATCGGTGACCAGACCGTACTTCCGAGCCAATTGGCCGTCGATCCGATCCGTGATCGCGGCGACGATGAACACGCCCATCGCCCCGAGACGCCACCACGTCGAGTGTCCGCCGTCGACGAACAGAACAACGAGAAACACCGGAACGAGAACCATTCGAATCATCGTGAGAATGTTCGCGATGTTCAACAACGGAACCGGGTTGTCCGCGACAGGTGTGCCGTCGGACGGGCCGACGGCGGCGCGATGGGCGTCGGTCTGATCACGCGGGGTACTCATCGGATCACCGCACAGGCGGTGAGCCGAACCCGGGATACAGCCGAGCGGCGCGGGAATTGCGTGGGGCGGACAGGCACGCGACTTAGAATATCGGTAGGGCCATTGACTAATGTGCACCACATGACTTCGACCGCGCCGACCTATACCGAGAGCCAGTTGATCGTGCGTCGCGCGCGAACGTCGGACATCCCCGAAATCAAGCGTCTGATCGACATCTACGCCGGCAAGATCCTCCTCGAGAAGAATCTCGTGACGCTGTACGAGGCAGTCCAGGAGTTCTGGGTCGCCGAGCGGGGTGACCAGGTAATCGCCTGCGGCGCACTGCATGTGCTGTGGGCGGACCTGGGTGAGATCCGCACCGTAGCAGTCGATCCGACTGCGAAAGGGCAGGGCGCAGGTTTCCACGTCGTCGACAAACTCATCGAGGTCGCCAAGGAATTGGAGTTGGAACGGTTGTTCGTTTTGACGTTCGAGACCGAGTTCTTCCACCGTCACGGATTCGCGGAGATCGACGGCACTCCCGTCACCGCCGAGGTCTATGCGGAAATGTGTCGGTCCTACGACGCCGGCGTCGCCGAGTTCCTCGATCTGAGCTATGTGAAACCCAACACACTCGGCAATACTCGCATGCTCCTGACTCTCTGAACCGTTCAGACTCTTCAAACACACCTGTCTCGATCACCAGCCTCCGAAAGCGGTTCACGATGTCGTTGTTCCTCGTCGAATACACCTACGCACCCGAGAAGAACCCTCAGCGCGACGAAGTCCGCAGCGATCACCGCGCCTGGCTCGCGGATCTGGTTTCCCGCTCGATCGTTCTGTCATCTGGCCCGTTTGCAGATGGAAACGGCGCGCTGATCATCGTCGACGCCGCTGACGCCGACACCGTTTCACTCCTCTTCACCCACGATCCGTTCGCGATCGCCGATTTGATCGAGAAGGTCCGGATCACCGAGTGGGTTCCGGTGTTGGGTCAGTTCAGCGCCTGAGAGCGTCGGCCTACTCCCCGGCCCGGTCGCGAGTCTTCAACAGGCTCGCGACCGTCGTCACCGCCAATACTCCGATGATCACTCCGAGTGAGAGTGCCGTAGAGATTTCCGGCACGGAGACGTGTTCACCTCCGTTGACGAACGAGAGGGTGTTCTCGTGCAACGCGTGAAGTACCAGCTTCACACCGATGAACGCCAAGATTATCGAGAGCCCGTACGAGAGATAGACCAGCCGTTCGAGCAACCCACCGATCAGGAAGTACAGCTGCCGTAGGCCCATCAGCGCGAAGGCGTTGGCGGTGAACACCAGATACGGTTCCTGGGTCAGACCGTAGATCGCCGGAATCGAATCGAGCGCGAAGAGCACGTCGGCAAAGCCGATTGCGATGAGCGCCAACAACAACGGAGTCACGACGCGCTTGCCGTCGATCCGGGTGATCAGTTTGTCGCCGTCGTATTCCTCGGTAGTCGGCAGCACCCGTTTCACGAGCGAGATGATGCGACTGTCGCGCTTCTCCTCGGCTTCCTTCTCATGCCCGTGATCGCGGATCAGGGTGTACGCGGTGTAGATCAGGAACGCACCGAAGAGGTAGAACACCCAACTGTATGCGTTGATGGCGGCGGCACCGACACCGATGAAGATTCCGCGCATCACCAACGCGAGGACGATGCCGATCAGCAATACCTTCTGCTGGAACTCTCGTGGTACCGCGAAGGTCGACATGATGATCACGAAGACGAACAGATTGTCGACCGAGAGCGCCTTTTCCGTGACATAGCCGGCGAAGTACTCACCACCGTACGTGGTGCCCCAGATCCACATCACGACGAGGCCGAAGACGATGGCGATCGAGATGTAGACCGTCGACCAGAATGCGGACTCCCGGAAGGTCGGCGCATGCGGCGTGCGGACGTGGGCGAAGAAGTCGAAGACGAACAGGCCGAGGATCACCACGATCGTGATTCCCCAAGCCAACGGCGTCACATGCACGGGTTCCTCCGGTCGTCTGTCGACGGCTTGTCCGCCGAGGTGTCCCTACTCGTCTGCGGGTGCCTCATCCGGGTCGCCGCCGCGAATCGACCACAGCAGACCGTCGAGTTCCTCAGGCTTCATGAGTACCTCGCGGGCCTTCGAGCCCTCGCTGGGTCCGACGACGCCACGATTTTCCATGAGGTCCATCAGTCGGCCGGCCTTGGCGAACCCGACTCGCAGCTTGCGCTGAAGCATCGACGTCGAACCGAACTGGCTGGTGATCACCAATTCCACGGCCTGCAAGAGGACATCCATGTCGTCGCCGATGTCGGGGTCGACGTCTTTTTTCTCCCCGGCCTTCTGCGCGGTGACACCTTCGGTGTACTCGGGCTCCGCCTGGTTCTTCGCGAAGTCGACGACCGCCGAGATTTCTTCGTCGGTGATGAACGCGCCCTGCATACGGGTCGGCTTACCCGCACCCATGGGCAGGAAGAGGCCGTCACCCATACCGATGAGCTTCTCGGCGCCTGGCTGATCGAGGATGACTCGCGAGTCCGTCAGTGAAGACGTCGCGAACGCCAGACGAGACGGCACGTTGGTCTTGATCAGGCCGGTGACGACGTCGACGGACGGGCGCTGCGTTGCCAGCACCAGGTGGATACCGGCAGCACGGGCTTTCTGCGTGATGCGGACGATCGCTTCTTCGACGTCGCGGGGAGCGGTCATCATGAGGTCGGCCAGCTCGTCCACAATTGCCAGGATGTACGGGTACGGACGGTAGACGCGCTCGCTGCCCAGCGGGGCGGTGATTTCGCCGGACTTGACCTTGGAGTTGAAGTCGTCGATATGACGCACCCGGTTGGCCTGCATGTCCTGGTAACGCTGTTCCATCTCCTCGACCAACCAGGCCAGCGCTGCCGCGGCCTTCTTCGGCTGAGTGATGATCGGCGTGATCAGGTGCGGGATACCTTCGTACGGCGTGAGCTCGACCATCTTCGGGTCGATGAGGATCATCCGTACTTCTTCCGGCGTTGCTCGGGTGAGCAACGAGACGAGCATCGAGTTCACGAAGCTCGACTTACCCGAGCCGGTCGAACCTGCCACCAGGAGGTGGGGCATCTTCGCGAGGTTGGCACTGACGAAGTCACCTTCGATGTCCTTGCCCAGACCGATCACCAGCGGATGGTGATCGCGTCGGGTGCTCGGCGCGTTCAGCACGTCGGCGAGGCGAACCATTTCGCGGTCGGAGTTCGGTACCTCGATGCCCACCGCGGACTTACCCGGAATGGGGGCCAGGAGGCGGACGTTGTCGGTAGCCACTGCATAGGCGATGTTGCGGGCGAGCGCGGTGATCTTCTCGACCTTGACGCCTGGGCCGAGTTCGACCTCGTACCGCGTCACTGTCGGGCCTCGGGTGAATCCGGTAACGGCGGCGTCGATCTTGAACTGTTCGAGGACCTCGCTGATCGCTTCGATCATCGCGTCGTTCGCAGAACTGCGGAGCTTGGGCGGGTCCCCTTCGATCAGCAACGTCGTCGGAGGGAGGTTGTAGTCGCCGTCGGTGACCCGATCAGTGACGAAGTGTTCCTTCTCCTCCGGCTCCGGTTCGGGTTTCGGCACAGGCTTGGCGATAGGGACGGAACGGGCCGGCACCTTGGGGCGCGGCGCCGGAGTCTCCACGACGGGCGCGGCAGCAGCCACGACGGGCTCGTCGGGTACTGCGGTGTCGTCGGCGTTCCACAGACCGAGTACTTCGGTCTTCTTGTCGCCGGATTCGAACTCGTCCGTCGGGTAGTTGTCGATCGGTGCGCGTCGGCTGGTCCGCTTGGCGGGCTTGAGCGGTGGCTCGGCGTAGGTGTCGACCGGGTAGCCGTCGGCGTCGAACAGTGAAGGATCGTAAGCAGATTCGCCGTAGTGGTGCTCGCCGTCCTCGTCGAATTCGGATCCGTAGTCGCCGTATTCGTCCGAGCGATACGAGGCACCGAAGAAGGACTGGAACTTGCTCGGCACCTCACGCAGCGTGGTTCCGGTCAGAAGGAGGATTCCGAATCCGGCGGCGATGACCAGCAGCGGCGCAGACAGCCAGACGGTGAGCCCGTTGGTGAGCGGGCCGCCCACGACGTACCCGACGAACCCTGCACCGTTGGAGCGACCGGTGGAGTCTGTCGGTGAACCCGAGATGATGTGCCAGAGGCCGAGCGCCGGCAGACCGACCAGCAACGATCCCATGATCAGTCGGGGGCGGATCTCAGGTTTCGGTTCTGTGCGCATCAACAGGATCGCGAGGCCGACGCCGACGATGGGGAGCACGGCCGAGGCCGCGCCGAAGATAGCGCGCACAAGGGTGTCGATGCCGCCGCCGATCGGACCACCGGCCTTGAACCAGACGCCGCCGGCGATGACGACGCTGAATGCGATCAGGCCGAGCGCTATTCCGTCGCGGCGGTGGCCGGCTTCGATCTCGCCGACCTTACTGACGGTGCGTGTGGTGGCGCCGACGCCGCGGGCAGCCAGGGACCACCCGGCTCCGATTCCCTTGCCGACGGCCGCCAACGGACTGGCCCGCTGAGACGTTTTCGATACCGGGCGGCGCGCGGATGACGACGTACCGGAGGCCTTCTTGGGCGCCGGCTTGGAGCCTTTGCCCGAGGCCGGGCGCCCACCAGCCCTGGCCGAAGTCGTGACGTTCCGAGGAGTCGACACGGTCCGTGTGGTGCGGGAGGTGCGAGGTTTTGCGGTCGTGCGCGCACTCGGAGTGGAGGCTGACGACCTGGTCGATGCCCTGGACGTGGACGTGCTTGTACTGGATCCCCGGGCGCTCGACTTACCTGCCATGGAGTTCAGGCTAGTCTGTGCGACCCCATCTGGACCATCCGCAACACCAGCAACACTGGTCGCGAGTGCGAAACGTGATCTTCGCAACCCGTCGGTCGAGCGCCACTCAGGTTGAAAAAGGCAATCAGAAACTGCGATCGAGCGCCATCACGGATTGGACGTCGGCCAGTTCACCTTTGGCTTCGATCTTCACTTCGTTGCGACCGAAAGCGTGCAGCAGCAACTCGGCGGGTTCGCCCTGCAAGACAACACTGCGAGAGCCGGATTTATGGACGACCGCACTCTCGCCGGAGGGAAGTTCGAAAATTACCTCGACAGCAGCCTTGCGGTAGCCCATCTTGCCGATCTGGCGTGCGTACTTCCACAGCTGAGCCTGCCGACCCTCCGACAACGGACGCGGCGCCCAGTTCAGATGTGCGCGGCGTACGTCTTCGTGGTGAACGAACATCTCGGTGGTGTTGACCTGCGCGTCGAGCCAGTACATCGGCGACCATCGCGGCGGCCCGCTCCGAACGTCGTCGAGGATCTCCTCCCACGGACGCGCCGCTGCGGCCTTTCGCACGCTCTCGGTGTGACCGGCAAGAGGGCTCAACATGATTCCGGGAGCGGCGTCGAGACGCCGCTCCCGGACAATCAGATGTGCTGCCAGGTCACGATTGGTCCACTCCCCACACAGTGTCGGAGCATCGGGGCCGAACTCGACCATGCTGTCCACCAGGGCGAGTCGTTCGTCATGAGCGAAGGTCACCTTCGCCAAAGTACTCGAACCGGACCGGGTTCGAGCGGAAGCGACCTGCTGTGCCGAATCTACGGAACCGCGATGACCGTCGGAATGATCATCGGACGGCGGCGGTACTTGTCCGCGACCCAGCGTCCGACGACGCGGCGCACGGACTGCGCGATGCGATGAGCGTCGATGACGCCTTCGCTCGCCAACCGGGCCAGGTCCGATTCCACGAGATCCGCGGCGGCCTTGAGTGCCGTCGGATCGTCGGAGAAGCCGCGACCGGACACCTCGGGAGTGCTGACTGCGCGTCCTGTCGACTCGTTGATGACGATGGTGATGGCGATGAAGCCGCCTTCACCGAGTACGAGGCGATCGGAGAGCGTCGGCTCGCCGACGTCGCCGACTGAAAGACCGTCGACGTAGACGTGTCCGACCGGTACGCGTCCGACGATCTCGGCGAGACCGTCGACCATGTCGACCACGACGCCGTCCTCGGCCAGCACGATGCGCTCTTCCGGAACGCCGGTGGCCTTGGCAAGGGCGGCGTTGGCACGCAGGTGCCGCCATTCACCGTGGACGGGCATGGCGTTGGTGGGCCGAACCGCGTTGTACAGGTAGAGCAGCTCACCGGCGGACGCGTGGCCCGAGACGTGAACCTTGGCGCTCTGCTGAGTCACGACGGTGGCACCGCGCTTGGCCAAGCCGTTGACCACGGCGAAAACGGAGTTCTCGTTGCCCGGGATCAGGGAGGACGCGAGAACGACCAAGTCGTTGGCCCGGATGTTGATTTGGCGGTGCTCGCCGCGCGCCATCCTCGAGAGCGCTGCCAACGGCTCACCCTGCGAACCCGTGGAGATGAGAACGAGGCGATCGTCGGGAAGGGTGGCGGCGGTGTCGATGTCGACGACCAGGCCGTCTGGCACCGTGAGGTAGCCGAGATCCTGGGCGATCTGCATGTTGCGGACCATCGAGCGGCCGACGAAGACGATGCGACGGTTGTACCGAGCGGCAACGTCGACGACCTGCTGGATGCGGTGCACGTGGCTGGCGAACGATGCCACGATGACGCGCTGCTTCGCCTTGCCGATGACGTTGTCGAGCACTCCCCCGATTTCACGCTCGGGCGTGACGAATCCCGGGACCTCGGCGTTGGTCGAGTCCACGAGGAACAGGTCGACACCCTCGTCGCCCAGGCGGGAGAAACCGGCGAGGTCGGTCAGGCGGCCGTCGAGAGGCAACTGATCGAGCTTGATGTCACCGGTGTGCAGTACAACTCCGGCGTCGGTGCGAATCGCGATCGCGAGCGCGTCGGGAATCGAGTGGTTGACGGCGAAGTACTCGCAGTCGAACGGGCCGTGAGTGGTGGTGTTTCCTTCGACGACCTCGACGAGGTTCGGTCGCAGGCGATGCTCGCGGCACTTGGCGGCAACGAGGGCGAGAGTGAACTTCGCGCCGATGACCGGAATGTCCGCGCGCAGGCGCAGCAAGAACGGCAGAGCACCGATGTGGTCCTCGTGGCCGTGAGTCAAGATGACGGCTTCGACGTCGTCCATACGGTCTTCGATGTAGCGGAAGTCCGGGAGGATCAGGTCGACGCCGGGCTGCTGGTCCTCGGGGAACAGCACACCGCAGTCGACGATCAGCAACTTGCCGCGGTGCTCGAACACCGTCATGTTGCGACCGATTTCGCCGATGCCACCGAGAGCGACGATGCGCAGACCTGATGCCGGCGCCTTCGGGGGTGTTCCGAGGCGACCGGTGGGATCGACGGCCGGACGGTTCTCGGGGCGCTTGTTTCCGCGCCCGTTGCCCGCCTTCGACGCTGCCGGACGGTTGCCGCCGGCAGATTTGCGTGGCGACCTGTCTTCGGTCGATTTCTTGGGTGCAGCAGATTTGGTGGCGGCGGACTTGGTCGCTGCAGATTTGGCTGCTGCGGCCTTCTTGGGCGGGGCGGCTGCGGCGGGGGCCGCTTCTGCCGCCGGCGCAGCTGGTGCCTCTACCGGTGCGGCCTTCGCGGCCGTTTCGGGAGCCGGAGGCGAAGGCGGACCGGCTTGACGACTGGCACTACGACGTCGGGGGGGACGGGTCATTTACAAAACTCCTGCCGCATGCAGATCGGCGGCAAGACCGTCGATCTGCTCTTTAGTGGGTGCAACCTGCGGAAGGCGTGGTTCTCCGACATCGATTCCGATGAGTCGCAGACCCGCCTTCGAAGCGCTGACACCGCCGAGGCGGGCAACGGAACGAATCACAGGGATCAAACTGAGGTTTATCTCGCGTGCGCGGGCGATGTCGCCGGACACGAACGCGGTGTGGAGGTCGCGGAGGCGACCCGGAACGAGATGGCCGATGACGCTGACGAAGCCGGTAGCACCGACAGCGAGCCACGGCAGGTTCAGCGGGTCGTCACCGGAGAAGAACTGAAGCTCGGTGGTGCCGATCAACTCTGCGCCGGCGTTGAGGTCGCCCTTGGCATCCTTGACGGCCTTGATCCGCGGGTGCTCGGCGAGTCGGCGGATCGTTTCGGTCTCGATGGGGACGACGGAGCGGGGCGGAATGTCGTACAACATGACGGGCAGGTCGGTCGCGTTGGCGACGGCGGTGAAGTGTGCAAAGAGTCCGGCCTGGGGCGGACGCGAGTAGTACGGGGTGACAACGAGCAGACCGTGCGCACCGGCGCGAGCCGCGTCACGGGCGAGTTCGACACTGTGGGCGGTGTCGTTACTCCCGGCGCCTGCAACGATCTTCGCGCGGTTGCCGACGGCGTCGATCACTGCGCGGAGCAGGTCGAGCTTCTCGGACTCGGTGGTGGTGGGAGACTCACCGGTCGTGCCGGCAAGAACGAGGCCGTCGCAGCCGTTGTCGACGAGATGGGCTGCGAGGCGCACTCCCGCGTCGACGTCCAACTTCCCGTCGGCAGTGAACGGGGTCACCATCGCAACGGAAATGGTGCCGAACGGACGCTCGACAAGAGAAGCGGAATCACCGTAGGTCATGGTCAGAAGGTTACCCGGTTCAGCTCTTACTTCTGCACACGAGTCACGACTCGGCCGCAAATGCACTGACGGCGATTTCCGATCCGTCGCTTCCGCGGAGAATCTCGTAGTCCCCGAACACATTTGGGGCGACGTCACGAAGCTGACGTAGGCACTCGATCGCGACTCGCCGGATCTCGACGTCGGCATGTTCGGTGGCGCGCATCTCGACGAAGTGCCGCCAGGCCCGATAGTTCCCGGTCACGACCAAGCGCGTCTCGGTTGCGTTGGGCAGCACCGAGCGCGCAGCTTGCCTGGCTTGCTTGCCACGCATCGGGGCACCGGGCACTGATTGCAATTTCCCCTCGAGGGCGGTCAGCAGTTCGCCGTAAGCGCGACGGCTCTCGTCGGTGGCAGACAGAAACAGTGCTTCGAGCTCGGGATCACCTTCGACCGCGGGAGGCACGACAACGTTCGCATCATTCTCGCGAACGAATCGCTGCGAGAGTTGCGAGTACGAGAAGTGCCGGTGACGAATCAATTCGTGAGTGCACGAGCGCGAGATACCAGTGATGTAGAAGCTCACCGTCGCGTGCTCTAGCACCGAAACGTGTCCGACCTCGAGCAGATGTCTGAGGTAGCCGGCGTTGGTTGCGGTTCGCGGATTCGGCTTGGACCAACTCTGGTAGCAGGCTCGGCCGGAGAACTCGACGAGCGCTTCGCCGCCATCCGCGTCCGTCTCCCACGGAATGTCCTCGGGCGGGAAGAACTCGGACTTCGCCACCAACTGCACTTCCAGCGACACCGTGTTCGGCACAACCCACTCCTCGACAAGCACGAAACGACCAGCACGAAACCCGGGCGCCGTTCGCCTCAGGTGCTGGGCAACTCTATAGCGGTCGACCACCCCCGAGATCGAGTGACGTCATCACATCCTTGACTGACGTCACTTTTGACGCCACTCTGGTGTCATGGACATTTCGGAGTACACCGCGAAGCTGCAGAATGACCTCGTCACCGCAGCCGAACTCGGCGACGATCACACGCGCCGGATTGCGGCGTCGTTGTCCGCCGCCATCGAACCCTCGGTCCGCCTGGTCTTGTTGGCCGCGGCGACGGAGTTGGCCAAGGAGATCGGGACCAAACTCGACGGCCGCGAGGTCAGGGTCAATCTCGACGGCAACGAGATCGTGACCGACGTCGTCCGCCCGACGAATTCGACCGGCGGCGAGGGCGGAAACGAGAAGGCAGACGATGAAAGAAAGGACTCCACTTACTCGTTCGACGACGTCAGCGGCGATATCAGCCGAGTGACGTTGAGGATGATGGAGCAGATCAAAGCCCGCGCCGAGGAGGCAGCCAATCAGAACGGAGTCTCCCTCAACTCGTGGGTTTCACAAGCCGTTCAGGGCGCACTGCGGGACCAGATGCGCAAGAACGGCATGGACTAGTTCGACGCCACCCTGATCGCCGATGATCTAATTGCGCAACTGCAGTAATCACGAACCGTTGCCGCAAGGCGAGAAGGAGCACGTTCATGGCCGTTTCGGGCGTCAAGGAATTCGAGATCAAGGCTGATCCGGAAACGGTGATGAAGGCCGTAGCTGCAGTCGATCGGCTGCCGGAGTGGTCGTCTGCGCACAAGAAGATCACCATCGAGAGCACTCACGACGACGGTCGACCCCATCGCGTTCGCATGGCCGTGTCCATTCTGGGAATCAACGACGAGCAGGTGGTCGACTACACCTTCGAGGGCGACGACAAGGTGACCTGGACCCTCGTCGAGAGCGGCCAGCAGAACCAGCAGGACGGCTCGTACGTCTTGACTCCCACCGACGGTGGAACCAAGGTCACCTTCGAACTGACCATCGATCCCAAGATCCCGCTGCCGGGCTTCCTGGTGAAGAAGGCGCAGAAGACGGCCCTGGAAACTGCAAGCAAGGGCCTGACGAAGTTCGTCGAAAACTTCTGAGCGCACACGCAATTCAGGCGGCCCTTACTTCGGCGTTCATCGCCGGGTAGGGGCCGTTTGCTGTGAAGCCCAGCTGCGATTTCTCGGAAGTTCTTGCCGATGTTGAACATTCGCCGGTAGCCGGGGACCGCCCGGAGTAACGTCGGCCGCGTGTCCGCCGAGACCGCAGAGCCCAACTCCATGGCACCCGTGCGCATCCTCGTCTACAGCGACGACGCACACACCCGCGAGCAGGTTCGGCTCGCTCTCGGAGAGCGCCCACATCCTTCGATGCCCACCATCGATTACGTCGAGGTCGCGACGGCGCCGATCGTCGTCGACAAGCTCGATGCCGGCGGAATCGATCTCGCCATCCTCGACGGCGAGGCGAGTCCGGCGGGCGGCATGGGCGTCGCGAAACAACTCAAGGACGAGATCGTCGACTGTCCGCCGATCCTCGTACTGACCGGTCGACCCGACGATGCGTGGCTGGCGTCGTGGTCGCGAGCGGAAGCCTCAGTGCCGCAGCCGATAGATCCGATGGAACTCTCTTCCACCGTCATCGCGCTTCTGCGTCGGCAACTGAGCCGGTGAGCACCCGTTGCAGCGGTGATTCGTTGCGGCGCCGACTACTTCGGACTTTCGAGAGCGAAACTCGGCACCTCGAAAATCAACCCAATGTCGGAGGCCTCCCCTAGTGTGGGTGTCGCAGGTCACATAAGTGTCGAATTGCTGGCAGTATCGAAATCGAACGGCACCTTCGGGTTAACGGCACCTTCGGGTTAACGGCACCTTCGGGCTAGGCGGACATCCGCACAGCGGAGAGGAGTTCGGGTGAGATGAACGCTTACATCCCCATTCTCGTTCTCGGGGTCATCGCGATGGCCTTCGCTGTGGTGTCGGTTGTTCTCGCGTCCGTGGTCGGCCCGAAGCGGTACAACAGGGCGAAACTCGAAGCCTACGAATGCGGAATCGAACCGGCACCCCGTACCGCTGGTGGCGGACGGTTTCCCGTCAAGTTCTATCTGACGGCAATGCTGTTCATCATCTTCGACATCGAGATCGTTTTCCTCTATCCGTGGGCGGTGCATTTCGATTCGCTCGGTTTGTTCGGCCTCGCGGCGATGGGCCTTTTCATAGTCAACGTCTCGGTGGCATACGCATACGAATGGCGACGAGGCGGTCTCGGTTGGGACTAGCTCAGCGAACACAGGAACAGCACACACGAGTCAGACAAAACCGGTCACACCGCAGCTGTTACGACTGAAAAGAGTCGGATATGGGTCTCGAAGAAAAGCTCCCCAGCGGATTTCTACTGACCACGGTCGAGGGCCTGGCAGGTTATGCCCGCAAAGGATCACTGTGGCCTGCCACCTTCGGGCTCGCGTGTTGCGCCATCGAGATGATGGCAACCACGTCGGGTCGCTTCGACCTGGCGCGGTTCGGTATGGAGGCATTCCGCGCGTCGCCGCGACAGGCAGACCTTCTGATCGTGGCCGGGCGGGTCAGTCAAAAGATGGGCCCGGTACTTCGTCAGGTCTACGACCAGATGGCCGAGCCGAAATGGGTTCTGGCCATGGGTGTATGCGCGTCGTCCGGCGGAATGTTCAACAACTACGCAGTGGTTCAGGGCGTCGACCACATCGTGCCGGTCGACATCTACTTGCCCGGCTGTCCGCCGCGGCCGGAGATGCTCCTGAACGCGATCATCGAACTGCACCGAAAGATCCAGGAAATGCCCCTCGGCGTGAACCGCGAAGAGGCACGCGCGGCAGCCGAGCGCGCCGCACTGGCATCCACCCCCACCATCGACATGAAGGGGCTGCTGCGATGACCTCGGGTAACACCGGCGCGAGAGGGATGTTCGGGGTCCGCGGCACTGGCGACACCTCGGGCTACAGCAGGCTTGCCCCTCCGATCTCTCTAGAGGACAAGGCTTCTCGACCCTTCGGCGGTTATTTCGATGCAGTCGCGGATTCGTTGGACGCGGCATTGAGCAGCGCGGGTGGCACTTTCACCGCTGCAGTCGAGCGTGTGGTGATCTTTCGAGACGAGATGACGCTGCACGTCGAACGCTCCCACTTGCCGCAGGTTGCGCGAAGACTGCGCGACGAACCGGACCTTCGCTTCGAGCTCTGCCTGGGTGTCGACGGAGTGCACTACCCGCAGGACACCGGTCGTGAACTGCACGCCGTGTATCCACTTGCCTCGATTGCGCACAACCGCCGAATCAGGCTGGAAGTATCTGTGCCGGATTCCGATCCGCATATTCCGTCGATCGTCGGGATCTACCCGACCAATGACTGGCATGAACGCGAGACGTACGACTTCTTCGGGATCGTCTTCGACGGTCATCCGGCCCTGACCCGCATCGAGATGCCCGACGACTGGAAAGGCCACCCCCAGCGGAAGGACTATCCGCTCGGCGGTATCCCGGTCGAGTACAAGGGCGCCCAGACTCCGCCTCCCGACGAGCGTAGGTCGTACAACTGATGAACGAGACGACAGGAAGCAACTCCGGTGCCACGACGGAAACCGTCGTCACGGCATCGGGTCAGGACTGGGACGACATCGTCACCGCGGCCGCCCGCCAGCGAACCGGCGAGGCGGAACGGATCGTGGTCAACATGGGCCCACAGCATCCGTCCACTCACGGGGTCTTGCGCCTCATTCTCGAGATCGAGGGTGAGACGGTCGTGGAAGCTCGATGTGGAATCGGCTACCTGCACACCGGAATCGAGAAGAATCTCGAATTCCGGAACTGGACGCAGGGTGTCACTTTCGTTACTCGAATGGACTACCTGTCACCGTTCTTCAACGAAACCGCGTACTGCCTCGGAGTCGAGAAACTTCTCGACATCACCGACGACATTCCCGAGCGAGCCACCGTCATTCGCGTGATGATGATGGAACTCAATCGGATCTCCTCACATCTCGTGGCCCTGGCGACCGGCGGAATGGAACTGGGCGCCGTGACGGCGATGCTGTTCGGATTCCGCGAACGCGAATTGATTCTGGACGTGTTCGAGACGATCACCGGACTGCGGATGAATCACGCCTACATCAGGCCTGGTGGTCTCGCTCAGGATCTACCCGACGGGTCGGTCGCGAAGGTTCGAGAATTGCTGAAGGTCCTACCGAAACGGTTACGTGACGTCGAACTGATGCTCAGCGACAACTCCATCTGGAAAGCACGTACCCAGGGAATCGGATATCTCGATCTCACCGGCTGTATGGCGCTCGGGGTGACGGGGCCGGTCCTTCGCGCCACAGGTCTCCCCCACGATCAGCGTCGAGCGCAGCCGTACTGCGGCTACGAGAACTACGAGTTCGACGTAGTGACACACGACGGATCCGATTGCTACGGAAGGTACGTCATCCGCGTCGAGGAGATGAAGGAGTCCCTCAAGATCGTGGAGCAGTGCCTCGACAAGCTACAACCGGGCCCGGTCATGGTGGACGACAAGAAGATCGCCTGGCCTGCCGATCTCGCTGTGGGACCGGATGGCCTCGGCAACTCGCAGAAGCACATCGCCAAGATCATGGAGTCCTCCATGGAAGGTCTGATTCACCATTTCAAACTGGTCACCGAGGGTATCCGCGTGCCGCCAGGTCAGGTGTACGTCGCCGTCGAGTCTCCGCGTGGCGAACTGGGGGTGCACATGGTCAGCGACGGGGGAACCCGGCCGTACCGCGTCCATTTCCGGGACCCGTCGTTCACCAACCTTCAGGCAGTAGCCGCGATGTGTGAGGGAGGCATGGTGTCCGACGTGATCGCTTCGGTTGCCAGTATCGATCCCGTCATGGGCGGAGTGGACCGATGACCGGCCCGAACAGCTCGTCACGCGTGTTCATCGAACTCGGGCCGCGCCCGGAGGAGCCCACGCAATTGGTACGCCCCGGCGCACGATCGAGCTATCCACCCGACGTACTCGCCCGACTCGACGCCGACGCCGAAACCGTCATCGCTCGTTACCGTGAGCCTGACGCCGCCGCGACCACCAGTCGATCCGCCCTGTTGCCGCTCCTTCATCTCGTGCAATCCGAGGACGGGTACATCACCCCGGCCGGGATCGATTTCTGCAGTGCCAAGCTGGGTTTGACGGGCGCCGAGGTCGCCGCAGTTTCCACCTTCTACTCCATGTATCGCCGGGGGCCGACGGGTGAGTATCTGGTCGGAGTCTGCACCAACACGCTGTGCGCGATCATGGGCGGCGACGACATCCTCGCGGCACTCGAAGAGCACCTGGGCTCGACAGGCTCCAGAGACGAAGGCGGACACTCCATCTCGACGTCCGACGGTAAGATCACCCTCGAACACATCGAGTGCAATGCGGCGTGCGACTACGCCCCCGTCATGATGATCAACTGGGAGTTCTTCGACAATCAGACCCCGGAATCGGCGCGCTCACTCGTCGATGCGCTCCGCGCCGGAGAGCGCGTGACACCCGATCGCGGTGCCACGCTGTGCTCGTTCCGGCAGACTGCGCGCACTCTGGCTGGTTTTCCGGATACGCGAATCGAGGCAGCCGAAGCTCAGACCGTCGGCGATGCAACTCTTGCCGGACTACGTATCAGCCGATCTCTCGACGACAACCCACCCGGCTCGGCTTCCGCGGCCGACGCTCCCGGCGAAGGGAAGTGACATGACACTCGCCCCCGTCCTGAGTCGATACTGGGATCAACCGAATTCATGGACCCTCGACAGCTACCTTCGCCGCGACGGCTACCAGGCGCTGCGCAAAGCGCTGGCCACGCCCCCCGACGCCGTGATCGAAACCGTCAAGGACGCGGGCCTGCGCGGACGTGGTGGCGCGGGCTTCCCGACAGGCCTCAAGTGGAGCTTCATCCCCCAGGTCTCCGAAGACAAGCCAGGAGACGGCAAGCCTCACTACCTCGTCGTCAATGCCGACGAGTCCGAACCGGGCACATGCAAGGACATGCCGTTGATGATGGCGACCCCACACACGTTGGTGGAGGGAGTGATCATCGCGGCGTACGCAATTCGAGCAGCAAAGGCGTTCATCTACGTCAGAGGTGAGGTTGTCCCGGTTCTGCGGCGCCTACAGACCGCTGTCGCCGAGGCTTACGCGGCTGGATATCTGGGCCGCAACGTCCTCGGTTCGGGTTTCGATCTGGATCTCGTCGTCCATGCCGGAGCCGGCGCCTATATCTGTGGGGAAGAGACGGCCCTCCTCGATTCGTTGGAGGGACGACGCGGTCAGCCTCGACTGCGGCCGCCGTTCCCCGCTGTCGCCGGTCTCTATGCCTGCCCGACAGTCGTCAACAACGTCGAGTCCATCGCGAGTGTTCCGTCGATCGTCCTGGGCGGCCCGGAGTGGTTCCGGTCGATGGGAAGTGAGAAGTCACCGGGATTCACGCTGTATTCGCTCTCGGGTCATGTCACCACACCCGGCCAGTACGAGGCTGAACTCGGGATCAGCTTGCGCGAGCTGCTCGAATACGCAGGCGGGGTCCGCGCTGGACACACCCTCAAATTCTGGACTCCCGGCGGATCCTCGACACCGATCTTCACCGACGAACATCTCGATGTCCCACTCGACTACGAAGGCGTCGGCGCCGCGGGATCCATGCTCGGAACCAAGGCCTTGCAGATATTCGACGAGACAACCTGCATCGTGCGTGCGGTGTTGCGATGGACCGAGTTCTACGCTCACGAATCCTGCGGTAAATGCACGCCGTGCCGCGAGGGCACGTACTGGCTGGTGCAGATCCTGCGACGACTCGAAGGCGGAACAGGAACCGAGGCCGATCTCACCAAACTTCTCGATATCTCGGACACGATCCTCGGAAAGTCCTTCTGCGCGTTGGGTGATGGAGCGACCAGCCCGATCATGTCTTCCTTGAAGTACTTCCGCGAGGAATACGTAGCGCATTTCGACGGTAACGGATGCCCGTTCGATCCTCACCGGTCCGTTCTCGCGACAGGAGCGTTCGTCTCATGACTGCATCCGACGCCGCCACTGGAACCGATGCGGCACCGCCGACCGATCTCGTCACCCTCACCATCGACGGCCGGGACCTCCAGGTCCCCAAGGGCACGTTGATCATTCGCGCTGCGGAGATGATCGGCACCCAGATTCCGCGGTTCTGCGATCATCCTCTACTGGACCCGGTCGGTGCTTGCCGCCAGTGCATCGTGGAAGTCGAGGGTCAACGCAAGCCGGTGGCGTCCTGCACGACACCGGTTGCGGACGGAATGGTCGTCACCACACAGCTCACGTCGCCTGTGGCCGAGAAGGCGCAACGCGGGGTGATGGAACTCCTGCTCATCAACCACCCTCTGGACTGCCCCGTGTGCGACAAGGGCGGCGAGTGTCCGCTCCAGAACCAGGCGATGTCGACCGGTCGCACCGAATCCCGGTTCGGTGAGGAGAAAAGGACCTACCCCAAGCCCATCCCCCTCTCGTCCGAGATCCTCCTCGACCGCGAGCGTTGTGTCCTCTGCGCCAGGTGCACGCGATTCTCGAGTCAGATCGCCGGCGACCCGTTCATCGATCTCCTCGAGCGCGGCGCGCTTCAACAGGTCGGGATCTACGCCAACGAGCCCTTCGAGTCCTACTTCTCGGGCAACACCATCCAGGTTTGCCCGGTCGGCGCGCTCACCAGTACGGCATATCGATTCCGGGCGCGACCGTTCGATCTGGTGTCCAGCCCCAGCGTGTGTGAACACTGCGCCGACGGATGTGCTCAGCGCACCGACCACCGTCGCGGAAAGGTTCTCCGTCGTCTCGCCGGGGACGACCCCGACGTCAACGAGGAATGGAACTGCGACAAGGGGCGCTTCGCTTTCACGTACACGACCCAAGGTGATCGGATCACCACTCCCCTGATCCGCAATGCTGACGGCGAATTGATTCCGGCGTCGTGGCCCATGGCACTCGACCTCGTTGCGCGATCCTTCGCGCAGGCCCGCGGTGACGCAGGCGTACTCGTCGGCGGACGCTCTACCTTGGAGGACGCCTACGCCTACGGTAAGTTCGCGCGAGTTGCTCTCGCTACCAACAACATCGACTTCCGAATCCGCGCTCACTCAGCCGAAGAGGAAGATTTCCTCTCAGCTCACGTCGCGGGCCGCACACTTGAAGGGTCGGTGACGTACCAGGACCTCGAATCTGCCCCGACCGCGTTGCTGGTAGCTCTCGAGCCCGAGGAGGAGTCACCGATCATCTTCCTGCGACTGCGCAAGGCCGCACGTTTCGGCAAGACGACGGTGCTCTCCAGCGCGCCATTCGCTACGCGCGGCCTGCAGAAGATGGGCGGTGGTCTACTTCGGACCGTACCCGGAAGTGAAGCAGCTCTGATGGATTCGTTGTCCCACCCCGGCAGTGAGGAGGGTCAACTCCTTCGGCGGCCCGGTGCTGTGATCCTGCTGGGTGAGCGACTGAGTGCGGTAGCAGGCGGCTTCGCCGCGGCGCTGCGACTCGCCGAATCGACGGGAGCTTCTTTGGCTTGGGTCCCACGCCGCGCTGGTGATCGCGGCGCCGTCGAGGCCGGCGCGCTACCGGGATTGCTTCCCGGCGGACGCCCCGTTGCGGACCCGGCAGCACGCCAGGAGATGGAATCAGTGTGGGGGGCCTCCATCCCGGCATCCGACGGTCGCGACGCCGCGAGTCTGCTGGATCCGGAGCAGACGACTGCTGCGCTTCTTGTCGGCGGCGTCGAGTTGAGTGATCTCCCGAACCCGGCGAAGGCAAGGGCCGCGATCGAAGCCGCAGGGTTCGTTGTGAGTTTGGAGATCCGTCACAGCGGAGTCACCGAACTCGCCGACGTCGTCTTCCCGGTGGCACCGGTCGCCGAGAAGCCCGGAACCTTCCTCGACTGGGAAGGCCGCGAGCGCGTGTTCGACACCGCGTTGAGAACGACAGGAGTAATGCCGGATCAGCGCGTTCTCCACGCGATCGCAGCCGAGATGGGCATCGATCTGGGCCTACCCGACGCAGATTCCGCACGCTCGGAGATACACCGCCTCGGCGCGTGGTCCGGATCGCGCCCCAACTCGCCTCAGGTCCCGTCAGGCACCCTGCCCATACCGGCGCAAGGCGAGGCAGTGTTGTCGAGTTGGCGAATGTTGCTCGACAACGGCCGATTGCAAGACGGCGAGCCCAACCTGGCGGGTACGGCACGGCCGTCGCTCGTGCGTTTGTCGGCCGAGAGCGCTGCCGAGATCGGCGCCGACAACGGCGATCACGTTGCGGTGTCGACTGAATCCGGTTCCATCACATTACCGTTGGAGATCACCGAACTCCCGCCTCGAACAGTCTGGCTTCCGCTCAATTCACCGGGTAGCACGATCTACGAAACGCTCTGCGTCACCGCGGGGTCCGTGGTGAAGATTGCGAAGGCGGGAGCGCAATGAACACCCACGAGTACGGGACGGTCGCAGCTCCGGTCGACCTGTCGGCGTTTGGGCACGACCCGTGGTGGTTGGTGATCGGCAAGGCTCTCGCAATCTTCGTGTTCCTCGTACTCACCCCGCTGGTGGCGATCTACGCGGAACGAAAGGTCATGGCACGCATGCAGATGCGTGTCGGACCGAACCGCGTCGGCCCCCGTGGAATGCTCCAGAGCCTCGCTGACGGAATCAAGCTCGCCCTCAAGGAGGGCATCACACCGAGCGGCGCCGACAAACCGATTTACCTCCTCGCGCCCGTCATCGCGGTCGTGCCCGCCTTCATGGCTTTTGCTGTCATCCCGTTCGGTCCACAGGTGTCGATTTTCGGAACCCGGTCACCTCTGCAACTGACCGATCTACCGGTCGGCGTTCTGTACATCCTGGCCGTCACTTCTATCGGTGTGTACGGGATCGTCCTTGCCGGCTGGTCTTCGGGATCGACGTATCCCCTACTGGGCGCACTTCGATCGACCGCTCAGGTCATCTCGTACGAGGTAGCGATGGGCCTGTCTTTCGCTGCCGTTTTCCTCTACGCCGGCACGATGTCCACGTCCGGCATCGTCGACGCCCAACAGGGAGCCTGGTACGTCTTTCTCCTCCTGCCGTCCTTCCTGATCTACGTGACAGCCATGGTCGGCGAAACCAACAGGGCTCCCTTCGACCTTCCCGAGGCCGAGGGTGAGCTGGTAGGTGGGTTCCACACCGAGTACTCCTCCCTCAAGTTCGCGATGTTCATGCTGGCCGAGTACGTGAACATGGTGACGGTGTCCGCTCTGGCCACCACGCTGTTTCTGGGCGGGTGGCACGCACCGTTCCCGTTCAATCTTTGGGACGGCGCCAATTCCGGTTGGTGGCCGGTGCTGTGGTTTGTCGCGAAGGTGTGGGGCTTCCTCTTCGTCTTCATCTGGTTGCGCAGCACGCTTCCTCGATTGCGCTACGACCAGTTCATGAATCTCGGCTGGAAGGTTTTGATCCCAGCAGCTTTGGTATGGGTGATGGTGATCGCGACCGTTCGTGCGTTCCGCAACGAGGGCTACAACACCTGGGTCGTACTTCTCTGCGTCGCACTGGTTCTCGGAGCTGCGCTCCTGATCGTGTTGGCCGGGACTTACCGCGGCCGACGCCGAACTGCCGCGTTGGTCACCGCTTCGGGGACCTTGCCTTTCGATGCAATGTCGGGCGGGTTCCCGGTTCCACCGCTGCCTGGTCAAAAACTGCCTGGTCAAAAACTGCCTGGTCAGAACGTGCCACCGCAGCGACGCACAGATGTTTCCGACACATCGGAGGACTCCCATGCCTGAATTCCTCGGACCTATCGCGGGTTTCGGAGTGACGCTCTCGACCATGTTCAAGAAACCCGAGACCGAGTTCTATCCGGAGGAGAAGCGCCCCACCGCGCCCGGATACCACGGTCGCCATCAACTCAACCGGTATGCGGACGGACTCGAGAAGTGCATCGGTTGCGAACTGTGTGCCTGGGCCTGCCCCGCCGACGCGATCTATGTCGAGGGTGCTGACAACACCGAAGAAGAACGGTTCTCCCCCGGAGAGCGCTACGGGCAGGTGTATCAGATCAACTACCTGCGGTGCATCGGCTGCGGCCTCTGCGTCGAGGCCTGCCCCACTCGGGCCCTCACGATGACCAACGAGTACGAGATGGTCGACGACAATCGAGCTGGATTGATCTACGAGAAGGACCGATTGCTCGCGCCCCTGAAAACCGACATGACAGCGCCACCACACGCGCTGCGTCCCGGCACAACTCAGGACGACTACTACCGCGGCGACATCACAGCAGTACCCGAACAAGCAGCACCCGAACAAGCAGCACCCGAACAGCCAGCACCCGAGCGAGAGCCGAACCCGGAGACCGAGAAATGATCGCGGCGGTCACCACCACGATCCTGGCGGAGGGAACGATGACATCGACCTCCACCGGCGAGGCGGTGCAGTTCTGGATCCTCGGAACCCTTGCGGTGATCAGCGCTTTGGGTGTCGTCGCCGCTCCCAAGGCCGTCTACTCTGCACTCTTCCTTGCGATGACGATGATCATCCTGGCCGTGTTCTACATCGTGCAGGGCGCACTGTTCCTGGGTGTCGTTCAGATCGTCGTCTATACCGGCGCGGTGATGATGTTGTTCTTGTTCGTCCTGATGCTGGTGGGCGTGGATTCTTCGGACTCCCTGGTCGAAACGCTACGCGGACAACGAGTCAGCGCGATCGTGATCGGCGTCGGATTCGGGCTACTCCTTATCGGCGGCCTCGGAAATGCGTCGATCTCGGGCTTCACCGGATTCACCGGACTCGACCAGGGCAACATCGACGCACTCGCCGATCTCATCTTCATCCGCTACCTCTGGGCCTTCGAACTGACCGGCGCACTGCTGATCACGGCGACACTCGGCGCAATGATGCTCGCACACCGGGAGAAGATCGGAGCCACACTCAGCCAACGCGAACTCTCCAAGCAACGATTCGCGTACCTGGGCAGCGATGAAGACAATCCCGAAAAGGGCTCGGCCACTCCACTCCCCAGTCCCGGCGTGTACGCACGTCACAACGCAGTGGACATGCCGGCCTTGTTGCCGGACGGAACATTCTCGACGCTCTCGGTCAGCAGCGCGCTCACTCCACGTTCCCCGGATCCGAGCACCGGTGAGGAGACTCAGCGATGAATCCCGAGAACTATCTGTATCTGTCCGTCCTGTTGTTCACGATCGGAGCTGCAGGAGTCCTCCTGCGCCGCAACGCCATCGTGGTGTTCATGTGTATCGAATTGATGCTCAACGCCGCCAACTTGGCGTTCGTGACCTTCGCGCGCATGCACGGCAATCTGGACGGCCAGATCTTCGCCTTCTTCACGATGGTGGTCGCTGCGGCCGAAGTAGTCGTCGGCCTGGCAATCATCATGCTCATCTTCCGATCTCGGCGTTCTGTATCCGTCGACGACGCAGACCTGCTGAAGTACTGATATGTCAGGAGGAATCACGTCCGCCATCTGGTTGCTCCCCGCCCTGCCGCTGTGCGGCGCGGCTGTTCTTATGCTGGCCGGTCGTCGCACGAACGCGTGGGGTCACCTGCTTGCCTGCGTCATGGCTATCGCGTCGTTTGTCGTCGCAGTGGTGTTTTTCATCGCCATGCTCGGCCGCGACACCGCCGACCGCACCGTCACCGAGCACCTGTTCAGTTGGGTCCCGGTCGACAGTCTTCAGGTCGAGTTCGGACTGCAACTGGACCAACTGTCGATGTGTTTCGTTCTGCTCATCACCGGTGTAGGTTCGCTGATCCACATCTACTCGGTCGGATACATGGCGCACGACCCCGAGCGTCGTAAGTTCTTCGCGTACCTCAATCTTTTCCTCGCTGCAATGCTGCTTCTGGTGCTCGCCGACAACTTCCTCGGACTCTACGTCGGCTGGGAAGGTGTCGGTTTGGCGTCATACCTGCTGATCGGCTTCTGGCAGCACAAGCCGTCGGCGGCGACTGCTGCCAAGAAGGCTTTTGTCGTCAATCGGGTGGGCGACATCGGGTTGATGATCGCAATGATGTTGATGTTCAGCACATTCGGCTCGCTCTCGTTCAGCAATGTCTTCGGCGACGCGTCCGGCGCAAGCGAAGGTGTCCTGACGGCGATCGGTCTGATGCTCCTCCTCGCTGCGTGCGCGAAGTCGGCGCAAGTGCCGCTGCAGTCGTGGCTCGGCGACGCGATGGAGGGCCCTACCCCCGTTTCGGCGCTGATTCACGCGGCCACGATGGTCACCGCCGGCGTCTACCTGATCGTGCGCTCCAATCCGATCTTCGATCTCGCGCCCGACGCTCAACTCGTGGTTGTCATCGTCGGTGCCGTGACGCTCCTGTTCGGTGCGATCATCGGCTGCGCGAAGGACGACATCAAGAAAGCGCTCGCCGCATCGACCATGAGTCAGATCGGATACATGGTCCTGGCCGCGGGTCTCGGACCAGCCGGATACGCCTTCGCAATCCTTCATCTGATCACCCACGGATTCTTCAAGGCGGGCCTGTTCCTCGGCGCCGGCTCCGTGATGCACGCGATGAACGACGAAACCGACATGCGGCGCTACGGCGGACTCCGGGCGTTCATGCCACTGACTTTTGTCACGTTCGGGCTCGGATATCTTGCCATCATCGGTGTTCCGCCATTTGCCGGGTTCTTCTCCAAGGACAAGATCATCGAGGTTGCAATCGGCGAGGGCGGCGTCAAGGGTGTTGTGCTTGGCATCGTCACGCTCTTGGGTGCGGCGCTCACTGCCTTCTACATGAGCCGCGTGATGCTGATGACCTTCTTCGGGAAGGCCCGCTGGGAGAACCAGAAACCTCACGAATCTCCGGCGGTGATGACGTCTCCGATGATCATTCTGGCGGTGGGATCCGTCGGGGCCGGCATGCTCCTGACCATCGGGTCCAGCTTGCAGAACTGGCTGGAACCGGTAGTCGGCTCCCATCACGTCGAACCGCCGATACCCGCATGGTCGATCACCGCGCTGGCGCTGCTCGCAGTTGCCGCCGGCGTCGCGATTGCTTATCGCGAGTACGCCACACGGGAGATTCCCGTGGTGGCACCGACTCCGGTTTCTCCGTTGACCGTTGCGGCTCGCCGTGATCTGTACGGTGACGCCTTCAACGAGGCGGTGTTCATGAAGCCGGGACAACAACTCACCAAGTCGCTGGAAGTGGTCGACACCAAGGGAATAGGCGGCGTCGTGGGTAGCTTTGCGGTGGTCGTCACCGGGTTGTCCACGCTCACGCGGAAGCTGCAGACCGGGTTCGTTCGTTCGTACGCGCTGGTGATGTTTGTCGGAGCAACACTCGTGGTCGCGACAATGATGGCGGTGACACTGTGGTGATCGAAGCGGCGGTGAGCGACTCTGTGACCAATGCCGGCTTCCCTGCGCTGACGGCGCTCTGGCTGCTTCCGCTCATCGGAGCGGGTGTTGTCCTCGCTCTGCCTGCACGGTCGTACCAATTTGCCAAATCTCTCGCGCTGGCAGTGTCCGTGGCAGTCCTGGTGATCGCCGGCGGTCTCGGAGTTGCGTTCGACCGCGGCGGCGGGCAGTTTCAGTTCGTCGAAAGCCATAGCTGGATACCGGCTTTCGGTACCAGCTACACACTCGGGCTTGACGGCATCGCACTCGTTCTGGTTCTTCTCACCGCAGTGCTGGTGCCATTACTACTGATCGCGGGCTGGAACGACGTCCCCGCGGACCCGGCATCACCCAAGCGGATGCCGCACACCTATTTCGCGCTGATCCTTGTTGTCGAGTCCATGGTGATGATTTCGTTCAGCGCCTTGGATATTCTCCTGTTCTATATTTTCTTCGAGGCAATGCTGATACCGATGTATTTCCTCATCGGCGGGTTCGGCGGAGTGGGCAGATCTCGCGCAGCCGTGAAGTTTCTGCTCTACAACCTCCTCGGCGGCCTGGTTATGCTCGCTGCGGTCATCGGCCTGTACGTGGTCACCACGCGCGACGAGAGTCCCTTCACCAGCGGCACTTTCGACTTCCGAGCGATCGCGTCCGCGGCGAGCAGCGGTGAACTCGGCGTCGGACCCGGGGTGCTCAACGCCTTGTTCCTCGGATTCATGTTCGCGTTCGCGGTCAAGGCACCGCTCTGGCCGCTGCACAGTTGGTTGCCGGACTCCGCGGTGGAATCGACTCCGTCGACAGCAGTGTTGATGATGGCGGTCGTGGACAAGGTAGGCACCTTCGCGATGATTCGCTACTGCCTGCAACTGTTCCCGGAGTCGTCGTCGACTTTTGCACCGTGGATCATCACGCTCGCCGTGATCGGAATCGTCTACGGCGCAATACTGGCGATCGCGCAGACAGACGTCATGCGACTGATCGCCTACACGTCGATTTCACACTTCGGCTTCATCATTCTCGGAATCTTCGCGATGACCAGCCAGAGCCAGGCAGGTTCCGCGCTGTACATGGTTAATCACGGAATCTCCACTGCCGCGCTGTTCTTGATTGCGGGCTTCCTGGTCTCGCAGCGAGGTACACGATCGATCGCAGCGTACGGCGGCGTCCAGAAAGTCGCACCCGTCCTGGCCGGCACATTCCTCGTTGCGGGGTTGGCAACACTGTCTCTGCCGGGTCTCGCGCCGTTCGTCAGCGAGTTCCTGGTGCTGATCGGAACGTACTCGCGCTACCACGTGGCCGCTATCGTGGCGACTGTCGCGCTTGTACTGTCCGCGATCTACATACTCTGGCTCTATCAGCGCATGATGGGCGGACCGGTGAAGGAAGGGCAGGGAACGATCCGCGACCTCGCGCGACGCGAACTCGTGGTGGTCGCCCCTCTGATCGCACTCCTCCTGCTTCTCGGCATCTACCCCAAGCCTGCCTTGGACGTCATCACTCCTGCAGTGAGCCACACGGTCGTCTACGAGGCACCGACGCCGCTCGTCGCCGACCACGAAGGAGGTGCCCACAAATGAGTTCCTTCAACGACGTGACCATCCTCGGCTCGGCCGACGCGGCATCACCCAGTATCGAATACAGCCTGCTCGCACCGATGTTGATCGTGTTCGGTGTTGCGGTGGTCGGGGTACTCATCGAAGCCTTTGCACCCCGGCGTATTCGGTACCCAGTGCAACTCGTCCTCGGTGTCGGAGGTTTGGCGGCTGCGTTCGTGGCAGTGCTTCTGCTCGCCGGCACGCGGTCGACGGCGATGATGGGTTCTGTTGCTGTCGACGGACCGACGCTGTTCTTGCAGGCCACGATCCTTCTTGTGTCGATCCCCGCGGTACTGCTGATTGCCGAGCGAGGCTCGGGCAACACCGCCCAAGTGATTGCGCAACATGACGCGCTCGGCAGTTTCACCCCTCAAGCGTCGAGCGTCCCGGGAAGTGTTGCGGAGCAAGAAGCAGTGAAGGTCGGTATCGCCCAGACCGAAGTCTTTCCGCTCACGCTCTTTGCGGTCGGCGGTATGTTGTTGTTTCCGGCTTCGAACGATCTACTGACGATGTTCGTTGCGCTCGAAGTGTTCTCACTGCCTCTGTATCTCCTGTGCGGTCTGGCACGTAGACGTCGCCTGCTCTCCCAGGAAGCTGCGCTCAAGTACTTTCTGCTCGGGGCATTTTCGTCGGCGTTCTTCGTTTTCGGAATTGCGTTGCTGTACGGCTATGCCGGGACGGTCACGCTCTCCGGTATCGCCGACGCAGCACGCATCGGGTCGGGCACCGACGCCTTCCTCTGGCTCGGAACGGCCCTGGTGGCAGTGGGGTTGCTGTTCAAAGTCGGTGCAGTGCCGTTTCATTCGTGGATTCCCGACGTCTATCAAGGGGCGCCGACGCCGATCACCAGTTTCATGGCGACTGCGACCAAGATTGCCGCGTTCGGCGCCATCCTTCGCGTCTTCTACGTGGCCCTGCCCAATGAATACGTGAACTGGCGCCCGCTGATGTGGGCGGTCGCGATTCTCACGATGGTTGTCGGATCGATCGTTGCAGTGACGCAGACCGATATGAAGCGAATGCTGGCCTATTCGGCTATCGCGCACACCGGATTCATTCTGACCGCCGTGGTGGCGGACTCGGATGCCGGCCTCGCCTCGGCGATGTTCTATCTTCTGGCTTACGGATTCAGCACCGTGGGTGCGTTCGCCGTCGTCAGTGTGGTCCGGGACGCTGACGGTGAGGTCGCTGCGCTGTCGCGCTGGGCCGGATTGGGCAGACGCTCACCATTGGTCGGCGTTGTGTTTGCACTGTTCCTGTTGGCTTTCGCCGGGATTCCGTTGACCAGTGGGTTCATCGGAAAGTTCGCGGTGTTCAGCGCGGCCGCCGAGGGTGGGGCCGCGCCTCTCGTGATCGTCGGCGTCCTGTGCAGCGCGATCGCCGCCTACTTCTACGTGCGAGTGATCGTGTTGATGTTCTTCACCGAATCGGCGGAAGACGCACCGACCGTCGTGGTGCCGAGTGCACTGACCAGCAGTGTGATCGGCCTCGGCGCCGGTGTAACGCTCATCCTCGGCATACTCCCCCAGCCGGCGCTCGATCTCGCCGAGCGTGCAGCGGACTTCGTACACTGAGCCGATGCGTGAATCTGTTGGCGACGCCGGACTGCCGAGCACCTTCCGGTCGCCATGGTTTGTCGGGTTTTCCGCGGTAGCGATTCTTCATCTGATCCTGAATGCCGCTGATGCTGCGCCCTGGGACGGGATCACCAAGGTCATGCTCGCTCCGATTCTGGCTGCCTGGGTTGTCGACCAAGGCGGACCGAGGATCGTTGCTGCTGCGCTGATTGCCTGCGCTTTCGGAGACCTGTTCCTGATCTGGGACTCCACGTTTGTCATCGGGATGGCCGCCTTCGCGATCGGTCACGTCTGTTTCATCCGATTCTTTCTCTCGCACGGCGCGCTTCGGGAGATACGAAGGCGGCCATGGTTTTTGTGCGCGTACGCCGTTGCCGGAATTGCCCTTGTGTCGTACGCCTGGACCGGTCTCGAACCGGCACTTCGGATTGCCGTCCCTGTGTACGCCGCAATCCTGGTGGGAACCGCGTCCACCGCACTGGCCTACAACACGATCACCGGTATCGGCGGCGCACTGTTCCTCACCTCTGACGCCCTGATCCTGCTCGGTCAGGCGAACAAGTGGCAGCCTGCCGCTGCCGGCATCTGGATCATGACGCTGTACATCCTTGCGTTGTTGCTCCTGACCGTCGGAATCCTCGGCCGGAGTAAGACGGCAAACCGTCCATTGGCGCCCACGCTGTAAGGATCAGCAACCAGCCGGACATCTCTTCTTATGACGCCGAAATCCGAGGACGGGCCACCACCGAGCGACGAACAGCGTTTCACCGTCCTGTGGGACGCCTACGCCGGTCGGGTGTTCGCGTACACCTGCCGCCACGTTGATCACCACAGCGCACAGGAAGTTGTCTCCGAGACGTTCCTCGTTGCCTGGCGACGCTTGGACGAGGTGCCCGAACAGGCACTTCCATGGCTGTTGGTGGTGGCTCGAAACACCGTGAACAACAACCGTCGAAGCGTTCGGCGCCACGATGCGTTGACCGAGAAGATGCGACGAATCGAGCAGATCGCGGCATCGACGCCGGGCGCCGACGTCACTGTCCCCGACCGCACAGAACTGCTCGAAGCACTGACAACACTCACCGTCACCGAGCGTGAAGCCCTACTCCTGACTGCCTGGGACGGATTGACCGCCACCGAAGCAGCGCGTGTCGCCGGGTGTTCGGTTCCAGCCATGCATGTTCGACTCTTTCGCGCTCGGCGTCGATTGAGCACCGGGTTGGCTTCAGAATCCGACACCGCGATCCCGATGAACACCGCCCGACCTTGCGCTGCCGCCGAACACGGGAGTACTCCATGAGCAATGATCTGCTGACCACCCTCGAGAAGCTGCGGCCGACCGATTCACTTTTCGCCGAGCTCTGGCCCGAGAACGTCCAGGTTGCCGCTCGCATCCGAATCATCGCTGACGAAAACAACATTGGAACGCCCAAGGTTCCACGCCGCCGAGTTGGCGCCGTAGCTCTCGTCGCGATGCTCTGTGCAGCGGGAATGGTGGGCTGCGCCGCTGCCACGGCGATGATGCCAAAACCGTTTACGGATATGTACTCGGGTTGGCAGACCATGCCGGGAACCAACGGCGGAATAGATCCGTCCACCGCCGATCGGGTCGGGTCCATCCCCGGACCTGACGGAACCCGGTTCAGCGTCTTCGTTGCCCACGGCGCTGATGGCTGGAGGTGTGTCGCCCCGGTTTTCGAGGCGTCAGCCGACATCGACAAGGTTGGTCCGTCGAAATTCATCAGCCTCGGCCACGGCTGCAGATCGAACGACGACTTGTACGGCGCAGATTCATTCGGGGGCGGCGCCGGGTACGAGGCCGGTTCGCACGAGGCGACCTACGACGCAGGGGCGGGAGGTGCCGTTCGGGCCGAACTTCACACCGCAGACGGCCAAATCTATCCAACAGTTCTTGCCGAAGACCGCTTCTACGGATGGATTCCCCTCTCGCTCATCTCCCCTCGTCCAACCCTCGTCGGATATGCCGCAGACGGGACGGTCGTCGGCACCCGGTGAGCTGTCGGTACCCTCGAAAGATGACTGCACAGGCCCCGAACGAGCGCATCCCCAGCCAGTGGGAAGAGATCACTGCAGCCGACTCGACGCATTCCACACGATATGTCGAGCGTTTCCGTTCCATGAGAGCGGACGGCAAGGACATTGTCGGGGAAGCACGTTTGATCGACGCGATGCTCGGACGCGGTGGCCGGGTTCTCGATGCAGGGTGCGGGCCGGGCCGACTCGGCGGTTATCTGCACGACGTCGGGCATGTGGTTGTCGGAGTCGACGTTGACCCGGTTCTCATCGCTGCCGCGGAGGAGGACCACCCAGGCCCGACGTGGCTTGTCGGCGATCTCTCCGAGCTCGATCTACCGGCCCGCGGTGTCGAGGCGAATTTCGACGTCATCGTGTCGGCAGGCAACGTGATGGCGTTTCTCGCTCCGTCAACCAGGCAAGCAGTATTGTCAGGATTTGCTCGTCATCTCACTCCGAGCGGCCGAGTGGTCATCGGATTCGGTGCCGGCCGTGGCTACGAGTTCCCCGAGTTTCTCGCCGATGCGGCCGCGAGTGGCCTCGAGGCTGATCTGCTGCTGTCCACGTGGGACCTGCGCCCGTTCAAGGACAATTCCGAATTCCTGGTCGCGGTGTTCTCCCGCGCCTAGCCCGCCAGTTCACCGCCTTCCCCACAATCCGTCACATGGCGATCAATTCACCCTGATCACAATCCTGGCGACTGTTGTTCACTACGAACATAATTGGATCAATGCGGGTGTGGCCGAGCGGCAAGGCAGCGGTCTGCAAAACCGTCCACGCAGGTTCGACTCCTGCCATCCGCTCAGCTTGCGAACCAGCGACTCATGCCGCGACCAACCACTTACCAAAGACATTCGGTGCACGCAGCCTGCATCGCTCCGCTCTGTCTCCGCGCACAGGGCTCCGGACAGTTACCCTCGATCGATGCACCCTCTCCCCGAGACAGGCCAGTTGCCTCCCGGACCGATGGCCTTACAGGTGGAACACCTCTGCATGGCGTTCGGCGCGAAAGTTGCTGTGAACGACCTTTCCCTCGCGGTGCCCTCAGGTTCGTTGTTCGGCCTGGTGGGCCCTAACGGTGCGGGAAAAACGACCACACTGTCGATGGCTGTCGGATTGCTTCGCCCGCACTACGGTCGCAGCCTGGTGTACGGCTACGACGTGTGGAACGACCCTGTGGCAGCGAAGAGTCTGCTCGGCGTTCTACCCGACGGTCTGGCGCTACCCGCCCAGTTCACCGGTCATGAACTACTCACCTATTTCGGGCGACTGCGCGGCATGCCAGAGGACGTCATCGCGTCACGACGCGACGAACTGTTGGCCGCGCTCGATCTCGCCGATGCAGGTGGAACGGTCATCGCCGACTATTCAGCGGGTATGACGAAGAAAATCGGGTTGGCCTCGGCCTTGTTGCACGGCCCTCGCTTACTGGTACTGGATGAGCCGTTCGAAGCTGTCGACCCCATTTCTTCGGCCGGAATTCGGAGCATTCTGCTCTCGTTCGTCCACTCAGGTGGCTCGGTCATTCTTTCCAGTCACGTGATGGCCCTTGTCGAACAACTGTGTACTCAAATCGGAGTCATCGCAGACGGGCGCGTCGTGGCTTCAGGAACGGTCGACGAGGTGCGCGCAGGCAACACACTCGACGAGGCATTCGTTCGCCTTGTCGGCAGCCGCAGTCCCAATCCCGACGGACTGTCATGGATGCGCGCATGACCACCACCAGCTTTTCACCGACACACTGGAACACGTCGGTCTCGGTGTGGCGCACTGTTCTCCGCATGCGCATGACCCTCTACAAACGTCAGTTCACCGGCGGAAGAGCTGTAATCAAGGTCATTGCAGCGTTGTTCGGGGTTCTGGGGGCAGCTCTACTGTGCCTACGAGCTTCGGGAACAAACGGTGTTTCTCCCGAACTCGTCAGCGGCACAACCAGTCTCGCACTGTCGGCTATCGGCGTGATGTGGATCTTGATGCCGATCATGTCTGGTCTGTCAGATGACAATCTTCACCCCAGACATTTCCAACTACTCCCCCTGGAACCCGTCCGACTCGCCAGAGCACTGTTCTCGACGTCGCTGGTCGGTATGACCGTGCCGATTACCGCGTTGGCTGCAGCAGCGATTCCAATTTATGCCGCTACACACCACCCTGCCGTATTGCCATTGGCCATTATCGCTTGGCCCGCAACGGTCCTGCTCATTGTCGGCACCTCACGGGTCGCGATGCTGGCGATGTCGCAGCTCCTGCGGAGTCGTCGCAGCCGCGAACTGGGACTGTTGGCATTCGGCACGTTCTTCGGCGGACTGTATCTGCTGCAATTTCCGCTGCAGAGTCGCCTCGGCACGGTCGTGGACGGCGACGTCACGTGGCCGCTCACGGTCGCGCATTCGATACCGTTCGCGTGGGGAATCACCAGTGTCGACGCAGCAGCAGGAGGCGCCTGGCTCCTCGCCGCCGGAGCAGTCCTCGCCCTGGTGCTGGTCGATCTCGCACTGCTGTGGTCATGGCAACGCCTGGTCGTTCGCTACTTCAACGGGAAGGTCGCAGAATCAGCGGGCGCCACTTCCGTGCAATTGAAGAACCAGGGCCGCGACATTCGAACCGGTTGGCGCGCATCCCGACTGGGCACCGTCATCTCTCGCGAGCTTTCGCTCTGGCACGGAGACATGCGCCGACGAACACAACTGCTCTCCGTTGCCATCATGACCTTGGTCTCCGGCTTCGGACCGCTGATCTCGTCATCGATCCCCTTCTCCGCCGCATGGGGTGCCTGGTTCCTGATCTACCTGGCAATGGCAGCCGGATCGAATCTGTACGGATTCGACGGCGCATCGATCTGGCATCTGGTGATGATCCCCGAAGCCGCTGCCGCTGACGTCCGGGGCCGACAAATCGCGTGGGCAATCGTGATGACACCCTTCGTGGTCGTCGCAACAGCTGCTGTACGGATCTTCGGGGACCTCGGGACCGACCGACTGGCCGTGCCGATCGCCGTCGGCATTTCGATGATGGGAGTCGGTGCAGGATTGGTAGTGGCGATATCCGCCAAAGCGCCCTACCCGGTTCCGGAGATGAAGAAGACGTTCTCCTTCAACACCCGCGGGTCCTTCAACGGCTCGTCCTTCGGACTGATCATTCTCGCCATCGTCATCTTCGCCGCGACAACGGCGCCCGGCGTTCTACTCGGGGCGCTGCTACCGAACCCGGTGAACTATTTCGCCATCCCTGTCGCTGTTGCGATTGGTGCACTTGGTGCTTGGATCGGGGGCCGCGTCGCGATCACCCGTATGCAACGCGAGCCGGATCGGATTCTGTTCGCGGTTACCACCACATGATCGTTGCCCAGATAGCCCGAGAATTTCTGGGCGTCAGCGCAGTAGCCGCAGCTTGCACCAAAAAAACTCAGTCTGGGCAATCGGATTATCAGGGAGCCAGGTAGCCAGCCTCAACGCGTTCGGTCCTCGCATATCGCCGCCGGCGCTTTCGTGACATAGCTTCCGCTCGAGCCGAACCATTGCCCTGGAAACATCGCACCACCAAGATGTTTGGCATGCCCCCGGAGCACCACGGTTCCGTACGTGTCGCCGAACGTCCCGGCCGATGCGGGAACTGCGCGCACCCGGCCCCTTCGCTCGAGCGCGGCTGGATCGAGCGCTGCCTCAGGTTCGCACCGCAGCCCGCTCGGTGCGCAGAAATCCTGGTGATGGACCACTACACCGGAGCGATGGAATTCTGCCGGTGCCGACATCCGTTCCACGGGTCCTGATCGCGCCGGATCCTCGAGATCCGCTGCCGAGCCGAGTCCCTCGGCGCCCCGGCTCGACAGCGAAATCACACCTGAATCAGCTCAGCGAACTCAGCAGCGGCTCGAGCAGCTTGTAGAGCTCGAAGATGCCGATGATCGTTGAAATAGAACCCATGATGATCCTCCGTGATTCGTGAACTTTCCGTGACGTCGCGTCACAGGCAGAAAGCTAACAAACCCGGCTTTCAAACGGGGACCTTGGATGTGTCCGGCAGATGAACTCCCTGCTGGCAGAGCCCTTTTGGTGACCAGCGTCATGTTCGACGAGAAATACGCCTCATCGTCACATCACCTGACCCTGACCGACCACAACAGCGAAAGTCTGCCGGTTGTGGTCTCGCGATACTTCGCGCCAATTCCGCCCCATCCGGCTCTTGCTTTGTGCGCTGAATCCGATTACATTTCTCCACAATAACGGTACGCGTAACGAAATAACAAGACGCTCTACCGCACTGACCTATATACCCAGTGCCACAACCCTTCCGGACTCTTGCTGGGGCGGCGCTTCGTCGTGTCCAGAAGCCCCTCACTCCCCGATCGAAAGAGAGCACGATGACCACAGAGAGCATCTCCGGAAATCAGCCGCGACCGGTAGCAACTATCGCAAGCCTGACCCTGCTGATCGCTGCCGTCGCCGCGCTCGAAAGCATCATCGTCCCCGCACTCCCCCTGATACAGAGAGACTTCGGAGTGACGGCCGACGTCGGAGCGCTCGCATCCGTCGCTCTGACGTTGAGCACTGTTCTCGTCACGCCGATGGCCGGGCGAATAGCCGACGTGTACGGCGCCCGCCCCACCTTGCTCGCGATCACGACAATCGTCGTCCTGGGCGGCAGCGTGTCCGCTCTTGCAACGATCTTCCCGCTGTTCGTCCTCGGCCAGTTTCTCCAGGGATTCGGGCTCGGGTTGTTGCCCGTGAGCTTCGTGGTCCTACGACGCACTTTGTCCTCGGACCGACTCAAGACGGCCACGGGTTTGCTCGGGGCTGTCGTCGTGGCCGGCGGCGCTCTGGGAGTCGTGCTGGCGGGACCCGTCGCGGAAAACGTCTCACGCACCGCGATGTATGCAGTTCCGACCGCGTTCGTTTTGCTCGGCGCAATTGCTTTTGCCATGAGCACACCACGAGATCATATGTCGAACGTCGGCGGCCGACTCGATTGGCCGGGAGCTGCCGGATTGGCTCTGGGCTTGTTGACGCTGACGGCGTGGCTGGCGAGCGCATCGAGCAACGGGTGGGGCGCACCGACGTCGATGCTGCTGCTTCTCGCTTCCGCTGCCGTCTTCACGATCTGGGCCAGGTATCAGAGCCGGACAACCGAGCCGATGGTCGACCTGACGATGATGCGGCATCGTTCGATGTGGAGCGCCGTGGTCGTCGGCGTGGTTTTCGGGTTCACCTACGGCGCTGTTGTCTATCTACTTCCGCAGCAACTCGCCGTGCCGGCAGAGAGCGGATTCGGCCGCGGTGCGTCGACCAGCGCCATCGGCTTCCTGCTGTGCGTCGGCTACGGCGCAGCGGTCATCGCGTCGGTGATCTCCGGAAAGCTCGCGCAACGGGTCGGCACGAAAGCCATTGCGGTAGCGGGAGTTGCCTTTCTCGGCCTCAGCGGCGCCGCCGGGGTCTTTGCAACCACGATGTGGCAGATCGTTGTGGTGCTGATCCTTGCGGGTACCGGCGTTGCCGCCGCGTCGACGGCAGTGTTCGTCATCTCCGCCGACAGCGCACCGGCAGACCGCGTAGGTGTCACGACGGCAATAGTCACGATCGCCAGATCGCTGGGTTCTGCTGTGGGAACCCAAATTGCCGCCGGGATCATCGCGAGCGCGACTTCATCCGGCGGCCTTCCCCAGCACTCGGCATTCGCCACGGCTTTCGGAGTGGCGGCAATCGTTGCGATTGTCGGACTCGTTGTCGCGGTGACGATGCCGAAACCGGCGTCAACCGATGTTCAGTGGTCGTCGTCGTCCTCGTCGAAGTCTGCGACTCCGCGCTTCCAGTAGCCCGTGATCAGGTGGTCGCCCGAACTCAGGCCGAGTTCGTCGCGCACGAATCTGCGAATCGGCTTGAGACTGGTGGCCTCACCGGAGATCCAGGCGTAGACGCGCTCACCTTCGGGCACGGTGACCGTCCGGACTGCCTGCTCGAGCAGATCCGAGTGACCGGCTGGGACGTCACCGCGGTGCAGCCATCGCACCTCGACTCCTTCCGGAACAGTGAGTTCGATTTCCTGTGAAGGGTCGGTGATCTCGACGAACACCCACCCGGCGGCAGCAGCGGGCATCATCTCGAGCCAACGAGCAATGGCAGGAAGGGCGGTGATGTCACCGGCCAGCAGATAGCGGTCGTACGTCCATGGAACTACGACGCCGCCGGGCGGACCTGCCACGTGCACCCGAGTGCCGACGGTGGCCGCCTGAGCCCAATCAGAGGCGTACCCACCTTCGTGGAGCGCGAAGTCGAGGTCCAGCTCCCCCGCCTCGGCGTCATATCGACGGACGGTGTACTCACGCGAGATCGGCAATGGACGAGGCCACTTCAGGCTGAATCCGTCGCGTTCGGGTAGACGCAAAGTTCCGTCTGCATCCGGGTACACCAGGCGGACATGCTCGTCGGGAGCGTGCGATTCGAAGCCCTCCAACTCCGGTCCACCCAAGGTCAGACGCAACAGTCCGGTCCCGACCATTTCGCTGCGAACAACTTCGAGTTCGCGAATGCCGATGGGGTACGGCACTTTTGCGCCGGTGGTTCCCGCCAGAACTTCGGCGATGGTCGCGAGGTGGTCTCCTCGGTTCATGAACTACCTTCCTTTTCCGGCGGAGCATTCCCCACCGGCACAGTGTTTTCGGAGAGATCGACTTCGTTGATCTCCGAAGTTACCCGGCGCACCGAACCCAATGCTGCCAGGAGCACCAGGCCCAGTGTCACACCGGCGAGCCCCAAGACCAGTAGCGCGGCGCCAGGCTCGAGCCACTGCCCGAGGAACCCGGCTGCCATCGAACCGATCGCCGTACCCGTGACGGCTTGCACCATCCACAGACTGGACACGCGTCCGCGCAATTCGTCCGGCGTGTTCTGTTGAAGGACTGCAAATCTCAGAATGTCGTTGAGTGCGCGGCCGAGGCCGAATCCGGCCAGGCCCAGGAACGCGACAATCGCTGCTCCCGACGCACCCAGTACCACCAGGCCGAGAGGCATCAGCGCAACAGAGATCAACATCGCGGCGCCGTTGCGGTGGACTCGTCCCGTCCAACCGCTGGTGAGTGAACCGATCACAGCGCCGACAGCGGGGGCGCCGTAGAGCAGACCGAGCATGGTGGGTCCGCCGCCGAGAACCTGGTCGACGAAGGCAGGCAGCAACACCATAGGCCCGCTGACGAACATGACCAACAGTCCGCTGATCAGGATGCCGCGAATGACTGTGTGCGTGCCGGCGAATTTCACGCCGGTCACAAGCGCGCGCATCGGGCTTTCGTGATTCGTGCCCGGTGCAGGGGAGGGGCCGATGGCCTGGAACAACGTGACAGTTGCTGCGGTGGCCACCGCAGCAACAAAGTATGTCGCGGGGATGCCGCCGGAGGCGATGATCACGCCGGCGATTGCCGGCGAGATCATCGTCCCGATGTCGGTGGTCAGCGCTACCAAAGCGCCGGCCGCAGCCATCTTGTTGCGCGGCAACAACGTCGGCATCAAAGCCATCAAGGCCGAGCTGCTGACACCGCCGGCCAAGCCGTCGACGGCTGCCGCGACGTAGATGACCCACATCGACGGGTGTGGCAAGAGCGCATTGCACCCGAGAATGACAAAGCCGAGACCCGCAGCACTGCGGGCCAACTGGATGGTGCGTCGCCGGTCGTAACGGTCAGCGAGCACGCCGCCGAACAGGCTGCCGAAGAACATGGCGATGGCCATCGCCGTGGACACTCCGGCAACCTGCAAGGTCGAGCCGGTGAGCTGGTACGTCTGCGCGGGAACGGCTACGACGAGCAGTCCGATCCCGAGCAGCGAGATCAATCGCGCGGAAAACGCGTACCTGAATGGACGGCTGGTCCGCAACGGTGAAACATCGATCACCAGCCCACCGAATCGAGTCATGCGAAGGTCTGGCCGATCAGGTCGAGCGTAGCCATTGCGCCGTCGTAGTCAGGACGGTAGCTGGTGGCGGGGAGCTCGAACGTCGTGCCTGCCTTGAAGGACGGCAGCTGCGAGTAGAGCGGATCGGTGGCAAGTTCGGCCATCGGGCGACCGGACACCGGAATCACAAAGGCGACAGGAGCATCGGCGACCTGCGAGAGCAGTTCCGGGCTGACCTCGAACGAGTCACCCGAGCCGAAGAGCTGCGGGTTGCCGGCCTTGGCCATGACGTCGTCGGCCTTGAAACCGAGCTCGGCGAGCATTGCGGGGAGCGCTGCCGTCGGCGGCACGAGGTACGGCTTGTTGTTGGCGAGCGAGAGAATGTAGACGACGTTGCCCTCGGGAACCTTGATCTTGCCCTTGACCTCTTTGACCTTGTCGTCGTACGCGCTGATCAGTGCCGGAACCTTGTCCGAACGACCTGCGGCATCGGCGACGATCTCGAGCTGCTTGTCCCAGTTGGCAACCGTCTTGGGGACCAACACGGTGGGTGCGATAGCGGTCAGCTGGTCGTAGAGTTCCTCGGCCTGAACCGAGGTGATGCCCTGTCCACCGCCGATGATCAGGTCGGGTTCAGCCGCCGCGACGGCTTCGATGTTGAGCTGCTCGCCGGCCGGCAATTCCTTGGTGCCCTGCGCCTTTGCGGCATCCGACCATGCCGGCGGGAATCCACCGTCGAGGTTCGTGACACCGAGGACGCGGGTATCGGTGGCAACCACCGGTGCGTCCAGGGCGTACAGGTATCCGGCGAGACCGCCGCTCAGAACCACGATGCGCTCCGCCGACGCGGGCACGGTGACCGAGCCCTTTTCAGTTTCGATCACGCGCGTCGTGGGCTCTGCAGCCTTGGTCGGTTCGTCGTTCGAATCGCTACTGCAACCGATCATCGCCACGAGTGCGACGATCAGCAACCCTGCGATGGCGACGAATCGTCGCCAACTCCGTATCGCGAGGGGCGGTGTGGACTTCATCATTGAGCTCCCATTGTGTTTCAACTGTGTGGTTTTCAAACTATGTGGCCGTGCGTTTCGACAAATGGCTGTCGAGCAGCGGGGCAATTGCCGCCCACCCGGCTGGGGTCACCAATCCGGCGTGGTCGTACGGCAGATGGTGTACTGCCATGTCCCGGTCCCCGCGGACTCTGCGCCAGCGATCGGCCAGCAGCTGTCCGGACGCCTCGGCGTCGGCGGTGATCAGAGTAACCGGTCCGTCGTAGGTTGTGTCAGTCGAGCGGGCCACGAGCAAACGAGTGGCATCAAAACCCGCCCGAACATCCTCGACCAGTCCCGGTGCCTGAGTGAGGATCTCGGGTGGCAGGGCGGCGGCCAGATCTCGGTCGTCGGCATCGTCGCGACCGCGATCGTCACGATCTCCCAGTGGATGAGTATCGATCAGACCGGCGAACTCCACCGTCTCGCCGATATCGACCAGCTGAGCCGCCATCGCGGCAACGACGTTGCCACCGAACGAGTAGCCGAGCAGGTGGTACGGCCCGCTCGGCTGAACGCCCCGAATCGTGTCGACGTACATCGCTGCCAGTTGGTCCACGTTCGTCGGTTCGAGTGGCTCACCGGCAACTGTGGGAAGTTGCAGGCCGAACAGTGGACGGTCAGCCTCGAGGACACCGATCAAAGGTGCAAAGGGCCAAGCGAATCCACCGGCCGGATGCACGCAGAACAGTGGTTCTTCGCTGCCTTCGGCTCGGAGTGTCAGAAGGCGATCGCGACTTAAATCGATTTCGGACGCCGACTCGCCAAGGTGTGCTGCAAGTTCTGCAACTGTCGGACGGGCCATCAGCGTTCCCACACCGACGCTCACCGACAGGTCATGCTCCATCTCCCCCACCAGTCGCATGGCTCGAAGCGAGTCGCCGCCGAGATCGAAGAAGCTCTCGTCGGGATCGACGGCCTCGACGCCGAGTACCCGCGCAAAGACCTGGCACAGTTGCCTTTCCATCTCGGTTCGCGGTGCTCGGGCCGCTGCTCGGGCGGGGGGTGCCGGCAACGCACCGCGGTCCAGTTTTCCGTTGGGCGTCAGCGGAATCGAATCCACGACGACGATGTCCGACGGAACCAGGTGTGCCGGTACGCGTTCCCGCAACGCAGCTCGCAGATCGGTTGAATCAGCGCCGGGTTCTTCGATGACGTACCCGACCAGTCGCGGCGGCCCACCGCCTTCGCTACGGACTGACGCTGCCGCTCTCAACACTCCCGGCAACGACGCCAGCGCGGATTCCACTTCACCCAATTCGATCCGAATGCCTCGGATCTTGACCTGATGGTCTGCGCGACCCAGATATTCGAGTTCGCCGTCGCGGCGACGCAGAACGACGTCACCCGTGCGGTACATGCGGTGACCGACCGAGTAGGGATCAGCGACGAATACGGAAGATGTCAGCGCGGTCCGGTGAAGGTAACCCATCGCCGTTCCGTCACCGGACATGTACAGCTCGCCCGCCGCTCCGATCGGAACCTCCCGCAGCCCCGAATCGAGTACCCGCGCGGACGCGTTCAGAATCGGACGACCCAAGCACGGTGTCTCGCTCCCCTGAACCGGGGATCCCATCGCGTTGATCGTGAACTCCGTCGGCCCGTAAAGGTCGTACCCGTCGACACCGTCCTGATCGCGCAATCGCGACCACAGTTCGGCAGGTACAGCTTCTCCTCCGAGCATCACCAACACAGGCGTCCGCTCCCCGTCGAGGAGACCGGCGGCCATCAGTTCCCGTGCATACGAGGGGGTTACATTCACGACGTCGATACCGACTTCGCGGTAATGCTTCACCAGAGACGCGGGGTCCAGTCGCGCCTGCTCGTCGATCACGTGAACTTCATGCCCCGCGAGCAACCAGAACAGTTCCTCCCACGACATGTCGAACGAGAACGAGACTGTGTGCGCGATGCGCAAACGTCGGCCACCCACACTGTTTTCGGTCGGAGTGAAGATCTCGGCCTTGTGATTGTGATACATCGTCGTCAACCCGCGGTGACCCACCACGACGCCCTTGGGTTTTCCGGTACTGCCCGAGGTGTAGATGACGTAGGCAGGCTGGTCCGGTGAGGTCGGCCCGCACACCGCGGCCTCGTCGACTACAGGTGCCGGGGACTGCCCGTCGAGTACCCCGGTTACGTCCGGGTCGTCGAGGACCAGACATACCTGTCCGTCCGGAACAACAAGGTCACGCGTCTGAGTCGTGGTGATCACCAGCGCCGCATCGCTGTCGAGGATCAGTTCGCGCAGGCGTGCCGGCGGGTGAGCCAGATCCAAGGGAAGGTATGCCGCTCCGGTTCTCATGACCGCGAAGATCGCTACGACGTGATCGGCGGTACGCGGAAGTGCGAGCGCCACAACACGGGTCGATCCCGCGCCTGGCACCGACTGCCCCAGCGCCGAAGCGAGTATCCGTGCCAGCCTGTCCACTCGAGTGTTCATCTCGGCTGCGCTCAGTGTGACGTCTCCGAAGACCAGCGCCGTCTCGTCCGGAGTTGCCGCTGCCCTTTCGCGGAGCAAGGCGTCCACGCTACCGCCGGCCTGGTCCGGCCGCGGCATCACAATGTGCTCCGAAGCGAATTCCGCGGGGGTGCGCGAAAGCGGAACCGCCGTGTCCGCCACCGTGGCGGTATCGGAATTCGCCATCACTTCGAGGATCGTGATGGTGCGTGAAAGAACGTCCCGAGCCACGTCGTGGGGAATCAGGTCGGGACGATTTTCGAGAGTGAGCGCCATCGGCGCATCCCCGACCCCCGGATCCACGTCGAGCGTGAGCGCATAGTGGGTGCCGTCCACTGCGTCGAACCCGACGATTCCACTGCGCCCGAACGTGTCTCGACGTGCCTGTTCGTCACGAGGCGTGTTGCGGAAGACGTAGAGCGTGTCGAACAGTGTTGCGAACCCAGCGCTTCGCTGCACGTCGCCGAGCCCGAGATGGTGATGCCCCAGCAGCGAACCCTGTTCACGGAACAGGCGTCCGAGCAACGCCGAGATCTCCTCGCCTGGCCGGACCCGGACACGCACGGGAATGGTGTTGAGCGCCAAGCCCACCATGCGGTCGGCGCCCTCGACCTCGGGTGAACGTCCCGAAACCGTCGATCCGAAGACCACGTCGTCACGCCCCGTCACGGCGCGCAATGCCAGGCCCCACGCCGCAGAGACGACGGTGGACAGCGTCACTCCGCTACGTCTGGCCAGCTCGCGAACGTGCTCGGTGATGCTCTGTTCGAGCTGAACGCGGGTGAACACCGGCAACGGAGCGCGTCCGCCTGATCCCGTACCACCCACGAGTGTGGGTTGCTCGAGATCCGCGAGGTAGTCCTTCCAGGACGAGAGGGCGTCCGTGCGATCCGCTTCGGCGATCCATCGCAGGTGATCACGGAAGTCCGCAGGCTTGTCGAGCGCGCCGTCGAGTCCAACCGGGTCCGTGCCGTGAGTGCGAGCAAACTCGTAGAGCGCAAACAACTCCGCGTACATCAAGGTCTGCGACCAACCGTCGGTCAGCAGGTGGTGCTGAGTGAAGACGAGATGCGCTCCCCCACCCGGTAACCAGACCAGCACCATTCGAATGAGTGGTGGTGCACTCAAGTCGAAGAGCGTGCCGAATTCGGCCTCGTCGACGGCGCGAACCTCGCGATCGATGTCCTCGGTCGCAACTGCGCTCAGATCGATCTCGCGGAAAGGCATTTCGGCTGCCCTGGGCACGAACTGCACCGGAGCGTCGAAACCGGCGTGTGTGAAGCCGGCCCGCAGGTTCGGATAGCGCCGCAAGAGCGCATCCCCCGCTGCTCGGAGTGCGCGAACGTCGACGGCAGCATCGGCGGAGAACTCGAATCGCGGCTGCATGTGATAGACATCCGTACCGCCGGCGCCGTCGAGAACCGACTGGAAGTACATGCCTTCCTGCAATGGACCGAGTGGTAGCACGTCCTGCCATCCCGGGCTCAGCGACTCGAGCCGTGCCCGACGATCCGCATCGACGGCTACGAGTGGGCTCGGCACACGATCCGGCGCGGTGTCGGGCAATGCCTTTCGGTCCACCTTGCCGTTGAGGGTGAGCGGGAGTGCTTCGAGCACCGTGATGCTCTGCGGCACCATGTGCTCGGGGAGCAGCCGCGCAATCTCCTTGCGCACCAGTACCGAATCGAGCGTGGTTCCACCTTCGGGAACCACATATCCGTGCAGACTTCCGGTGCCCGCCGCATCGACACGGACGGTGGCTGCCGCGCGGAACACACCGGCCACCGATCCGAGCGCGCCTTCGACCTCGCCGAGCTCGATACGGAAACCGCGAACCTTCACCTGATCGTCCGCACGACGAAGGAAGTGCAAAACCCCTCGCCTGCGTCGGACCAGATCGCCGGTGCGGTAGAGACGTGCCCCCGGCAGAGAAGGATCGGCAACGAACCGAGCGACGGTCAGATCGGGGCGATTCAGGTATCCGCGGACCACCTGCGCACCACCCAGATACAGCTCGCCCGCAACGCCTTCCGGAACCTCACGCAGGTCGTCGTCGAGGATTCGCACGTGCACGTCGGTCCAGGGCTGACCGATCGTGACTCGGTCGCCGGTCGTGATGACCGAAGATGTCGCCCACACCGTGGCCTCGGTGGGTCCGTAGACATTCCGGACCGAAGCAGCGTTGGCCACCAGATCGTCAGCCAGATCCTGCGGGAGGGCTTCCCCTCCCACCAGGGCTCGCACCATGGCGAGTCCGACTGCGTTCTCGTGTTCGGTGACCACTCGCCACAGCGCCGGCGTTGCCTGCATCACTGTCGCATCGCTTGCGATGATCAACGCCGACAACGCATCCGGATCGCGAACCGTCCTGCGGTCTGCGATCACGACAGTCGCGCCCGCTGCGAGCGGGCACAGCAACTCGAGTGCCGCGATGTCGAACGACACCGTTGTCACCGCGACGATGCGATCGCCCGGCCTGATCCAGCAATCCTCGAGTACCGTGTCCGCGAAGGCCGCGAGGTTGCCCGTCGAGACCATCACGCCCTTGGGGCGACCCGTCGAACCGGAGGTGTGGATCATGTAGGCGAGGTGATCACCCGCCGCGGGCGGTGAAGGAAGCACAACGCCCGAGTTGGTGAACTCACCGTCCACGAAGACACTCGTGGCGACCGTCGACGGAAGTTGCCCGGCGCTGTCGATACTGGTCAGGACACACACCGGGGCCGCGTCCTCGATCATGAACTCGAGCCGCTCACTCGGGTAGTCGACGTCGAGTGGCAGGTACGCCGCACCAATACGCAGTACCGCGAGCAGTCCGGCCACCAGATCCGCATCTCGATCGAGCGCGACGGCGACTACCTTCTCGGGTCCGGCGCCGGCCGCGAGAAGTTCGCGGGCCAGCTCGTCGACGCGCGCCGACAGTTCCCCGTAGGTAATTCCGACCTCGCCGGAGATCACCGCGACGTCGTCGGGGTGGAGGCTGGCATGTCGAGCGAACAACTGCGAGATCCCCGACGGCGGCGTCGCGCGTCGGCCCGGGTCGCGATCCGACTTGCTTTCCGACAATCGCAGGTCCGCGACGACAGTGCTGTTTTCGTGACCGAGGACCGCGATCACACCGTCGAGCAATGCGTCCGCAGTCGCGGCGTCGAACAGCCCGGCATCAACCGTCAATCGAAGTTCTGTTGCGGTTCGGACGAATTCGAGGTCGACGCTATTTCCGGGCGAGTGACCGACACGGGCAGCGAACAGACTGCTGGTGGGACGCCCGAGTAGATCGGCGATTCGGTCGAGGCTGACTTCGGAATGCGCAAGTGACTCAGAGACAGCGTTTTCGACTCGTCGAACGACATCGGCAATTCTCGGCCGACCGGACAGGTCGACCCGAATCAGGGTGTCAGTCCCTTCCGAGAACAGTCCGACCGCAAGGTCCCGACCGCCACCGAAGCCGTTCAGCGTCGCCGCCACTGCGGCCAAGAGCACCGCGTCGAATCCTGATCCGTCACCGAACCGAGCATCGCGTAGCTGACGAACGTAGGTGTGCGGGCGGTACTCTTTGCCGCGCGGGCGATCGTAGGGAAGGTCCGTTTCGAGGGGCAAGCCCGCGAGCGTGCGAACCCAATACCGCTCGTGATCAGGATTTCCCGCCACTGCCGGGGCGCGGAACGTCGCCACGGTCACGGCGGGTCGATCGACGACAGCAACCGAATCCGGCGAGAACTTCTTCTGATCGACGCGTGCGGCCATTGCAAGACCGAGGGGGGTCGGGGTGTCGAAGACATCGGAGACGACGACGCGTATTCCCAGCTTCCGCAGACTTCCCACCAACCGCATCGCTGTGAGCGAGTGACCGCCGAGAGTGAAGAAATTGTCACCCGGATCGACGTCGGGAATCTCCAACACCGTTGCGACACAGGCGCACACTGCATCGACGACCGCGGGATCGACATCGATCGCAGGATCGGACGCGGCCACCTTTTTCGTGACAGCCACATTTTTCGTGACAGACACCGCATCGGCAACGGACGCTGCCTGTCGGACAACCGTGAGCACCGCGGATGCGGGAGCTGTCGGCTCGGTCAGCAACCCACGCAGGATCTCCGCGAGCCGTGTGACCATTCGCTGCGCCGTGGCTTCGGAGACAACTGCCGGATCGTGGTACAGGACCAGATCCAGACCGGTGCTCGGCGGCGCCATCAACGTCATCGGATAGTGCGTGACTCCGCGGTTGGTGAATCCCTCGACTCGAAGTGTGTGCGATGCAGGCTGTCCCGCACCGGAGTTCGGGAAGTTCTCGAACACCAGGAGCGTGTCGAACAGTTGACCGATCCCGGCGATGCGTTCGATCTCGGCCAAACTGGTGTGCTCGACGTCCACGATGTCGAACTGCGCGTTCTGCAGACCGACGAACTGATCCAGCAAGGGCTGATCCGCGACGATGTCGAGGCGGGCCGGAATCGTGTTGCTGAACAACCCGACCATTCCCTCCACCCCGGAGAGTTCGGCAGGTCGGCCGGACACCGTGGCCCCGAACACGACGTCCCACTGTCCCGACGCTTCGGCGAGCGCCGCTGCCCACGCACCCTGAACCAGGGTGTTGACCGTCAGCGCTCGCGCACGACCGAGTTCGATCAGCGCTTCGGCGTCCGATGTCGCGAGAGGAACCTCGAGCGCGACGGGCACACTTCGCGGCGCCCCTGCGTCGGCAACGAGAGTCGGCGCGGTGAGCCCACGCAGACGCTCACTCCACACTGCGCGGGCAGAGTCCTGATCACGGCCGGCGATCCATGCCAAGTAGTCGCGATACGGCGTCGGCGCAGGAAGGTGCGCATCGCCGTCGTGGTAGACGTTCATCAGCTCGCGCAGGACGATCGGAGTCGACCACCCGTCGGTGAGCAGGTGATGCGCATTGAGGACCAAACGGTGCACCCCGCCGGGCAGCCGAATCAGCAGCGCACGCAGCAGAGGCGGTGTACTGACATCGAAGACGTAATCGGCGGCCTCGTCCTCGAGCTGATCTGCAGAGCGGAATGCAGTGTCAGCTGGAACGGAGGTCAGGTCGACCGAACGCCACTCGACTTTTGCACCGCGCGGAATGATCTGAACGGGCCGTTCGAACTGCTCGTAGTGGAAAGCTGCGCGTAGGTTCGGGTGCCTGTCGATCACGGTCTCGAACGCGTCGGCCAACTTCACCTCGTCCAACGGGCCGGAGAGGTCGAAGCGTGCAGTAAGGGTGTAGACGTCTGCCTCGCCGTCACGGACCGCGTGGAACAGGAGGCCTTCTTGTAGCGGCGAGAGCGGAAGTACATCGGCAAGCGGTCCGTGGACGGCTTCGAGTTCGTTGATCCCGGCTTGATCTACCACCGCGCCCTGGCCGAAGATCGTCGCCGAGCAATCGGAAGGCGTCAAACCACCCTCGAAGAGCGCGGCATGCGCGGTCAGGGCAGCGAGCGCACGTTCCCAATGCTCTTGCAGCGCGACGATCGTTTCGCCGTCGAGCACTGAACCCGCCGCAGTCCATTCGACTGCCAGCGTCGTCGAGTCGTCCTCACGGACAAATGCGTTGAGCGCCAGCACCTCCGACATAGCCTTCGTCGCCGGTTCGATGACCGCGAATGGATCCTGCTCCGGCAATCGCCATCCGGTTCCGGGTAGGGACGGGAAGCGGCCGAGATAGTTGAGCAGCAGTTCGGGTGTAGCGCACGCGGAAAGGTCAGGTGCGGTGTCGCGATCCAGATGCCGCAGAACTCCGTAGCCGACTCCACCTCCGGGTACGGCGCGTTTTGCTTCCTTCACCGCACGAAGCAGATGCCCGGCTGCTGCTCCGCCGCTCAGTGCGTCGGCAAGATCGTCTGCGGTGAGCAGTGCATCGGTGGGAACCCGGACGGGGAACTCACTGGTGAACCACCCGATGGTTCCGGCGAAGTCGGTGTCGCTGGTGAGCGCGTCGCGGCCATGGCCTTCGACGGTGACTGTCTGCGCGGGCATCCCGATGAGGCCGCGGCCGTGCTGCCATGAGCGCAAGGCAAGCATCAAACCCGCGAGAAGCACTTCGTCGGCCTTGGCTCGATACGCCGCCGGAAGCGTGGTCAACAGCGCGTCGGTGACAGCCGGGGGTGCAACAGTTGTCGTGCGAGAGGCGGTTGCGGTGAGGTCGACTTTCGGGTCGAGACGACGACTGCCGATCGGCTCGTCGTCCGCCTGTACCGACGCGGACTTCCAGTACTCGAGCTCCGATGCCATGCTGCCCGAGGTCCCGAATTCTGCGAGCAACCCCGCGTATCGGCGCCACGAACTTCCGCCAGCACCCAGCCGGGCCGACCTACGCTCGCGCGCTGCATCGGTAGCTTCGTGGAGGTCTGGAAGCAGAATTCGCCAGGACACACCGTCGACGATCAAATGGTGAGCCACGACGATCAATTGGTCGGGTCGACCGGTCTCGGTATTGACCAGTACGACTCGCAGGAGTTCACCGGCGCGTGGGTCGAGACTCGCCGCCGACGCCTCCGCGAGCTCTCTGATCCGGGACGGCTCGGAGGTGTCGGACACCTCGTGAACGAGCCCCTCGCTGCGCACCGCGCCGACGTCTCGGACGATCAATTCGGTAGTGCCGCTGTCATTGTCACGGCGCAGGAGCAGACGTAGAGCGTCATGGTGATCGAGGATCGTCTGCACGCCGGACTGCAGGTCGCCAAGCGAGAGGCCGTCGTCGATGCGCACTGCGGTCCACTGCGTGTAGCCCGCGATTGCCTCGTCTGTCGGATTCTTGTCGATCAGTGCCCGAACGATCGGCGGAGCGATCACGGTGCCGGTCGCCACGTCCGCAACCGAGGCTACGGCGTCGGCGTCATCGGCAATCTCACGCGCCGCAGCGGCGATGGTTCCCAGATCTCGCTGTGCCAGTAGCTCTTTCGGAGCGACGACCAGTCCGCGCACCCGCAGGCGACTGCTGACACTGATTGCCGTGATGCTGTCACCACCGAGGCCGAAGAAATCCTCGTCCACACCGACGCGCTCGCGGCCTAGCACCTCGGCCACCACGTCACAGAGGATTTCCTCGTGTGGTGTGGATGCAGCGCGACCTTCCGATTCGGTGGCCGGGGCTGGTAGTGCCGCACGATCGAGCTTTCCGTTCACCGTGACGGGTAGTTCGTCCAGAACGACGATTGCGGCGGGAACCAGATGATCCGGTACGCGACCGGCGAGGTCTCGGCGCAATTCTTCCTGCGGCGGAAGCGTCGTACCGGCGGCGGCTACAACGTAGCCGACCAGGCTGGGCCGTCCTCCATCCGTACGGATCAGCGCGGCGGCCGCGCCGATTCCGGGCACCGATCCGAGAACTGCCTCGACCTCGCTCAACTCGACGCGATGTCCGCGGATCTTCACCTGCTTGTCGCTACGACCGATGAAGTCGTATCCCCGCCCGGGTACCCAGCGCGCGACGTCCCCGGCGCGGTACATCAGATCTCCCGGAGCCCCGAAGGGATCTGCGACAAAACGCTCGGAGGTCGCTCCGGCGCGACCGAGGTATCCCCTGGCCAATTGCGGTCCGGCCAGATAGAGCTCACCTCGTTCGCCGTCGGCGACCGGTTCGAGCGCGCTGTCGAGCAGGTACGCGCGGGTTCCCGCGAGCGGGTACCCGATACGCGGTCCGGCACCTTCGACCGTGGTCGCGATCGCGTCGACCGTCGTTTCGGTGGGGCCGTACAGGTTTCGAGCGGGAACACCGGATTCGATGATCGCGTCCCACAGTGCGGGCGGTGCCGCCTCGCCGCCCACGACAAGCAGGTGCAGCCGCTGCGTGCGCAGCAATCCGTTGTCCACCATCGCTGCCGCCATCGACGGCGTCGTGTCGACCACGTCGACGCAATCTCGCTCGAACGCCGCGACCAGGGCAACGGCGTCCTTCTGCAGTTCTTCGTCGTATACGTGCACCCGATGACCACACAGCAGCCACAACAGCTGATCGAGAGACGCGTCGAAGGCGAACGACGCCGTATGCGCGGTGTGCAGTTGCCGGTTTCCGACGCGCGCGGCCGTGTCCCGGTAGATGGTGGCGCGGTGATGGTGAAGCAGGTGCGCCAATCCACCGCTTCTGACCAACACGCCCTTCGGCTTGCCGCTCGATCCCGAGGTGTAGATGACGTACGCCAGGTGATCGCCATGCCGCGCCGTCGCCAGTTCACCGAGTTCGAGTGGAAACTCGGAATGGGCACGGAGTTCTTCGCGCACTTCGTCGGAATCGAGTACGAGCGGGTCGGGTCGAGAATCTCCGACGAGTTGCTCGGCCAGCGCGGAAGTGGTGAGCACCACCTTCGGTTGCGCGTCGTCGATCAGATCCCGCAACCGCTCGGCCGGGTGCTGCGGATCCAGGGCCACGTACGCTGCGCCCGCGTTCAGTGTCGCGAGCAGAGCCACCACCATCTCGGAGGTACGCGGAAGCGCAAGTCCGACAATGTCGTCCGGGCCGACATCGCGAGCCCGAAGCAACCGGGCGAGTTTGTGGACGCGGCCACCGAGTTCTGCGCCTGTCAGACGTTCCTCACCGCACACCAGGACCGTGTCATCCGCATGATCGGCGACGATGCGGTCGAAGACGTCCGGGACGAGGGCGACGGAGCCAGGCACAGGTTCAATTTCACGGCCGGCAAGGATCCGCGCAGCTTCGGGTGCCGGCATCATCTGCACCTGTCCGACGGCAGGGTCTCCCTCCCCCACCATTGCGTTGACGATGCTCACGAAACCAGCGAGGCGACGCTGAACCGAATCCCGAGTGTTGGTGCGCGCGTCCACTTCGAACCCGAGGAGAACTTCGCCGTCCGCGATGGGGGTGACCGTCAAACCCAGGTCCTCCGGCGGACCTCCGGCGACGTTACGTAGTACACCCACAGCGCCGGCGAAATCGAGGGCGAAGTCGAAAGCCTTGAGATTGATTCCGATCCCGTGAAGCAGTGCGCCGGTGCCGGCGACGCCCAGGTCCCGAGCAAGATTCTCACCGCGGTAGCGCTGGTGTGCGCGCAGGCTTTTCATCGTGGCGGCCACCTGCTTGCTCAGGTCACCGAGTCGATCGTGGCTGCGAATCGTCAACCGGAGAGGCAGAACGTTGACTGCCATGGCCGGCGTCTTGAGTGCCGTGCGGCCTACGCGCGCCATGAGTGGCATCGCGATGACAACATCCGTCTCACCGAGCAACCGGTGGAGAAACGCGCCGTAGCAGGCGATCAGTGCCTCGGCCCACGTTGTTCCCGTCGCGTCTGCCACCTCTTTGAGGCGGTTGAGGGCGTCGGCGGTAATGACCTCGCGAACCTGGATCGTTCGTTCCGCCGGACCGGTGACCCGCTGGCCGCGTCCGTCCAACGCGGGCAACGGCGTCAGGACATCACGCCAGTAGTCACGATCTTCCGCGAACTGCTCGCCAGCCCGGTACGCCTCGTCCTCGGCGACCAACGCACTCATCGAACCGAATCGCGTTGGTGCGACGTCGGTTCCCTTCTTCGCCGCCGTGTAGTGCGCGGCGACACGACGCGAAATCATGGCTGCGCTGTATCCGTCGACGATCAGGTGGTGATAGAGCTGAATGCACCAGATCTCGCGATCGGAGAGCCTGATCAGCGAGTACGTGTAAAGCGGGCGCTCCACCATCAAGCGGCAGTACTCGGACGCTCGGCTGCGCTCGGCGTCGACCAGTGCGTGCGCCACGGCTACGGGATCGCGCTCGTCACGGACGTCGGTGATCGGGATGACGCCAACCGGCTCGTCGGAGATGTACTGACGCGGGCCGTCCGCCGTCTCGATCATCCGCAGCCGCATGGTTTCGGCTTCGCCGATCGTCGCAGTGATGGCGGCCGTCAGAAGTTCGGTGTCGATCGGTTCGTCGCCCGAGATTTCGAGCACCTCACCGACGAGATAGCTCCGGGATTCGGGATCAAGCCTCTGTGCGTTCCAAATCCCGAGTTGAGCTCCTGTGAGAGCAAACGTAGCTTCGTTTGCCGCTCCGGAGTTCGAACCTGGAAGAACGCTCACACTGATCCCCTCGTCTGTGGACACACGTCACCCAAGGGTGACCTAACGTCGTTTTGGGTAGCCTAAACTAAATGTCGATGAATCGGGGAATCCGCCTCGCCGGTGACCCGAGAACCGACGGCTCCCGACGCGTTCACCAGAGGACACGCGCTTCTACAACCGCTTGAGGGACAGTCTCTTTCGTGAACCGAAACGAGAAAGTGGAAGGCTAGTCCATCAGCGTTGCTGCGACGGTTCCGCCCAGTTCATAACAACCATCGCGGACAGATTTGTCCACGCTCACAGTCACTTCGAGCGGATCCGCCACCGCGACCAACCCGAGCCCTGTCGCGAGTTTGCGCACCGACGACACGGCACCAGCAGTGTCGTTGTTGCCGTGAACCCACAGGCCGTACGGCCGATCCGACACCGCACCGAGGCATTGGTAGTACGTGGTATCGAAGAAGTATTTCAGCGCGCCCGACATGTAACCGAAATTGGCGGTGGTACCGAAAAGATAGCCGTCAGCAGCGAGGACGTCGGGCACCGTCGCCGCCAACGCCGGCACCACCTTCACCTCGACGCCCTCGATCTCGGGATCGCGAGCCCCGGCCAGGACTGCATCCAACAATTCGTGGGTTGTCGGCGAGGGCGAGTGGTGAACCACCAACAAAGTCTTCACGCACCTGACAATACGGCGACGGGTGGCGCACCCGTCGCCGTTCACGCCTACGCCGAAACCGTTTCCGCGCTCATCGCCTTGACCAGGTCATCGGTTCGGGTGACCGAGGCGCAGCGCCCGGCCGCGTACTCGAGGGCGCCGACATGCTCGCCCAGGGAGAAGTCGGCCACCGCGTCGCCCACGAAGAAGATCTGCACGTCTTGCATGAACCCGTCCAAAGCGGTAGTCAGGCAACCGATGTGGGCATAGATTCCGGTGATGATCAGCTGGTCACGCCCACTCTCGCGCAGCCGCTCACGCAGATCCGTTTTGATGAAGGCGCTGTAGCGCCATTTTGTGAGCATCACGTCGTCCGGATGCGGAGCCAACTCGGCGATCACGTCGGTGTGAGCGGGATCTGCCTTCAGACCCGGTCCCCAGAAATCCGACAGCAACGCACGCTCCTCGGGATCCTGATCACCGGGTTGCGCGGTGTAGACGATCGGGATTCCGGCAGCTCGCGCCGACGAACGAAGCCGGTCGATGTTCGGAACCACGGTTTGGAGCGGGTCGACGCTTCGGTCGTACGCGTTCACGAAATATTCCTGCATGTCGTGCAGAAGCAGCACCGCTCGGGAAGGATCGAGAGTCCAGTCGACGCGATTCTGCGGAAACTCGGTGGGCATCTCGTATCGCACTGCTGTGGGTAGCGCCATGATGAATCTCCTCGAAAATGTGGGGGTGGGAACCGATCAACTCGACAGAGTCTGTGCGGCAATCGATTCGCTGAGAACACGGCGCAAGGCCGCCTTGCTGGTCTTTCCGACGCCGGTGACGGGGAACTCGGTCACGAACTCCACTCGATCCGGAACCTTGTACGCCGCAACGCCTCGGCCTCGTATGTATCGCTTGATCTCGCCGACGGTCGGTGCATCTCCGGAAATCACCAGAACGGCGCAGGTTCGCTCGCCCAGGTACTCGTCGGGAACAGCGACGACGGCCGCATCGTGGACAGCAGGATGCGAGAGCAGGTGGTTCTCGATCTCCTCGGCGGCCACCTTCTCACCGCCGCGGTTGATCTGGTCCTTTGCGCGGCCCTCGACAATCAGGTGTCCCGAATCGGTGACGCTGACCAGATCGCCGGTGCGATAGAAACCTTCGGCGTCGAAGACCTCGGCATTGTGCGCATCCGCCCGGTAATAGCCACGGATCGTGTACGGCCCCCGAGTCAGTAAGTGCCCCGTGGTTCCGGGCTCGACGAACGCGCCATCGTCATCGACTACACGAACCTCGTCGTCCGGTGAAATGGGCCGGCCCTGCGTGCTGACGATCAATTCTTGCGTGTCGTCGAGGCGGGTGTAGTTGACCAAACCCTCAGCCATGCCGAACACCTGCTGAAGGGTGCAGCCCAGCTCCGTGGGTACGCGTGCGGCAGCTTCGGCGCTGAACTTCGCTCCGCCGACGCCGAGAACCCGCAAGCTCGACAGGTCGTGATCTGCCTTGCTGGGGGCGGCCATCCAGGCCAATGCGATCGGTGGAACCAGCGACGCGTGCGTGACTCGCTCTGATTCGATCAGACCGAAAGCTGTGGACGGCATGGTGTCCGGCGCCAGAACCACGGTGCCGCCCGCGTGGAAGACACCCAGGATGCCCGGCGAACTCATCGGAAAATTGTGCGCAGCAGGGAGAACCACCAACATGCGCGTCGAATCGTCGACGCCGCAGATCGGGTTGGATGCCCGCACCGAGTAGAGGTAGTCGGCGTGCGTTCGCGGAATCAGCTTCGGAACACCGGTCGTGCCACCGGAAAGCTGAAGAAAGGCGACCGACAACGGATCGACGTCGGCAAGAACGGGAACCTCGTATCCGCGCAGCGAATCGAAACCGACAAACTCTTCGGGGTCACCGGCCACGATCACAACAGGCGGAGTCTCGAGGCCTTCGTTCACATCACGCGCCAGTGCGCGGTAGTCGAACCCGCCATGACGGTCGGCGACGATATAGGCAGCGACATCAGCGAACTGGCAGAAGTATCCGATTTCGGTTCGGCGATGCGCCGGCAACCCGAATACCGGCAGGGCGCCGAGCTTCAACACACCGAACAATGCTTCGACGTATTCCACGATGTTCGGTAGCTGCAGAAGCACACGGTCACCGGCGCGAACACCCAACCCGGACAGGCCTCCGGCCACTGCCGAGCTGCGACGATCGAGGTCGCAATACGTCAGCCGTGTTTGTGCCCCGGTGGCATCGCTGCCTACCACCGCTTCGTTGTCGGGATGCCGTGCGGCCGCGGCCGTGATGAATCCGGCCAGCGTCTCGTCAGTCCAGTAGCCTCGTTCCCGATAATGCGTCACCAATTCGGGTGGATACTGTGCGACGGGCGCCAAGGGCTCGCGAGCGATCCTCGATGTCATGCAAGTGACTCCTCTTCGAAAGTACTGTCAGCAAATACATCTCACGCTTTTAGCGTCGCTCCGCCGTCGACGTACAGCGCCTGCATGGTGATGTGGGCCGCCCGGTCGGACAGCAGGAAGTGCACCGAGTCCGCGATATCGTCTGCGGTGGCAAGTTTTCCGAGCGGAATGCCCAGGCGATAGCCCGCCAGATTGCCTTCGATGACAGCGTCGGCACCCGAATCGTCGGAAGGGTCCGACCACAAAGACCGCTGCATCGCTGTGTCTGTGGAACCCGGAGCGACAACGTTGACGCGAATCCCGTCGACAGCCAACTCCAGGCCCGCGGTTCGAACCAACATGGTGGCAGCAGCTTTGGACGAACCGTAAGCACCCATCCCGATACGTGGGACACCGGCCGCGTTGGACGAGACCACCACGATCGACCCAGCCCGCCGGCGACGCATTTCCAGTCCCACACTTTGCAGAACGTTGAGCAATCCGAATACGTTGACGCCGAATATCTTCCGCCACTGGTCTGGATCGGAGTCCAGCACCGATCCGGTGTCGAGAATTCCGGCGACGTGCGCGAGCGCGTCGATCCGGCCGAACGTGTCCGTCGTGGAGGCCACTGCCGCGTCGACTGCCTGCCGATCGGTCACGTCCACGACGTGACTCTCGATATCGGCGCCTTCGACGATTGTTTCTGCCAATTCCGCAGTTGCCCGCTTCAGTTCGACGTCGTCGCGATCGAGAAGTGCCAGCGAATACCCGTCGCGCGCAAGAGTCCGGGCCACTGCGGCGCCGATCCCCGCCGCCGCACCGGTGACTACGGCAATTCGGCGATCGCTCACTGCGGGCACAGCACCTGAACCCAGGCATTGATCGTCGGTTCTTCTGCCAACTCCGCGAAGTCGGCATCCGCGCCCGCTCCTCGCCATCGTTCGACGAGCGTCATCAAGCGAACCGAGTCCAGTCCTTCGTCACCCAGGTCCGCGTCGTCGCCGAGTTGTTCTGCCCTCATCGACAGAACCTCGGCGACGTCGCGCACGATCTGGTCACGGTCCACGGTGTTGCTCATCGGTCTCCTCGAGTAGTGGTCGACGCGCTCAGATCGAGCCAACCCACCCCTCGTGTCGACCCCGTCCGCACGCCTTTACTTTAGGCCAGCCTAACCATAACGGTACGGAAGTACACAACCCGGATGCTCACGACACAAATTCACCCGAACTAAGGCTAGCCTCAACATAGCAAGTAATCCTGTCGAACTGGAAGGGTGTCCATGTCAGCACTCGCCGAAGTCTCCGAATTCCCGTTGCGCAACAACCGGACTGACGATGAAACGGACTCCGTTTTCCTGCTCTCACGTAGGCAAACGTCGATCCGTACTTCGGGAGCAGTCGAAGAATTCGACTCGGCCTTCGACGCCGCTGAAGCCCTCAAAACGGGGCGCATCGACTCGGTCGTCGGAGCCCTGCCGTTCTCACCGGAGACGGCGTCCGCCCTCACCGCGCCACTGAGTTTCACACGAGTCCGCGGTGATCTATATCACTCGAACGTACCGACGCTACCCACTTCGCGGGTAGCCGGATTCGAACCCAGCCCGCAGATCCACACCGACAGGGTCCGCGGCGCCATCGAACGTCTTCGAGCAGGCGAACTCGACAAAGTTGTCCTCGCACGCTCCCTGACCATCGAGGCCGAGTCCACGATCCTGCCCGCCGCTCTGGCCGAGAAACTGATTGCACTCGATCACGCGCACAACGGTTTCTGCGTCGACTTGTCCCCCGCCGGAGGAAAGTACCGCGGGCGTTCGCTGGTCGGCTCGACGCCCGAGGTTCTGATCGAACGGCGAGGCGACGTCGTCACCTGCCACCCGTTGGCGGGCTCGATTGCACGGCACCCGAATTCGGATCAGGACGAGGCGAATGCCGAGCAACTCCGCGCGTCGACCAAAGATCTCGCCGAACACGCGTTTGTCGTCGACTCCATCAGCGCGATACTCGGACCACTGTGCACATCATTCACTGCACCCAGCGCACCGGAACTCCTTCGGACACCGCAACTATGGCACCTCGGGACCAAGATCGAAGGAGTCCTGACCGATCCGAGCCTGACCTCGCTCGAACTGGCAATGGCGCTGCACCCGACTCCCGCTGTCTGCGGAACACCAACGGACGCTGCACGCGAGCACATCACCGCAACCGAGGGCGATCGCGGATTCTATGCCGGTGCCGTGGGCTGGTGCGACCGCACCGGAGACGGTGAGTGGATGGTAGCCATTCGTTGCGCCGAGATCGCCGCAGACGGTCTGTCCGCGCGGGCGTACGCCGGCGGCGGCATCGTCGCTTCTTCCGATCCTGAAACCGAGCTGCGAGAGACCAGTACAAAATTCCGCACGCTACTCAGCGCGTTCGACCTCGCTGAACATCAGCTCTGACAGGGAGTCACTATTTCGAGGTGTTCAAGGCGATCGCGGCGTGAACGAGTGCCTTGAACGCCTTTTCGTCGACGGCTTCACCTTCGTGAAAATCGATCGCCCGTCTCGTATTGCCCTCGAGGCTGGAGTTGAAGAGACCTGAGGCGTCGTCGAGTGATGCGCCTTTGGCAAAAGTCACCTTCACTGCACTCTTGTAAGTCTCACCGGTACAGATCATTCCGGCGTGGTACCACACGGGAACTCCTCGCCACTTCCATTCCTCCACCACATCCGGATCCACCTCTTTGATCAGAGTTCGTATCCGGGAGAGCATCTCGCCCCGCCAGTCTCCGAGTTCCTCGATTCGCTGGTCGATCAACTGAGACGGGGAATCTGCGCCTTGCTTTTCGGAATCACGCTTCGCCATCGCTTCGTCACTTCCTGCTCGTTGCCGCCGATCTCCGGTGAGTCGAGTATCCCCTCCTGCACCAACATTCACTCAGCGAATCACTGACGCATCACGACGTCTCGGCAAGCGCGATTTCTTGGAATTCGGACAAAGTGAGACGGACGTCCAGTATTCTCTGGGTACTAAGTCCCGATTCTTCGGCCCGGAGGACTGCATCGTAGTGTGGAATCGCCCGCTCGCCCATTCAGTCGCTGCGGCTGCCGGATCGGTTCTTCTCGCCGCCGCAGTCGTCGGCGTTCACACTGTTCCGGCGGCGGCGCAACAGGCCCCGCGCGTCTTCGACGTACTGTGCACACCCACCGATGCAGGCCTTTCCGAGCTGTCCGGACTCACCCTCACCTCGGCCGGGATATACGCAATCGGCGACAGCGGCTCCGATGATCGAGTCGCCGAACTCGATTCGAACTGCCACGTTCAGCGCTGGATCAACGTGGGCACCCCTCGTGTCGATGTCGAGGATCTCTCGTCGACTCCCGACGGCCACCTGTGGCTGGCAGACATCGGCGACAACAACGCGGTACGAACGTCGATCGGGCTGATCGAACTCGATCCGACTTCAGGTGCCGCGACCTCCTACCCCCTGGTTTATCCGGACGGGGCGCACGATGCCGAGACACTGCTGATCCAGAGCAACGGGCTTCCCGTCATCGTCACCAAGGATTACCTGGGCGCAAGCGTGGTCTACACAACCGCTGAGCGACAGCAGGTTCAGGATCTGAGGACGGCGTCGCCGACCATGTTGGCCAAGGTAGGTCAGCTCAGATTTTCTCCCACCCTCACTTCCGGTGGGCCGGTCCCCCACGCCGGAACGATGGCTGTCACCGGAGGCGCCGTGAGCAAAGACGGCACGGTGGTAGCGCTGCGCACCTACACCGATGTCTACCTCTACACAGCTCCCGACGGTGATATCGCGAAAGCCCTGACCACCAAGCCGATTCGTGTGCCCCTTCCCGACGAGCCACAAGGTGAAGCGATCGCGTTCGACGCGGCCGGTGATCTGATCAGTGGCTCCGAGGCATACCAAGGGCCGCTGCCTCCGCTCCGAATTGTTCGAGGCGCCAGTGACATCGCGCTCTCGGGCGGAACCACAAGCTCTCTCGGGTCGTAGTCGATTCACGTCTCGGGAAAGCGGACAGGCGCCGCTATCATGGCCGAGTGAACAAACAACTTCGAGCAACAGTGGCGATCTCGACAGTTCTCGCGCTGGCTTCGTGCGCGAATTCTCTCGAAGGAACACCTCGACCGGATGCGTTTGTTCCGAGCGTAGACAATCCGGATCCGTCCGAATCCATCGACGGAGTTGTCACGGTCGACTACCCGGCAGCTCAACACGTACGGCCGAACGAACGTGTGGCGTACACACATTCACCGCCCTTCGGTGGTCGCCATGATTCGGTCTGGGCAAACTGCACCGGAGTTGTCTACCCGCAAGCCATTCGAACCGAGAATGCGGTCCATTCCCTCGAGCACGGGGCAGTGTGGATCACGTACAACCCCGACCTGGTCTCGAGTGAGGATCAGGCGCGCTTGGCACAGCGAGTCGAAGGCATGAGCTACACCTTGATGTCGCCGTATCCGACCCTGGATTCGCCGATCTCGCTGCAGTCCTGGGGCCGTCAACTCAAACTCGACAACGCTGAGGACGCTCGCATCGATCAATTCGTCTCGGCGCTACGAGTCAACCCGAACACGTATCCCGAAGTGGGCGCGACGTGTTCGGTGCCGATGACTAGCTTCGACCCGAACAACCCGCCGCCATTCGACCCCACCACTCCGGATCCGTCTTCTCCCGCAACAGTTCCGGAGCGGTAGCATCCCAGCAGACCCCTGTTCACAGCAGGGAGAAACTACTTACCTCGCGACCGACGTTCCAGTTCCACTGCGCGGCGCATGGTTTCCCGTGCCCGGCTTCGGTCACCGGCATAGTCGTAGGCGCGAGCGAGTCGGAAGTTCTGCTTCCAGTTGTCCGGGTCTGCTTCCCAGTCGACCTTGATCTGAGCGAACAACTCGTCGGCAGCCGCCCGCTCGATCCGGCCCGAAGGCAATTTCGGAAGTGAAGACGCATCGACAGCGAGGCCCTCGTCGTGAATCTGCTGTGCGAGGCGTTGATGTGTGAAGCCGGCACGAAGAGTGGCGATGACGAGCCACAGCCCCAGGAACGGCAGGATCAGCACGCCGATCCCGAGACCGATCGCGGCGCCGCCTCCGTCTTGGATGAGCTGGATTCCGCGCTGGCCGAGCAATACGAAGTACACCGCGAGCGCGATACAGATCGCAACGATCAGCGCGAGGGTGCGGGTGGTCTTGTTCATAGATCGAGGAAGGAATCGATACCGACCGTCAGGCCCGGACGTGACCCGATCTGGCGGACACCGAGCAGAACGCCCGGCGCGAACGAATTCCGGTCGATCGAGTCGTGGCGAATGGTCAGCGTCTCGCCCTGAGTTCCGAGAATCACTTCCTGATGCGCGACCAGTCCGGCCATCCGCACGGAGTGAACCCGGACGCCGTCGACGTCGGCGCCGCGCGCACCCTCGAGCTCGGTCGTGGTGGCGTCAGGGCTGCGTCCGACGCCTGCTTCCGCGCGAGCCTCGGCGATCATGGCGGCCGTTCGGTATGCGGTGCCCGAGGGAGCATCTGCCTTGTTGGGGTGGTGAAGTTCGATGACCTCGACGGAATCGAAGAAGCGCGCCGCGGCAGCCGAGAAGCGCATCAACAACACGGCACCGATGGCGAAGTTCGGGGCGATCAGAACACCCGTTGCAGGCTGCTCGTCGAGCCAGGACTGCACAGTTGCAAGCCTGGACTCGTCGAAACCGGTGGTGCCGATCACGGCGTGAATTCCGTTGGCCACGAGGAATTCCAGATTTCCCATGACGACGTCGGGGTGCGTGAAATCGACGACTACCTGAGTGCGGGTGTCGACGAACGTCTCGATGCGATCACCGGTATCGACCTGAGCGACAAGTTCCAGATCGGGAGCAGCTTCCACTGCCTCGCAGATCGCTCGACCGACCTTGCCCTTGGCTCCCAGAACCCCGACCCTGATGGGTGCTGCACTCACGTCTTCCACGCTCCGTCCGATGCATTGTTTGAGGTGAAGCCTACGCAATCGTGCCGATGCGCTCACCATCAGTCGGGCAGGAGTTATGTCACCACTGGCACACTGGACGTAGTGAGCAACCGTCCGCAAGTCCGCGAAACCGGCAACCTTCGACCACTCGAGTTGGCAACGGGTGCCGTCATGGCCGGATTCACGGTCGCGTTGTCCGTCATTGCCACGGTCATCCCCATGGCCAGCGCCCTCAACCTCGTGGCCGCCGTTCCGATGGGAATTGTTGCCCAGCGCTTTCGAGTCCGCGCCGTGATGACGGCCGGCGTCTCGGCTACTGCGGTCGCTTTCGTCGCAGCGGGTTCGGGATCTGCGGCGGCGGTCGCGCTGAGCGCTCTCCTCGGCGGAATCATCGGTACGGTCAAGCGGCGCGGTCTCGGCTTCGTCTCCGCGTTGCTGTCGTCGCTTGTCATCGGACCCGCGCTGGCGTTGTTCTCCATAGTCCTGTTGCTTGTTCTCGCGCCCCTGCGCACCTTGTTGTTGACCTCGCTGGAGAACACCGCGCTTGGCGTGGCCGCAATCTTGAAGCGTGCCCCCACGCTGGTCGGCGCAGCCGAATGGATCGAGAACAGCATCGGCTCGATCATCGACTACTGGTGGTTGTGGATCGGCGTGTCGATCATCTCCGGAATCGTCCTCAGCACCGTCGTCTCCTATTTTGTCCTCGGCGCCGTCCTCGATCGATTGGCTGCACTCCCCTCGGCCGACCCGCTCCAGACAGCACCCGACGACCGTCCGATCGATCCGCTACCGGTCACTTTCGATCACGTGGGCTTCACCTATCCGGGTGCATCGACGCCGGCGCTCGTCGACGTCAACTTCACGGTCCGACGAGGAGAGTTCGTCACCGTCGTCGGCCACAACGGCTCGGGCAAGTCCACACTCACCCGGTTGCTCGCCGGTCGCGCACCGACCGTCGGGACCCTGACGAGGCCCGGGTCCGCCGGTCTCGGTCGACACGGCGGAACCGCCGTCGTCCTCCAACGTCCCGAGAGCCAGATCCTCGGAACCCGCGTCGCCGATGACGTCATCTGGGGGCTTCCGCCCGAGTCGCATCCCGACGTCGATGCACTGCTGGCCGAGGTGGGACTCGCCGGCATGGGCATGCGCGAGACCTCAGGGCTGTCCGGCGGCGAGATGCAACGTCTGGCGGTTGCTGCCGCGCTGGCGCGGCGCCCCGCTCTGCTGATCGCGGACGAAGCCACCGCGATGGTCGATCAGGCCGGCCGGGAGGAATTGGTCTCGCTCCTCGCCGAACTGCCCCGGCGCCATCCGATGGCCGTGGTACTGGTCACCCATCACCACGCCGACACCCGCAACGCAGATCGGGTGATTCAGCTACAACGCGGACGGCAGATCGATCACCAACCCGGTTGGATGACGTCGACGTTCGCGGGTCCGCCGTCTGCGCCGTGGCCGGCCGGCACTCGAACGGTCCTCCAACTCACCGATGTCACCCACACCTACAACGACCGGACTCCGTGGTCGCGGCGCGCACTGTCAGACGTGAACCTGACCATCGGCGACGGGGACGGGCTACTGGTCCTGGGCGGCAACGGTTCCGGTAAATCGACCCTGGCCTGGATCATGGCGGGATTGATCGCACCGAGCCGGGGAACCGCGGTCTTCGACGGCAAACCCGTCTCGCGTCAGCTCGGCAGTGTCGGTCTGACGTTCCAACACTCGAGGCTGCAGCTGCAACGCCGAACCGTCGCCGAAGACATCGAGGCCGCCGGCGGTCCGGAGATCGGATCGGTGCAAGTCTCCTGGGCGCTCGACGCCGTCGGACTCGACCGTCACATCGCCGGCCGCAGTATCGACGAGTTGAGCGGCGGACAGATGCGACGCGTCGTACTGGCCGGTCTCCTCGTCCGCCAACCCCGCGTACTCATCCTCGACGAACCATTGGCCGGTCTCGATCCACCCGGCCGACACGAAATCCTGAACGTACTCAGGTGGATTCGTCGGAACGGAACCGCAATAGTCGTCATCTCCCACGATGTCGACGGCATGGATGCCGTCTGCAGCAGAACAATTCGACTGTCGCAGGGTCGCATCCTCGACCCTGCCGCCAGCAGTGCCTTGGAAGGATCGACGACGTGACAACACTTCTGCGCGAAGTCCCGACTTCATCGCCGATCCACCGATTGTGGGCCGGAACGAAGATCGTTGCCGTCGTTCTCGTCAGCATCGTGGTCGTGGCCGCGCCGTCCTGGCCTGCGATCGGCGTCGTACTCGGATTGTTGTTGCTGACCGCGGTGATCGGACGAATCCCCCCGACTGCAGTTCCCCGACCTCCGTGGTGGTTGTGGGCGCTGATCCTGCTCGGCGCGTTGATCAACCTTCCGATCGGCATCGACGCGGTGTTCATCTACCTGCAAGCTGTGACGTTCGGTCTTGTATTGCTCTGCGTCTCACTGATGTTGGCGTGGACCACGTCGATGAGCGACGTGGCGCCGGCACTGGCAACGCTCGGTAGACCGCTGCGAATATTCAAGATCCCGGTCGACGAGTGGGCCATCGCGACCGCCCTCTGCATTCGTTCACTTCCGCTGTTGATCGACGAGATGCTCACCCTGGTAGCGGCGCGACGACTGCGCCCGAAAGCTGTGGTGAACAGCGCGGCCGACAATTCGATAGTCGACCTGATCACCACAACCATGTCCGTGGCAATTCGGCGGTCTGCCGAAATGGGCGAAGCAATCTCCGCTCGCGGGGGCACTGGACTGATTGCGGCGTACCCCAAGCGCCCTCATCTCGCCGACCTGTTCGCACTGACCGTCGTCATCGCCGCGTGCGTCAGTGCCGTTGCTTTGACGATAGTCCTGCGCTGATCGGGTCATCGCTGACAGAATTTGCCTGGGCGATGATCGCAGAACCCATCCAGCGCCGTAGGTATCGCCGCAGTTCCTCATCGCTCCGCGGTGGGTCGCCAGGCGCGAGGAAAAACGACTGCATCGTCCGCAGGACGTATTCGACCAGTTCCTGAAGTGACGCGTCGTCGTAGCCGTAATGCACCCAGTCCACGTCGAAGCGGTTGATCATCGCCATTCCGAAGGCTTGCGCCTCCTGCGAGGTCAGACCCTCCGGGTGCAGACTCGTATTCGTGCTTGTGAGAAGGATGCCGAGATGCGGTGTTCGGTGGACCTGAGTCAGTGTGTAGAGAACACCCTCGGTCATCGCCTCGACGGGATCTTCGATGCCGCTCACGTGTGTGGTGAGTCGATCGAGGTAGCCGTCGACCGACGCGATCGCCGCTGCCCGCATCAGAGCGTCCGCGCTGGGGAAGTATCGATACACGGTCTGCCGGATCACGCCCAGTGACTCCGCGACGTCGCCGATGCTGATTTCCGAACTCGTCCGTCCGATCAGCTCGACCGCGGCCTCGACAATTCGACGAGACGCATCTTCGTCGTTGTCCGGTGGATTGCCGCCCCACCCACGCCTTCGTGCCACTGCCCACTTCCTCGCTCGAACGAGGCTCGAACCATGTCTTTGCGCTCGAAGTCCAAGAGCCACAGGCTAACACAGGCAGGTTTTGCATCTGCGTCCCTCGAATTCACGTTCGTCATCGAAAAGTGAACATACAACTGCACACCAATATGTATGATTACCGCCACACGTGGCTTCGAATGCCAGAGCGGCCACCTGACCAGCCCCTCCGAAAGACGAGGTTCGACAAGTGACCAACCTTCAGCCCCGAAAGATGGATTTCGGATTCGAGGATCATGACGTTCCCTTCCTGTGGAACCCGGAGAATCCGGCCTGGTCGAGCATGTCCAACGCGGTCTCGTTCCTGGCCATCGGTTTCGAAAAGATGATCGTGAAGATGATCATGCAAACCAAGTCGCGGATCAGCGATCCGGAGGTCGCCGAGGAAGCCGTGGCATTCATGCGTCAAGAAGGCCACCACTCGACCGCCCACCGCCAACATGTGAAAGCTCTGATCAGGCGATACCCCGGACTGCAGAACACACTCGACGCCGTGATCGGTGAATTCGATCTACTCACCGAGGCGACCTCGTTGAACTACCGGCTCGCGTACACCGCAGATCTGGAGGCGACCTTCACACCGGTGTTCAAACTGATGCTCGACAACGAGGCGACCTTGTTCCGTCCGGGAGACGACCGCGTCGCATCACTGTTCATCTGGCACTTCGTCGAGGAGGTCGAGCATCGCAGCTCGGCACTGATCATCTTCAATTCCGTTGTCGGAAGCGAGCTTTACCGGATGCGAATGGCGCCGTCGATCTTCGCGCACGTCATGAAGGTGATTCGCATCGCCTGTGCAGGGTTCAACCAGCACGTTCCACTCTCCGAACGGCAAGTCGACTCACTGTCGATGTTCGCCATGCACCGCACCAAGCAGAAGATTCTGACGTCGTTTGCGCCCTACCTGACCAAGGGCACCATGCCCCGCGCCTTCGATCACCTACAACTCGGCGAACAACTCGTCGCGCTCGGCGGAGTCTTCCGCAGCCAGATGCCCAATCACAACCCGGACCACGAGAAGCTCCCCGCACTGGCCGACCAGTGGTTCAAGCGTTACGACGACGGCTACGACTGCACACGCTGGTACACCGCCGAATCTCAGGCACAAGAGTCGATCACGTCAGGGGCCAACTGATGGCAGAGCACTGCTCCCCCACGTTTGCCCAACTGGCAACAGAACTCGGTTTCTCCTGTCAGGAAGCAGGTGGACTCGTCGAGTTCCGTAACCCGGCGGCCCTCGAGAACTGGACCCTGCCCGTACTCGAATGGACGATCATCGTCGGCTCGGTACTCGCACTGGTCTTGGCGATCGTACGACTGCGCCGCAACGGCGACCCCACCAACCTGGTCCTTTGGTTCGGCGCCACCGCCTACCTGTTCATCATCGAGCCTCCGCTGTACTTCCCGGCAGCGTTCGGCATCGAAGAACAAGTGGACACGATGTTCGCGCACAACGTGTTCACCATCGACTTCATGTGGGGTCGACTGCCGCTGTACATCATTGCCATCTACCCGCTCATGGCGACGTTGGCCTTCGAAATAGTCAGAATGCTCGGCGTTTTCCGCAAATACGGTCCCCTGCTGGGTGCAGTCTGCGTCGGCTTCGTCCACCATGCGTTCTACGAAATCTTCGATCACCTCGGACCCCAGTTGCGGTGGTGGGAGTGGTCGACGTCGAACCCGATCAACCAACCCATGTTCGACGCGGTTCCACTCCCCAGCGTGGTCGTCTTCGCCGCTCTGTGGCCGATGTCGTTGGCATTCTGCGTCCAGTACTTCGTCGGACGGCACGTCGATGCCGGCAAGCACTTCTCCGGGCTTCAGTTGGTTTGGCGCACCATCGTGATCGGCCTGCTGGCCTCGCTGGGTACGTTCATTCTCCCGCTCCCGGCGACGGTCTTCGGGATGGGCAGTGACACCGTTCGCGGGTTCCTCTATGCGGCGGAACTCGCCGTCCTCACAGTGGTCGCGATCGTGGTTCTCGTCCGCCAGTGGAGAAACCTGCGCACGGCAGAATCGAACGCTCCTGCACACACCAACAGGTTCGTCCAGATTTACAGCGTGGTGTACCTGGTTGTCATGGCCGTACTGTGGGCGAGTGCGCTTCCGGACTTCTTCGACGCAGTCGACGGTTCCACCAGCGCTGGAGATCCCATCGGGAACCTGTGGTACACACTGGCGTGCTTCGTCATCGCAATCCTGTGTGTGAGCGCAACTTTCACCATTCCGAAGAGGAACTCCGTCGTCGACGACGCTGAACTTCTCGGGGCAAACTCAACGACTCCGGCCAGCTAGGTCGACCGGGACGAGACCTCTCGGGTCTCGTCCCGGTTTGTCGGTGTCTCGAGACAACGGCGTCACGGGACGCGGTGAGTCCACGCTTCGGTGCTGAACTTCGTGTCCACCAGCTTGCGCGCCTGCTCCAACTCCGAGTCCGTGTAGTCGCTGTCACGGGTGTCGTACTGGCCGCGGAAGTGCTGCGCAAACGACTCCAGGATCGCTGCACGCGTCATTCCGGTTTGAGAACGCAGCGGATCGACCCGCTTGGCTGCGCTCTTGGTTCCCTTGTCCGACATCTTCTCTCGCCCGATTCGCAGCACCTGCGTCATCTTCTCCGCATCGATGTCGTAGGCCATGGTCACGTGATGGAGCACGGTGCCGGACGCGAATCGCTTCTGAGCGGCGCCGGCTATCTTGCCCTTGTCCGAGGCGATGTCGTTGAGCGGCACGTACCGAGCGTTGATACCCACCTCGGCCAGCGCTCCCATCACCCACTGATCGAGAAACGCGTAGGACTGCTCGAAACTCAAACCTTCGACCAACGACGCCGGTACTGCCAACGAGTACGTGATGCAGTTGCCAGGTTCCATGAACATCGCGCCGCCACCGGAGATTCGGCGCACCACGCCGATGCCGTGCCGCGCAGCAGCCTCGGAGTCGACCTCGTTACGCACGGATTGGAACGATCCGATCACGACCAAGGGCGAGTCCCAGTCCCAGAATCGCAGTGTCGGCGGACGCTCACCCGATGCCACCTCACGCGCGATGACCTCGTCCAGCGCGACGTGCATCGCTGGGTCCAGAACCACCGGTGGGATGAGGTCGAACGTGTGATCCGCCCAACTCGTGGCGTGACCGAGTGCGCGCCGGATCGCAATACCGACCGACTGCGGCGTGAAGCCGATCATCGAGACGGACTCGTCGAGCGCACTGGAGATAGCTTGTGCCAACTGTTCTGCATCCGAGTCGGCTGGCATTCCGCGCAACGCCGCGTTGATGTCGTCGAGCGCACTGTCGGGCTCGAGGAAGAAGTCCCCCGAGACTGCGACTTCGGCCAGCCGACCGTCCGCCACCTCGACGTCGACCGCGACCAGTTTTCCACCAGGAACCTTGTACTCTCCACGCATTTGTCCAGCCTATCCCTGTGCGATTCTCTGCGGTGAGCGCCGTCGAAGATCACACCGCGCGCGCAGTGCGCATCGGTTCGGCCGGAAGGGTGATCAGGCTCTCACACCTGTAAACCGCTGTGCGGCTCCATGATCGCGCGGCGAGGACAGCAGGTGTCGGCCCCCGCCTTGACACGTGCTTCTTCCGACAGGCGAGATGATCGCTGGGGTGGGAGGATTACCGCAACGAGCCAACTCTCTGGCGAGTGACAACGGAGGTAGACATGAAGGTCCCGGCGTTCCACTCGACGGTTCCTTCGGATCTCGACGTCTATCACGACAACGAAAGCTGCATTTTGGCCGCGCGCATCGCAGTACCCCATCGTGCCCCCGGGGTCGACGGCCGACCGTGGTGCACTGCCTGCGCGTCTTTGGACTGACGAGCGACCACCAGCTCACTCACACCCATGTCGCCGATTCGGGGACAACTCCATGTGCCAGAGCGTTCGCATCGATGACAGCGCGGAGCCACGCGGTCAGACCGGTCTCGACCGTCTCGTAGAACAGCGCGTCGTAGAACTCGGAGAAGCCTGGATCGCCAACGTACATCCGTCCCAGACACACCTGCATCGAGTGTGTGCAGTCGAAGTAGACCCCGATCGACGCTCGGTGGCGTTCTGCCAGCGAATTCGCCTCGGCGCTTCCCGGTTCGACACCCGCACGGCACGCCAACGCCAGATCTTCGTTGAGCGCCTCGACGCAGTCGGCGATCTTCTGCCAATCCTCAGCGGTCCTACCTGCCGACCGTTCCGCGTGCTGCGCCCACTGCGCACTGTCACCCCAACGCTCGTGCGCCTCCGGTCCCCATGACGGCTGCCAGTGTCGGCCGAAGATCGACACTTGCTCGTCTGCCGGCAACAGCACACCGGACTTCCTGGCATCGATGATGCGATCCAAGGACTCGCCCTGTTGCTCCAAGTCGGCAATCCGTTGTCGCAACTCGGCGCGCTGCCCGCGCAGTGTTTCGTCCACGTGGGCTGCCGGCGATTCGAGCAGTATCCCGATCTCGTCGAGCGACAAGCCCACGTCGCGGTAGACAAGTACGCGACCAATTCGGCCGAGGTCGGCGTCGGTGTACAGCCGGTAGCCTCCGTCACTGCGCCCGGATGGGCACACCAAACCGATTGCGTCCCAATGATGAAGGGTACGTACAGTTATGCCCAGCCGAGATGCGGCAGCACCGACGGTAAGAGCACTGTCTGCCTCGTCTCCGAAGAGTTGGTCCGTCACGGCATCCAGTTTGACAGACGCGGTGCGCGAGACCACCGCGTCAGACTTCTGTTCAGTCGTCGGGTCCGTCAATTCCCATACCTCGCAGATGCTCGGCCTCGGCACTGTTCGGGTCGTACGGACGAGCGGCCGTCATGATCACACGCGCGTTCTCCGGTGTCACGATCTCCAACTCCAGTGAATTCCACGGCTTCAGGTCTGGACCGCTGGTGCATCCGGGCCGCAATTCCTCACACGCCTTTGCTATCTGGTCGATCTGACTCAGCACACACGCAAAGCTCACGCTGATGGACGGTGGTGAATCTGCTCGCTCGCCGGGCACGAGCAGAACGTCTTGAAATGCCCAGCGCCGCAGATGCGTCAGTCGATCAGGCACCGAAAAGAGGTCGAAGAAACCGAGCCCGCGGATCCAGAAGTCTGCCGATTCGGCCAGATCCGAAGTCGGAACAGACACGAACATCGGCATACCGTAGAGACCTCGGAACTGTTCCGGAGGCACGGCATCGGTCGCAGGGACAGGGACGGGGCTGATGTCGAATGCAGGGTAGGTGTCGGTCATGAAGTCATCGTGAGCCCTCACGCTACGTCAGGGTCAAATCGTGTGAACTCCGATCAGAAAACACAGTGACCGGAAAACACAGTGATCAGAAATCGAGAAGCACCGAACCCGCAAGCCTCATAGGTTTGTCGAAACGACGCTCACGCCGACAAACTGGAGGTAGCCGACCATGGCACAGACGGATCCAACACCGAGAGATCCCATCGGGAATCACTGCGAACCGAAGTCCGGCGGTCCCGGCGCACTGTCACGGTGGATGCAGCGGAACGCGAACGCCCGCACGAATCGCAAGATTCGGCGCGGGAAAGGCACGTTCATGGGAATGGACGTCCTCATCCTGCACACGGTAGGCCGACGCAGCGGGCAACCCCGAGAGACTCCGCTGATGCACCTGTCCGACGGCAGGGGCGGTCTGTTGATCGTGGCTTCGGGCGGCGGCGGTCGAAACCCGGACTGGCACTCGAATGTGGTGGCGCATCCCGATCGAGTGTCTATCGAGATGCCCGGCCGAAATCCCGTACCAGTCACAGCTCACGAACTCGAAGGCGACGATCGCAAGCATGCGTGGCACCAAGTGGCCACCGCCCAGCCCCGAATCGCCAAGTACCAGAGCAAGTCCGGTCGCAAGTACCCGCTGATTCGGCTCACCGTGATGTGAGTGGTGGTGTGAGTGGTGGTGTGAGCCGAATCAGATTGCGCGATTACACCTCGCCGGCGAATACACCGCCGTCTGCGAATACACGTTGGGCAAAGCGTTCGCCGATGAGACGATGCGTTGCAGCGTCCGGATGGAGCTGATCGGGAAGCGGCAACTCTTCGTTCTCCGCGGCACCGTAGAGATCACACCCGTCGATGTAATGCAGATTAGGATCATCGACTGACCGCTGGGTTACGATGCGCGCCAACTCTTCCCGAATCGAGCGCAGCGTCAGCTTCCCGGATGCCCGCTCGGCGGGATCTCCGGTGGCAACGAATCGCATTTCGCCTCTGGCAAGAGCGTCGAAGTCGAAGGCACCAGGCCCCGGTGTGTCCTCGTGGATCAGGCAATAGACGGGCGAAACGACCAACAGCGGAGCCACTGGATGACCGTCGCGAACCGTGTCGAGGAAGCCGTGCATTGCAGATGTGAAGGCCCGTAGGCGCATCACGTCTGCGTTGACCAGATTGATGCCCATCTTGATGCTGATCAGGTCAGCAGAAGTGTCGCGCATCGCGCGGGCGGTGTACTGGTCCAGCAGAGCACTGCCACTGAACCCGAGGTTGATCAGATCCACGCCGCCGACGGAGGCTGCAAGAGCAGGCCAAGTGCCGGAGGGACTTTCAGCGCCGGATCCTTGACTGATCGAGCTTCCGTGATGGAGCCACACGCGGCGCTTCGTATCAACCGCGAGTTCGAGTGGCGCGTCGGTTCGCAATGCGACAAGTTCGGTGGTCTCGTTGTGTGGCAACCAGATCTCGACGGTCTTGGATCGCGCGGGCAGCTCCGCGAAACGGATGATACTGACAGGTCCGGACTGCCTCTGAGCGGTACCGGTAGCCATGTCGATCGTCACCGTATTGCCGCCCGTAGCGCTTGCTTGCCCGGCCAGTTCGCCGTCGACGAGCAGGTCGTACACCCCTTGCGGCCTCGGCGGAGCGCCGGTGTAGATCATTTTCGTGGGCAGAGTATCGAGTTCGATGCTCGTGGCGCTGGTTCGGAATACAAGCCGCACTCCGGACGGTTGTGATTGCGCCATTGCCATCTGCCCGTCAGCGAATTGCGTGCGAGCCTTGGCAGGTAGGCGGTGCGTCAGCACACCGCGTTCGGTCCGTTCGATTTCGAGGGCTCCGCGCACGATGTCCTCGGAAATTTCGGTAGTAATCCAGCTGCTCTGGCTGTGCATTTCATTCACCTGAAAATCGTTTACGGAAGTTTGCTACTGCTGATAGTAATTTGCCTATACTCTTTAGGCAAGTGGTTTACCCTCCCAACGAACAGGACCGATTGACATGCCTCGCGCAGGACTCACAGCCGACCGCCTCGCGATGGCGGGCGCGGAATTGGCCGACGAGGTCGGCTTCGAGCACGTGACCGTATCGGCAGTCGCCAGGCAGTTCGACGTCAAAGTCGCAAGCCTGTACTCCCACGTGAAGAGTTCGAACGACCTCAAAACCAGAATCGCGTTGCTCGCTTTGGAGGAGATGGCCGACCAGGCTGCCGACGCCGTGGCCGGTCGGTCCGGCCGCGACGCTTTGACCGCCTTCGCGAACGTCTATCGCGACTACGCGAAGGCACACCCCGGCCGGTACGCCGCGTCACAGATGCGCCTCACCCCGGAGGACGCAGCAGCGAGCGCGGGCTTCAGACACTCGCAGATGATGCGATCAATTCTGCGCGGATACAACCTCAACGACCTCGACCAGACTCACGCAGTTCGGTTGCTAGGCAGCGTTTTCCATGGATATGCCAGCCTGGAGTTAGGTGGATCGTTCAGTCACAGTGCACCGGACAGCGCCGAAAGCTGGTCCAGGATCCTCGAGGCTCTCGATTCGATGCTGACCAATTGGCCAGCGTCGAGTGCATGATCAGGCGTGCTACTTGTGAGCAAAGGTCCTGCGCCACTTGGTGATGGCATGCGGCCTGATGATGGAGACCGCAACCTCGAGCCCACCGCAGGAGCAGCGCCACACAATTGCGCATTCCCGTAATCATTGGTCGCACTGGAACCGCAGAGGGTCCGAGTGGGCAATAAGTCGAGGTGTGGGGCTGCGCTTAGAGGAGAAGCTTGGCACGCAGAGAGTCGATAGTGCCCTGGTCGACGCCGAGGCCCTCCCGTACGTAAGTATCCATACCACCGTAGAGCCGGTCCACCTGGGCATACGCCGCATCGAGCCACGACAGGTCCACCGCGTCGTCCCGGCCCAGGTACGTGTTCGACGCCATGAAGTCGGCACTGATCACCTCACGCGGGACACCGAGGATGGTCAGCAGGATCGCGGTACCCCAACCGGTGCGATCCTTCCCTGCGCTGCAGTGGTAGACGGTTGCGCCGTCGGAGTTGTTCGCGATCGCCGTCAGCAGATCATGGAAGGCGACATCGGAGCCACGATAGTTGACCATGAACGGGTAGCCGATGCTCTGGCCGATGTTCGAGGTTCCGTTGACCGCGCCGTCGATCAACGCGCGACCGAGGGTCAGGGGAACGAACTCGTGGAACGCGATGCCATGGTCGATGCTGACGACGTCGGCGACCTGGTAGGTGACCCCGGCGGGGATCCGATCGGGATCCTCCGTGCGTTCGGAGGTGTTACGCAGATCGACGTCGAGGGTCAGGTTCGCGGCGGTGAGTTTGGCCAGATCAGTCTCATTGAGCGAGCTGAGCTTGTTGGAACGGAACACCAGGCCTGTCCGGACGGTCCTGCCGTCGGTAGTCCGATAGCCGCCGATGTCGCGGAAGTTCCGCGCCTCGTCGAGCCTGATCTCGGCCGCGGACGGCGGTGGGATCTCCGGCAGCGGCGGTTGCTCCCCGGACGATCCGAACTGGCTCGAACCCGATTGCGGGTCGCCGCTCGAGGCGGAGGCGAGTGCGGGGCCAGTCAAGGCCGCCACCACGGTAAACAGCGCAGTGAGGGCGATTCCGAAAGAATGCGCCCCTCGGCGGCGCGTGTAAGCAGTCGTCATCGTCGTCCTCTTCACTCGCTGTGCTGGACGACCCCGCGCCCCCGCAAACTCACGTGCGAGATTACAAGGGTGGCGCGCTCCTCGTCCCGACTTTGCCCCAGAAACCGGACATTTGTTCAGGTGTCCGAATTGCCCGCTCCTGCCACTCCTAGACCCTCGGCACACTGAACCGCGCCCGTGCTTGTCACGCGGGGTTGGAGTCGAGTCGATTCCGAAGCCAAGCACCCATATCGAGCGCAGCACGCCGGGCAACAGGCGTTGGATGGTTTGTAAATCCATGCGGGACAACAGGATAGAGACGCAAGTCGACGTCGTTACCGGCCGCCGACAGCCGCGCCACCATGGCAAGGTTCTCAGCCAGAACCACGTCTTCTGATCCGACCACCATGAGGGTAGGCGGCAGGCCGCTGAGGTCGCCGAATGTCGGAGAAATATCCGGGAGAGTGCGATCATCGACATGCCCGACATAGGCTTCGATGAAGTATTCGTCGCTGATGGTGCGGCCCGCGGGAGTCTGAGCACTGACGTCGTACGTGCCCGCTTCCAACACGGCACCGGAAAACGAGTGGGCCAGACCTCGATCACGAAGGCGCAGCAATGTCGTCGTCACCAAGGTTGCTCCCGCCGACATGCCACCGATGGCGAGCCTGGTTGTCCCGAACCGTTCGGCAGCGACATCAAGTAGCCACAAAGCGACTGCCTCGCAATCGTCCGGCGCTGCCGGCCAAGGGAATTCCGGTGCAAGCCGGTAATCGACGGTAACCACTGCCACCCCGACCGCGTCGGCAAGTCTCGTACTTCGGGCGTCAGCGCTGGCCGCTGAACTCATGTAGAAACCACCACCCGGAAGATACAGATAGACCCCGTTGACAACGCCGTCTTTCGGCGTGACTACGCGCACTGAAACGGATCGACCCTCGATGTCGAGTGTGTGTTCAACAGCCCGGGTCGCCGTGGGCTCAACCACCCTGGATGCTCGCGCCACAAGCAGTTCCTGCAGCGAACTCGGACCGACACCGGCAAGCCGCGACGCATAGAACGCTCGCGTGATCGTCACATCGTCGCCGGGTAGTTGTTCGACCAGATCAGTCAGTGCAAGCTTCACAAATGCTCCCTCGGGTCGCGACTTGTCGACAATTCTCGCACCCCGTACAGCAGCCTCGAGCCGGGGCATTCCAGGCAGTGAAGACGTGACGGGTATGTGCGAATCGCGCCGCAATAAGGCGTTCTCACGCTACCCTCATCTCCGAATTGGACGTTTGTCTAGAAAGGTCGACGGATGCGTGCGCTGTTGCTTGCCACCCTTGCAATCCTGGCTATCCAGATTGCAGCCCCGGCGGCAAACGCTTCACCCCCGGATCCGGGCTGGACTCTCCCCCAACTGACCGTCGCAGATCGAACGATCAAGGACGTCGACGGACGAACGGTGTTGCTCCGCGGCGTGAACGCCAACGGTCTCAATGACTACGCAACCAACGGCACCGGTCTACCCACCGTTACGCCGCTGGGAAGAACGGACTTCGCACAGATGGCCGCGCTGGGCTTCAACGTTGTCCGACTCAACGTCGCGTGGTCCCTCCTCGAACCGACCCGCGGTGCATTCGACACTGCGTATGTCGACCGGATTCGAGGCGCAGTCCAGAACGCGAAAGATCACGGCATCTACACCGTTCTCGACATGCATCAGGACGCATGGGGCCCGTACGTCGGCACCCCGAGCGACCAGTCGTGCCCGTCTTTCATGGAGCCGGGAGTCGGCTGGGACGGCGCACCGGAGTGGGCAACCCTGACCGGCGGATGGACGACCTGCAACATCGGTGGACTCCGGGAAGCCGCACCGGCGATCGCCCATGCCTTCCAGGCGTTTTACGACGACGAGCAAGGAATCCAGAGTCGCCTCGTGGCTACGTGGGCGCGGTTGGCCGCCGAGTTCAAAGACGAACCAGCGGTGGCAGGATACGACCTTTTGAACGAACCGAATCCCGGCCTGCGCGATCCATTCACCGCCGCTGATCAGATCGGGCAGTTCTACAAGCGGGCCACCGACGCCATCAGACAGGCCGAATCAGGCGGATTTCCGCACCTCGTGTTCTTCGAGCCCAGCGCGATCTGGTCGGCATTCGGCTTCGACGCGCTGCCCCCACGCCAGTACCTGACCGATCCTCTGGTGGTCTTCTCGCCACATCTCTACAGCGAATCGATAACAGTCAGTAGCGAATTCCCCGGAATCGAAGACGGGTTCAAGATCGCCGACCGCGCTGCCGCCTGGTACGACGCCCCGTTGTGGACGGGTGAATGGGGTTGGTTCGGGGATGCCGGCGAGCAGGGAGCAGACGTCGACCGCTTCGTCGACGCCACCGACAACTACCGGATAGGCGGCGCGTGGTGGTCGTGGACACAAGCGTGCGGTGACCCCCACCCGGTTCGGGACGGCAACACCCACCAGCCGCAAGGAAATTTGAATCGCATCGACTGCCCTTCCGGCGAATCACTCGGGCTCGTAGAGGGATTTGCCGGGCCTCTCTCGCGTGCTTATCCCCGAGCAGCGCCCGGCACACTGACGGAGTTGTCGCGCAACGGGTTTACCGGGACCGGTACCGGACAGGTCGAAGCCTGGTACCCCGGCACCGACCGGCCACAGCTCGAGACCACGAATCTCGCTGACGTCCGACTGTCCCCGATCGAGGGCGGCTGGCAACTGATCGGCCACGCCGATGGCGACTACGCGGTCAAGCGCGCCTGATCGAACGATCATCCGGGAATCGCACGTTCACACCACGCGAAAGAGCGGATATCAGAAGATTCCGCCGATTCCTTTGCCGATCAGAACAACTCCGACGACCAAGATCAACACGCTCATCACCGTGGTGTTGTTGTCTTGGAGCCAGACCTTGAGCTTGGCCAACGGCTCGCGCAGACGATCAGCAGCCACCAGGTATCCGATGACCGGGATCGCGACCGTTGAACTGGCGATGATCGTGAAGACAAGGACAGAGGCGATCACTCCACTGGTCGCCAGCGACGCCGAGCCGATCGACACTCCCGCCGCGATGCACATCAGCAGATTCTTCGGGTTGATCGCGGCGAGCGCGAATCCTAGGCCCAACCCCTTGACCGCGGTCATCTCGTCGATGGCTTGCATCCACTTCGGTGTTTCGTGTTCGCCGCTGCGCCCTCGCCACTGCTTGACCCCGACCGCCAACAGGAGGACACCGAGAGCGAGTTTGATCCACGATACCGTGGCAGACGGTCCATTGTCCGAGGTGCTGAGGGCACTGGACAGGGTGACAAAAAGAACTGTGGCAATGAAGATTCCGAGCAGCCAACCCAACGCGAACCCGATGCTGGTGCTACCCGCGCGCTTGGAGAGCAACATCAAGATCGTGGCGATGACGGCTACCGGAGACACGGCGACACCGACAGCTATGGGGAGGAGATCTCCGATAACGGAACCCATGTCAAAACTCGTTTCTCATCGGGACGCAGTCGATACCGCTGCGCGCCAATGCTGACACTCTGTGCGCCTACATCGTTCGTGCCTCATTCGAAAGGGATGAGCGCCCGAACGCCGGACCTCCGTCTCGCCCCGTCAATTCGTCTGTGCTTGTTGGAATGCAGCGGCAACACCACCGACGTCTCCCCCGACTTGGAACACGCCCCTAGGCAGGTCGGGAAACACTGCATCGCTGACGGCGACGACAAACAGAAGTCGGCGATCGTCGGGGGTGATCATGTAACCCGACAACGCTTGAAGAGTGACTATCAACCTGCCGGTGTCAGATTCGACGTCGGCGGATGTTCCCGTCTTACCGATGACCTTCCCCTTTGCCGGACTGTCGGTTCCCACGCCCGACAACGAGCCTCGCTCACCGAGTACGGGTTGACCTGCCCAGAACGTATCGGCCCATGGCTGCTGGTCCACCCAGTCGAGCCACTGGAGGACGGCTGCGGGCGTCGATTGTGACGGGTCTCCACCCTGACCGTCCATGACCACCAGGTCGGATGCTGCAATACCTGCCTTCTCGGCGAGTGCCCGCACGGTGGGAAGACCGTCGCTGCACGACGACGATCCTGTCGCTACTGCCAACAGACACAAGAAAGTGTTCGCGCCCGTGTTGTAGCTTGTCGCGAGAATCATCCCTCCCGACTCCGAAATTGGTGCCGATTGCAGGCTCGCAACTTGTCGACTTCCTGAATATGTCCGATCGACAGGCAGGGCAGCCGTGCTGTTCGTACGAGATACCGATGCAACCTCGATTCCATTGCGTCGCAGTGCTTCTACGAACAGCTGACGCGCCCACGTCGGCGCGTCGGTAATGCGATAGACAGTCAGCGATGTCTTTCCAGCCGGCACCGACCCGGTCACGTTGATCCGGGTGGGATCGGACGGATCGGCCGCAACCTTCAGAGTCGAGTCGCTACCTTCCTCACCCGTGGTGACCTGAGCATCGACGCGGAACAGGCCGTTGCCGGGAAGCATGTCGATGGTGGCGGGCTCACCTACCGCACCCGGACTCGCCTGGATATCGACGAGGTTGTCGTTGACGAAAATCGACGGGACCAGGCCTTCGACTGTCGAGTATGTGTCCCACAGACGAGGGTCCACCAGAACGTCGCCGTTTACCCGAGTGATGCCGGCGTCGGCTACTTGTCGTGCGAGATCGTTCAGGCCTGCCAGCGGATCACCGGGCGCGAGAACGGCTCCTGGCAGGGCATCGGCGTAGACGTGGTCGATGCCGTCGGTGGCGAAATCGAATCGGCCTTGTGCGGCGTTGCGCCCACCGAGCGCGAGGTCACCGGAGCCGACCAGCACCAGATCACCGGTAAGGGTGCCCTCGACGGGGAGAGAAGTGGCATAAACGGGGGTGGTGACAGTGTGGTCTACACCAAGGGTGTCGTAGGCGGTGCCGACGGTGAAATGTTTGGTCTGGGAAGCCAAAAACATCGAGCTATCAGCATTGTTGCTGTAAATCACCTCGTCGGTGGCGGGGTCGACCAAGAGATAGGACCACCGAGCCATGGCGTACGGATCGGTGGCCATGATGCGGGCTGCCTCCTCGGGAACCTGTTGCGCCGGAGCCGATGCGGAATCGGAATTCGACGGCTTCGCCGAACATGCGGTGAGGACTACTCCGACGCTGATCAACGCAGCGACGGCGCGAACTGATGTGGTGTGCGGCATGGACGCTCCTGAGGATGCATGACTGATTTGTCGTAATTTACTGCAAAGTGCAGCATGCAGAGTGCAGTATCGCTTAAAGTCCCTCTATGAACCCTTTTGGGAAGTCGACGTCCTTTCACAACGTCAAGACCCGCAAAGTGGCTGTGGCCTGCATCGCTACGGCATTGCTGCTCTCAGCCTGTTCGTCCGCAACCGATTCCGAGTCCCCCTCGTCGTCCCCGCCGACCTCCGCCGGGTCTGCGGACAGCGCCGTCTTGTCTTTCGACAGCGCCGCAATGGATTCCGTCGTCTCCGAGAAGGCAGAAGAGTTCCGTGAGATCGCAATGGTGGTCATGGTCACGACGCCGACGCAGAAGTACGTCAACACATGGGGTTCGGTCAAGGAAGGCGTGAACGAGCCTCCCACTCTGGACACCAAGGTTCGCGTGGGCTCGAACACCAAGACCTGGACCGGTACGGCCATCCTGCAGTTGGTCGACGAAGGCAAGGTTGCGGTAACCGATCCGGTCAGCAAGTTCCGCCCCGATGTCCCCAACGGCGACAACATCACCATCGGCGACCTGCTCGACATGCGTAGCGGCCTGTACAACTACACCGAAACCCTCGAACTCAACCGGGCGCTCGACGAGCAACCGGAGCGAGTGTGGACACCCGAGGAACTGCTGGCAATGGGGCTGAGCCAGCCGCCGTATTTCGCGCCCGACACCGGTTATCACTACTCCAACACCAATACCGTTCTCCTCGGCTTGATCGCCGAGCAGTTGGACGGCAAGCCGATTCAGCAGATCTTCGCGGACCGATTCTTCGGGCCACTCGCACTGGCAGGGACGTCGTTTCCTGCGAACACCGACACCAGCATCCCGACTCCGTTTGCAGACGGCTACACCTACAGTGGCAACGTCGAAACGCTCGGCGAAGGCAAAGAGGCCCTCCCACAATCTCGCCTCGACGCGATCGCCGCAGGCACCGAAAAACCGACCGACACCACTAGGCACAATCCCTCGTGGACATGGTCTGCAGGTCAGGGAATTTCGACTGCAAACGACATGGCGACATGGGTCAAAGCTCTGGGAACCGGTTCGCTCCTGAGTCCCGCCACACAAGAGTTGCGTTTGAACAGTGTGCAACCCACAGATGGCGAAGGATCCGCAGGATACGGATACGGTATCGCTCAAATGGGCCCGATGTACGGCCACATCGGCGAACTGCCCGGCTACAACTCGTTCATGGGCTACGACCCGGTCAACGACGTGACCTTGGTGGTGTGGGGAAATCTGGCACCCACGGCCGATGGTTTCGCCCCGGCCTCTGCCGTCGCTGCAGCGCTCGTCCCCTTCATCTACGGCAAGCCCGCTCAGGACACATCCGACGACATCGCCGACACCGAGGATGCAAACGGTGAAGGGAAGTAGCACTTGTAGGCTCGGATGTAACCGCGGAACGAAGGGAGCCATGTGGCTCAGCGTGATCTCACACCTACCTCGTACATGATCCTGGGACTGCTGACGGTCAAGGACTGGTCGGCATACGAGATCGCCGAACAGGTCGGACGCGGGGTCGCCGAGTTGTGGCCCAGCGCAGACCGACAGCGATACAACGCCCCCAAAATACTGCTTGAACGCGGTCTGGTCACGGCGAGCACGGTAACGAAAGGCACTCAGCGCTCGCGCACGGTCTACTCCATCACCGACGAAGGTCGCACAGCGCTGAGTGACTGGCTCGCCACCCAGGCCACACCCCCCGCCTTGCAGTTCGAAGGCATGATCCGCGTGATCTTCGCCAACCAAGGCACGATCGCCGACCTGCGGACCAACCTGACCACCATGCGCGAACAGGCAACTCGGTCTCGAAGTCTGTTCGTCTCACACGCACAACGGATTTCGGCCCCCGAAGCCGGCACACTCCCCCAGCAGAATCATCTGATGGCACTGGCCAACCGGTTCATGATCGGCCACTTCAACCACATCGCAGAATGGGCCGACTGGGCGCTGGAAGAAACTGCTGACTGGCCCGACACAGTGCAACCGGCAACAACCCACCGAAAGCGCACCGTCTCCACCCTCGCTCACTCGATAGACGATGGAAGTAGCTAGATCCCCCTCGAAAGCCATCGGACGCCGGTCCGACACCTTCTCGAAACCAGTTCGATCAGCGATCTGGAAGAGAACAGTCCGACGGACGCGGACCGCGGACGAACGATCAGAGAAGCGGGACCCGCAAAGTCCGGTGACGAACGAGGATTCCAAGTGCACGGCCGGGAAAGATGTCGACAGCCGGCGGAGGCAGCACTGAACGACATTGAATCTGGAGTAATTTCTCCTCGGAGTGGTTGGTTCACGGGTAGACGGCGATCTCGATGAGGCTTCCGTCGGGTTCGCGACAATAGTGCGAGACCATCTCGCCGAGGGCACCCAGTTTGGTCACGGGCCCGTCGAGCACCTCGACCCCACAGTTCTCCAGGTGCTCACGGACAGTTCCAGGTGACGCAAGAGTGATGAAGCACAAATCCTCGGAACCTGCTGCCTCGACGCCGCCGGTGGTCCAGGCCGGGTCTTGCTCCGCCGATCCGAGAGGCCTCAGATTGATCTTCTGATCTCCGAACTTCAGTGCAGTGCGTGCCGTGGGGCCGAATATCTCGATCGTCATTCCGAATACCTTCGCGTACCACTGGGCGGTGGCGTCGACGTCACCCCGCCACCGATTGAAACGCGAAACGGCACCGAATCGCCGGTCAAGCGACTAGCGTCGAATCGTATGACTGCACTCAACGCTTTTGCACGTACCGGTGCCGCGGTCTTTGCGGCCCTTGCGATCTCCGGCGTGATGATGCCGGGTACCGCGGCAGCGGCGCCGAGCACGGTTCCGTTCCAGGTCGACCCTTACGTCCCGCTCGTCGACTTGCCCACTCCCCACCTTGCAGCGATCGTCGGCGAAGAACCGGGCGTCGCCGTGCTGCACGTGCAACGCGCACCCGGAGACGGAAACCCCCACTCCGCGGTCGTCCACTGGCTCAGTCTCGGCACCGGAGCGTACGGATCCGCATCATTTCCGACACTGGATGCACAACCCGTCACGATTCGTCCGGGCTCGGGTCAGGTCGTCGCATACGTCGATCCCCAGGCGATCGGAACACCGGGCCTCGGAACCTTCTTCGTGCCCTGACACCTGCGTATCCGCCAGACCGTGGTCCCTGCTCTGACAGGGCCTGTCACCTCGACAGCATCCGGGTCGCGATCTGCAATGCCGAGTCTTCCGCGGCATCCAATGCCCGTGATTGCTCTGACGTGATGTTGTCACACAGCCAATCCCAGTGCATCGTCACCAAGGCGCCCTGGACGGGCGTCGGTGCGAGTGAGCGGCCGTCAACGCTCCATCGCACTCGCTGCGTCACCGGCGTGCCGCGTACGAGTTGCTCACCGTCGAACTCGAGCGGGGACGAAACCACCAACGCGTGCTCCTCACTCACGTCCTCGACCACTCCCCATCTGATCCGGCAGTTCTGGAGGACGGACAGTGGGACCGCACCGCGCTTCCGAAGAAGCTTGACCCACGGATACACCAGAAATACGTGAAAACTGTGGTGCGCGAGCGCGCGGTCCCGATCCCCGAGGGCAGGGAGAAACCCGGTGTTCTCGCGTTCACCGAATGCTGCTCTCAAGTGCTGCAACAACGCCCCCGAATCAAGCGAGTCGAGGAGATCACCTCCTACCCAATAGGCTTCGATCACTCGTGGATCGAGAGGATCGTCGATGCCCGCACTTGCGGCCAATGCCTCGAGGTACGGCCACGCACCGTCGAATTGACGAGCGCGATCACGGTCGCCGCTGCCCGAGTTGCCGCTGGCCAGACGAAGCAGCACTGAAGGATCGTCGGGTCCGCAGTAACCCAACTCGTTCGGCGGATACGCGTAGCGGGCAAACAATGCCGGCCCGTTCATACCGACGGCAGTCATCAGCAGATCCGCGGAAGTTGTTCACCTGCCGGCAAATCCACTACCCGATTGCCTCCCAATGCCGTACGCGCCACCACCATTCCGCGATGTTCGGCCACGCACTCCCCGATCACGGCAGCTCCCGCACTCAGCGGATTACCGCGCATCGCTTCCAGAATTCGGTCGGAGTCTTCTCGCGGAACGAAGGCGATCAACTTACCCTCGTTGGCGACGTACAAAGGATCCAAACCGAGTAGCCCACAGGCGTCGCGCACGTCAGCGGGAATCGGCAGATCTCGTTCCACCAGCGCAACACCGATGTTCGACGCTTGAGCGATCTCGTTGAGGGTGGCGGCAACTCCGCCCCGGGTAGGGTCGCGCAAGACATGGATGTCGACGCCGGTGGCAATCATGTCGGCGACCACGCCGTTGAGCGACGCGCAATCACTGCGCACCTCGGTCCCGAATTCGAGACCTTCGCGACAACTCATCACGGCCACCCCGTGAACACCGATGTCGCCGCTGACGATCACGACGTCACCCACTTGTGCGCGAGTGGGGTTGATGTCCACCCCGTCGGCGACAATCCCGATTCCCGCGGTGTTGATGAAGACTCCGTCGCCGTGACCGGCATCGACAACTTTGGTGTCACCCGTCACCAGTCGAACGCCGGCAACGTGCGCAGCCCGCCCGAGCGCCTTCGCGATCCCCGCGATGTCGGTCAACGCGGTCCCTTCTTCGAGGATGAATGCCGTCGACATCACCAAAGGTTGTGCTCCCGCCATCGCCAGGTCGTTCACCGTTCCGTTGACCGCAAGATCGCCGATCGTTCCGCCGGGAAACACCATGGGTTTCACGACGTACGAGTCCGTTGAGAAGGCGAGCCGCACCCCGCCGATGTCGAATACAGCCGAGTCGCCGAGCTCGGCATCGGCAGCGCTTCCGAACGAGGGCAGGAACAGATGCTCGATGAGCTCGGCGGACATCGCTCCCCCACCGCCGTGTCCCATGACGATGTTCGGCGAATCACGCAGCGGCAGTGGGCACACCCATGCCGACAGGTCCACGACAGCGGTCTCCTCAGCCGGCATGACCCGCCTCCTGCAGTTCCAGGCGTCGGTACAGGTAGTACGCAGCGCACGCCCCCTCGGACGACACCATCGTGGCACCGAGTGGATTCCGCGGAGTGCATTCCTTCCCGAAGGCACTGCACTCGTGTGGCTTGATCAAGCCTTGCAATACTTCACCGGACCGGCAGACACTCGACTCGTCGGTGTGGATATCGGTCACCGAAAAACGTTCTTCCGCATCAAAATACGCATACTTCGGCGCCAGCTGCCAACCACTGTCCGGGATCGATCCGATGCCGCGCCACGTCCGGTCCGACACCGCGAACACATCCTCGAGCATCGCTTTCGCTGCGGTGTTGCCCTCCGCCGTGACAGCACGGGCGTAGGCATTTTCGACCTCGTGTCGACCCGATTCCAACTGCAGCACAGTCTTTCTGATGCCCTCCAGGAGATCCAGCGGCTCGAATCCGGTGACGACGATCGGGACCTTGTACTTCTCGGCGAGGGCCGGGTACTCCGACGTTCCCATCACACTGCACACATGCCCGGCCGCCAGAAATGCCTGCACGCGGCACTCTGGCGAGTCCATTATCGCGGCCATTGCCGGCGGGACCAGAACGTGCGAGACGAGCAGCGAGAAGTTCTTGATACCCAGGCGATTGGCCTGATAGACGGTCATGGCGTTGGCCGGCGCTGTGGTCTCGAATCCGATCCCGAAGAACACCACTTGCCGGTCCGGATTCTCCTTGGCAATAGTCAGTGCATCCAACGGTGAGTACACCACGCGAACGTCGCCGCCGGCGCTCTTGATCCGGAACAGATCCGACGAACTCCCCGGAACTCGCAACATGTCCCCGAATGAACAGAAAATGACATCGGGCTTTGCCGCGATTTCGAGAGCTTTGTCGATGATCTCGAGCGGCGTGACGCAGACCGGGCAACCAGGTCCGTGAATCATCTCGATCTGCTCTGGGAGTAGTTGATCGATGCCGTGCCTGATGATCGAATGTGTCTGACCACCACACACTTCCATGATCGCCCATCGGCGCGTGGCCAGCGCGCGGATCTGATCCAGCAGTTTGCCGGCCAGTTCCGGATCGGAGAACTCGTCCAGATACTTCATGATTCCGTCTCCTTCGGTTCGATCCCGGCGGCCCGGGCAGCCCTGGCGAACCCGTCACCGAATTCCTCTTCGAGTACGCCGAGGTGTTCGAATTCCGCCAGCGTGCTGCGTGCGGATTCCTCGTCGAGTCGTTGGATCGCGAATCCGACGTGCACCACGACGTACTCGCCGACTCGGGCGCCCGGAATGTATTCGAGGCACACTTCTTTTCGGACGCCACCGAAGTTCACCACCGACATCGTCGTTCCGTCGCGTTCCTCCAAGGACTCGATACGTCCTGGTACGGCTAGGCACATGGCACAACTCCTGACCTCATGACGAACTCCCGACCAGCACTTGGCCGTAGGCGAGACCACCGTCGTTCGGTGGTAACTGCAGTCCTGTCAACGGCGTGAATCCGGCTTCTCCGAGCAGGGCACACGCCCGGACGAGCAGGAGAGGGTTCTGAAACACGCCTCCGGTGAGAACTACCTCGTCCACTCCCGCCAGTTCCCGGCCACGGATTGCCCACTCGAGTACGAGGTGCGCGACGGATTCGTGGAAGCGCGCGCCGATCACGTCGGCGGGCACCTTCGCCCGGAGATCACGGACAACGGCCCGAATGACCGACCGTGGATCAGCTGTCCATGAATCGTCGTCCGACTGCACCCAGTCGAAGGTGTACCGCGACGGGGCGCAGTCGACTCCCCTCGAAATGCCCTCCAGTTCGATGGCGGCCTGCGCTTCGTAGTCGACGCTCTGACGAACCCCGGTCAGCGAGGAGACTGCATCGAACAACCGCCCCATGCTCGAGGTGTCCACACACCCGAAACCGGTTGCCAACTGGTGAAGTAGGACCGACTGCTCTCGTGGCGGACAGGCTGCCACCGGCGCCAGGTCGGATTCCCAGTCCAACCCGGCATGCCAGAGGTGGGCGAGCGCCATTCGGTACGGTCGTTCCACTCCGGCATCGCCCCCTGGCAGCGGTACGTATCCCAGATGCGCGAGACGGCGATAACCCTTGTACGTCGCCAGCAGCAATTCCCCTCCCCACACTGCGCCGTCCGCCCCGTAACCGGTGCCGTCGAACGCTATTCCGAGAACCGGTTCGCTCCCGTCCCGGCCGTTCTCCCCCATCACGGAAGCCACATGTGCGTGGTGATGCCCGACGACGCGCACCGGTCGGTCGCCACTACGACTGCGAGCCCACGAGGACGAGCGATACCGAGGATGCTCGTCACAGGCAATCTGGTGCGGCACTACTCCGGTGATCGACTCGAAGTGACTCTCCGAGGCAGCAAAACTGTCGATGACAGCGAGGTCGCCCATGTCTCCGATGTGCTGACTCGGCCAGACATACGCACCCTCGGCAAGACAGAAGGTGTTCTTCAGATCGGCCCCGACCGCCAAGGTGGGCGGTAGATCGAACGGCGCCGCAACGGGCAGCGGTGCATATCCGCGCGAGCGACGAAGCAACTGTCGTCCGTTGCCGACTATTCGCATCACCGAGTCGTCACACGGCATCAAGATCGGACGGTTGTGGGTCAACACCCCGTCGGCCAGGTCACCCACCCGTTCGAGATCGTCGTCAGAGTACAGAATTGGCTCGCCGCCGATGTTCGCCGACGTCATCACCAACGCCGCGGGGCCCGCAGCGTCTCCCGCCAACCCGAGAAGAAGATGCTGAATCGGATTGTAGGCCAGCATGATTCCGATGTCCGGAATACCTGGGGCAATCGAGGGAGACAGCGTGTATCCAGACGCTTTGGCAACCAGCACTATGGGACGCTCGCGCGAGGACATGGCATCGGCCTCGGCATCCCCGACCACACCCAGCGCTCTGGCTTCTCTCACATCGCGCACCATCACCGCCAACGGCTTGCTCGGTCGATGCTTGCGTTCACGCAAATCGTGAACCACGCGATCATCACGCGCATCGCAGGCCAAGTGGAATCCTCCAATTCCCTTGACAGCAAGAATCTTCCCGTCTCGTAGCAGCGATCGGGCTCGTAGCAGTGCACCCTCGCCGGTCTCCGTGGGCGCGTCGCCTTCCACGAACGAAAGCGTTGGAGCGCACTCCGGGCAGGCAATCGGTTGCGCATGAAACCGGCGGTCGGAGGGATCCACGTACTCTGCCGCACAGTTCGCGCACAACGGGAACCGCTTCATCGTCGTAGCGGCCCGGTCGTAGGGCATCGACTCGATGATCGTGAATCGTGGACCACAATTGGTGCAGGTGATGAAGGGATGACGATATCGCCGATCGCTCGGATCAGTCAGCTCCCGCAGGCAGTCGTCGCAGATCCCGACATCGGCCGGCGCCAAGGTTCGCCCGACCGCCCCCGCATCCGTCTCGATGATGCAAAACCCCTGACGACCTAGCGGCGGCGAGTCCTCGCGCTCTATCGACTCCACTCGTGCCAGCGGTGGGGGGCGGTTTCGCACCCGAGCGACAAACGCATCGATTGACTCTCCGTCGCCTTCGATGTCGATCACGACCCCGAGAGCAGAATTTCCCACCGAACCCGACAGTCCCAGTTCGGTCGCAGTCGCGTGAACGAACGGCCGGAATCCCACCCCCTGGACTACGCCACGAACGATGACACGGCTGGCGATCATCATGTCCCGACCTCGCCGGTACGAGTATCGGACTCGTCGATCTCACCGTCTTGACCACGGCCCATCAGTTCGAGGCCGGCCCGGGCGCGCTGTGCTCCCTGTTCGTCGACCTTCTCGACTGCAAAGCCCATGTGGATCACCACCCAGTCACCTGCCGTGACGGTGCCTTCGTCGAGCATCCCGATGTTGACCTTGCGCGGTGCACCTTCCACGTCGACGAGGGCGAGTTGACCGCCGTATCCGTCCAGTAGTTCGCGTACCCGTCCCGGAATCCCCAGACACATGACTCACACCTCCGGCCCCAAAGTGGTGGCATCACAATCCACGTCGATCGACCGGACGAGTGCCATCACCGCAGAGGCGGCTTGCCCTACCGAATCACGCATCTCTGCACTCAATCCGATTCCGTCGCCAATCGATTTCGCGTGTGCCCCCACCACGAACGTCCGCGGGAGTGCTCCGCCGAGGGCCTGCAGGCTGGCAAACACCGAACTCGGATGCATCGAGTGTGCGTCGAAACCTCCTTGCGGACCTTCACTTTCGGGATCCACTTCGATGATCGCAAGCTTCCCCGGCACTCCGGTCACCGGTAATGCGTCGATCAGCACCAGCGCGTCCCACGACTCCAACAAGTCGTATGCCAGATGCACACCACGAATCCCGTAGTCGACCAGGCGAACCCCCGTCGGGAGATTCTCATGCTGCAACGCTCGAACAACTTCGGGGCCGAATCCGTCGTCTTCGAGAAATATGTTTCCGACGCCTGCAATCAGCACGCGCACAGTGCTTTACATCTTTCGCATTCGCAGATAGCGCTGGATGTCCGGCATCGACACCACCAGAACGATCGCGGCTGCGATCGCGGTGGCGCCGAGAAGTGCCGTCGACAGCAATCCCATGCTCCTCATGGCGGGTTCTCCTCTCGATAGCAGTGAAGTCCGAAAGCTGTGAAGTCCGATAGCTGTGAAGTCCGACAGCGTGAAGTACGTCAACTCGCGCCGTCTCGCGGCACCGGCTCTATCTCGTCCGGCGCGAAGTACAGGTAGCGGCCGTACCAGTTATGTAGATCGGCGGCCGGGTCGTCCAAGAGCGTCACCCCAACATGAATGTCGCCGTCCACGTCTTCATGAATGGTGGCGACGTGGGCGATCCGGCCGTCGAAGAACAGGTCCTGAGCATCAGCGCGACGTGAGGGGTGAAGCCGAACCGTACTTCCACCACAGACGCGGACGCCTTTGATCAAAACTGCGTCGGTGCGTGGTTGAACGCTGGTGTCGGCTTCCGGCGTCCACCAGTCCACGCCGTCAGGCACCTCGGGTATCAGATCAGAACCGGCATTCGAATCTCGCAGCACGCCGTGCAGGCCGGCTAGATCGTCGGCCGTCAAGCTTTCACATCGGTCGATGATGTCGGCAGCTTTCGAGTCGGTCGCCCGCGCCCGCGCCTTTTCCTCTTCGGTCATGGCCAGAATTCTCAGCGTGAGAATTTCGTCGATCTCCGTCGAGTCGAACAGGGATCCTTCGCTCTGCGGCGCAATCTCGGGAAAGTCGTACAAGATGATCGGTGACACCAGAACGGTGGGCGATGTACCGGGGTGAGTCGGATCCTCGGTCCCCGCAAGCACTGGATAACAGCGATTTTGGCGCAGCGGCTCCGAGTGATCTGGTTCGTCGAACAACGACACGAACTTCGAGCCTGCGCAGGTCAAAATGACGTGAGTGCCGAGCATCGACTGCGCCGTGGCCGTGCCCTTGTCCCTCATGTCGACGCTCGTGTCGTTCATGATGCTCACGGAGATCACCCTGCGTCTGTCCCCTGCGGAGGCGTTCAATTCCAAGCGGCCAGTCACCGGAAGCCGTGTCCGAACGACCCGTCCGACTACCCGGCCCCGAGAATCCGCCAGAGTCTCTCCGTCGACAACTCCCGCCGCACAGAAGGATTCTTCGACGCCGGCCTCGAGTTCGTCCAGACCCCACGGACCCAAGACGATCTCGGATTCGGTGGCTTCGTCCCACGAGATCGCCTCGTGCCCGTCGACTACCAACCGATCCACCGGAATCCACGCGCCGCCGGCGCCGAGTCGTTCAACCGTCCGCGACTGGTGGTGCAAAAATCTCACCGTCGCCGTTACTTCGGCGCCGTTCCGCTCGAGTTCGCCGAGCAGACATTGGGCGGACATCGACGGTTCCTCGCCGACTCCGTCACCGGCGGCGCCGGGCGGTCCGAGAACCCCGAACTGCCAACGGGATTGATTCTTCGCCGAGCCGGCCCGGTAAGGATAGAGAAGATATCCCTCGTACAGGACAGCGTCGGCCACGGCCCGAACGTCGTGATCCATCTCAGTTCGGGTCATCGGGGCACCTCGCTCGCCGTCAGCAACTGCCGCACGGCTGAATCGAGGTCCGTGAGGCCGTGCGCTGCCTTGAATCGCACGAGATCGGCAATCGTCTCATGGTCGAGGCGTACCCAACCAGAGGCCGGATAATGCGTGGCCATCAGCTGTTTCCACACGTCGACCGGCAATTCGTAGGCAGCAGATCTATCCCACGGGATCTGCTGTACCGAGAAACCGCGCTGCCCGTCGGTGAATACGGTTCCGCTCAGTAGAACCACGATCGGAATCGTTCCGTCACGGAGTGCGTGCATGTACTTCGACGCCGTCACCGAGAAGTCGTACGTACACGCCATGGGTAAGGCCGCGACCGTTGTTTCCGTGAATCCCTGAACGACCGCGGAACACTCCATCCACAAGAAGGTTCGCAGCGTACTCGACCAACGCTCCCGCGGACCGAACAAATCGCGCAGGGCGTCGCCTTCCTCGTCGGAGTACGGCCGGCGGTGCGGTTCGATTCGAACCTGTGCGCGTAGAGCGACTGCTCGGACGGTCGCGCCGGTAGTCTCCGACATCCTCAATCTCACCGTCAGATTTGGTGTAACCGCATACGGTTCCACCTCCACGTTGTCGACCGAGAAGTCGAGGACGGTCATGCCGACCTGCTTCGCGCCTCGACGCGCCCGAAGAACTCGTCCACCGCGCGCGCGGCATCCTGGCCCCCGTCGAATCCGCGCCACACTGTGCGCAGCCTGCCCACCAGCTCGTAGCAGGCGTCGATCGGAACAACGAAGCATCTCGGCGATTGTCCTGACGCGGGCACCGAGACAATCAACGCCTCGACGTCGGCCCGCATCTGCGAGAGCCCCGGATTCTCCGCGAGCACAGTCTCGAACGAGTCGATGGGCAGCTCGGATTCGGTAGCTCCGGCAGGTCCCGGATAGAAGACTATGTACTTGTCGAGGAGTGAGTTCCGAAAGAAGAATGCCAGTCCGACGGGGATTTCCAGGGACTCCCACCGGCCAGGGGCGAGTTCGAAGCCCGGAAATTCGAGATACCGATCGGGAACCGCTTTGTATCGGAGATCCGCGTCGACCGGCGCAAAGAGCAGATAGCAGGGACGGCACACGCACATCAGGCTCCGGACCTGTACGTCCACGACGTGTTGGTGTTCGTCACCTATGCCCGCCGCGCACATCTCACACAGCGGCCCGGTCGGAACGGCGCGCGTCGAGGCGATTCGCGTGAGTACCTCTCCCACAGTGGTTTTCATGACCAGGCTTCGTCCACGGCTAGGTCACCGGCAACACGGAATCGTCGGCAAGCGCGACCGAGAGCACACCGTCGCGAATAAGCACCGGCAGAGGCGCCAGGTGCTCGGAGCCGGTGCCGACCCGCGCACCCGCTCCGTACACGCTGAAGTGGGCAGAGCACGTCGGACAGGTAAGGACAGCGGCGTCTCGGACAGGAAGGCCCATCATGCGTTCGAGCACAGCCCCCGCCATCGAATGGTCACATACGGGGCAGTGGTCGCGATACGCGTACAGATCGTCACCGGAGCGGCAGACCAACAGATCGGTATCCGATACCCGGAAACCCGCGACCTCACCCGCGTCGACTTCGGCAAATTCGGGGACCTCCACCCAGTGCGCGCCTCCCCCGTCGGCGTGTACGTGCGAGAACAGGGACTCGACCGAGATCACACCCGACTTCAGCTCGTGCGAATCCGGTGTTTCGACGTCGATTCCGGTGGTCTCGGGTGCCGCCGCCTGCACCGCGTCCTGGACCGCGGTTTCGAGGGTCACCGACGACGAAGGGCAACTGTTACAGCTTCCGAGAAGCCGTAGCCGCACCACGCCGTCCGCCACCTCGATCAGTTCGACGTCCCCGCCGTGCGAGCCGAGGTACGGACGCACGCTGTCGAGCGCAGTGCGTACGCGGGTCTCGACGTCGTGCGGGTGAAGTCCGTGCACCAGTAGGAGGCTCGACACCAGATCGTCGCGAACCATCGCATCCATCATGGCCGGATCCGCCAGTGCGACGGTGCGTTCGAGTGCGGCGCCGTACAACTGCACGACCTCGCGCACCAGTTGCTCGGCGCGATCCCTGGCCACCGGGCCTGCACCGGCATTGGCCTGCAACAACGTCTCGATGCGTTCACCTGCTCCGCGCCAGTAGTCGGCCGATTGCTCCATCGATCACTCCCCGGTCACGGACTGCGTCGGAGAGTGCAACTTCTCCAGGGTCTTACCGCCGCCGAGATACATGTGAACACCACACGGCAGACAGGGATCGAAACTACGCACGGTCCGCATGATGTCGATGCCCTTGAAGTGGTCTCGATCGTTCTCCTCGAAGATCGGCTGACCCTGCACGGCATCCTCGTACGGACCGGGGGTTCCGTAGCTGTCGCGCGGGCTCGCATTCCACGGGGTCGGTGGGTACGGGTGATAGTTCGCGATCTTGCCGTCACGAATCACCATGTGATGTGAGAGAACTCCGCGGACGGCTTCGGTGAATCCGCAACCGATTCCCTCGTCCGGAACCTCGAACGACTCCCACGTCTTGGTGCGGCCTGCCCGGATCTCGACAAGCGCCTTCTCTGCGAAGTGAAGGGCAGCCGCTGCTGCGTATGCCTGGAAATACGTTCGCGCACGGTTTCTTTCGAGAGTATTGCTGCCATGTTCTGGAATCTTCCACTCGAGCGAGACGGGACCTTTCAGTGCTGTTTTCGGAAGATTGATCTTCACACTGTGTCCGGTCGACTCGAGGTATCCGATGTCGACCAGGCCGGCAAGAGCGGTGCTCCACAGACGAGCCAATGCTCCCCCGCCGGTATCCAGAGCGAGGTTGTCTTTTCCGTCGAACCATCGCGGTGACATGACCCAGCTGTACTTGTCCTCGAGATTACGCTTCTGCGGATGTGGGTTGGTGTGTTGATTCCACGGGTGCCGGCGATCGACCGGGTTACCCAGCGGATCGGTTTTGACGAACATCTCCTGATCACTCCAGTCCTCGTAATACGAGGACCCCAGCATGATTCGGATACCGAGGTTGATGTCCACCAGATCCGTGGTGACCAACTTTCCGTCGACAACCACACCGGGAGTGACAAACATCTTCCGGCCCCAGTCGGTCATGTCCTTGTACGAGAAATTGCAGTACTCGGGGTCTTGGAACGATCCCCAACAACCCAGCAGGGTCCGCCGCAGGCCAACCTTTTCGTAACCGGGCAGCGCCTGGTAGAAGAAGTCGAACAGGTCGTCGTGCATCGGCACGACCTTCTTCATGAATTCGACGTACCGCATCAGCCGCGACATGTAGTCCGTCATCAGTTCGATCGTCGCGACGGTTCCGACGCCGCCGGGATAGAGCGTCGACGGGTGGACGTGCCTACCCTCCATCAAGCAGAACATTTCGCGAGTCGAACGCGAGACTTGCAACGCTTCGCGATAGAACTCACCCGTGAACGGATTGAGAGTCCGCATGATGTCCGCGATCGTGCGATAACCGTGCTGCTCCTCGTGCGGGCAGCGCGTGTTCTCTGCCTGCGCCAGCACACCGGGATTCGTCTCGGAGACCATCTTCTCGCAGTAGTCGACTGCGACCAGATTCTCTTGAAAAATGTTGTGGTCGAACATGTACTCGGCGGCCTCGCCGAGATTGACGATCCACTCGCCTAGATGCGGCGGCTTGACGCCGTACGCCATGTTTTGTGCGTAGCACGAGCACGTGGCGTGATTGTCACCGCAGATGCCGCAGATACGACTGGTGATGAAATGCGCGTCGCGCGGGTCCTTCCCCTTCATGAACAGGGAATACCCACGAAAGATCGACGACGTGCTGTGGCACTCCACCACTTCGCGATTGGCGAAGTCGATCTTGGTGTAGATACCCAGACTGCCGACGATTCGGGTGATGGGGTCCCACGCCATCTCGACAAGACCGTCGCGGTCCGCAGTCGAGGTGGGTTCGGGAACGATGGCCGTCATTGCAGTGCCTCCCAGAGACGTTGCTCACGAACTGATTTGAAGGTATCCGGTCGGTCACCAGGTACGCGTCGCACCGGTGAGCAACTTCGACCCGCGCTCGCGCCAGTGCGGTTCCTTGTCCAACGTGTGACCGGTGATCCGGCGCAGACTGTGGATCACGGACCCGTACATTCCCACCGCATTGGTGGAGAGTTTGCCGCCAGGTGGTTCATCCATGAACGGCATGAATTTGTCCGGGAATCCCGGCATTGTGCAGCCGATGCAGATCCCGCCGACATTAGGGCACCCGCCGACTCCGTTTATCCAACCACGTTTGGGGACATTGCATTTCACGACCGGTCCCCAACATCCCAGCTTGACGATGCACTTCGGCGACCCGTACTCCGTCGCGAACTCGCCCTGCTCGTAGTACCCGCCACGGTCACAGCCCTCGTGAACGGTGGCACCGAAAAGCCACTGCGGGCGGAGGGATTCGTCCAAGGGAATCATCGGCGCCTGATCAGTGGCCATGTACAGAAGATAGGTCAGGGTCTCGGAGAGGTTGTCCGGCTGAATGGGACACCCGGGAACGCACACGATCGGGATGCCCGCCTTCGATTTCCAGGTCCACCCGAGATAGTCCGGCACGCCCATCGCACCGGTCGGATTGCCGGCCATCGCATGTATGCCGCCGTAGGTTGCGCACGTGCCGACCGCAACTACCGCAGTGGCTTTCGGTGCCAGCTTGTCGAGCCATTCGCTCGTGGTGACCGGTTGGCCGGTTTCGCGATTGTTCCCGAAACCACACCAGTACCCCTCGTCGTGAAGTTTCTCGTTCGGTATAGATCCTTCGACAACAAGAACAAAGGGTTCCAATTCTCCCCGGTCGGCTTTCCAGAACCATTCCAGGAAATCGTCAGCGCCGCCCTGCGGTCCACATTCGAAGTCGATGAGCGGCCAATGAACCGCCACCTGAGGCAGGCCGGGCAACGCACCGAGCGCGATCTCCTCGATACTGGGTTGCGTGGCCGCGGTGAGCGCCACCGAATCACCGTCGCAACTGAGACCGGCATTGATCCACAGCACGTGGATCAGAGTTTCTTCCGCTTTGGCCGCTGCGCTTTCGGGGGTAGCTGCGCTTTCGGAGGCAGGTTCCGCCGTGGTGCCAGCAGTCGATTTTTGTGTGTCCATGTCAGCCGCTTTCACGGGTGCACTTGCGCCTGATTCTCGGCGCCGCTACTGCCTGACACGCTATGGCCTCAAATTGCTGCGGCACCGAAACGCTGACGCCACCGGAGTCGAACCTCGGCCCACTTGCGTGGCACCCACTCATTTCATTAACTACCCGAGCAGATCAGTTGTCAACGGCCACCGGAGAAATCGCCGAACGACTACCGATCCACTCGTACCACTCGTCCATACCCTCACCTGTCGTGGCCGATAGAACAACAACGCGCACAGCAGGATTGAGTATTTTCGCTTGCGCGACACAGGCATCGACGTCGAACTCGACGTACGGGAGCAAGTCGATCTTGTTGATCACCACGAGGTCCGCGACGGCAAAGATGTGCGGGTACTTTTTCGGCTTGTCGCCCCCCTCCGGCGTCGATATTAGGACAACCTTGCCTTCCTCACCCAGGTCGAAGAGCGCGGGGCACACCAGGTTTCCTACGTTTTCGATCAGAAGCAGCGACTCGTCCGCGGGGTTCAAGGCGCGCAGCGCGCGGTCGATCATCTCGGCATCGAGGTGACAGCCCGCCCCCGTGTTGACCTGGACCACTGACGCGCCGGCCTCACGAATCCGCTCGGCGTCGAGCCGGGTTTCCTGGTCACCTTCGATCACGGCAATCGGTCGTTGTCCTCCTAGTTCCCGGATCGTTCGCGCCAGCAATGTCGTCTTACCCGCGCCGGGCGAACTCATGATGTTGAGCGCCGTGATTCCGCGGCCCCGCATCCACTCACGATTGTGCACCGCAATGCCGTCGTTCTTGGCAAGCACCTGCTGCTCGAGAATTACCGTGTGGTCGGAGTGACCGTGCCCATGGTCATGGTCGTGGTCGTGGTCGTGGTGGTGACCGTGCCCATGGCTGTCGTCCTGCTCGTGTTCTCCGCCGGCGACGACCGACACCCGAGGTCCCGTGGCGTCCCCGCACCCACACGTCGCGCACATGCTCAGCTCACTTCCATCGACAGGATCCGCAACTCGCGGCCGGCAAGCACCTCGACATCAGCACTGCCGCACCCACACAACAAGAACATGTCGGGCGGCGAGAAAGTCACGCCACAGCTATTGCATCGCGCGCTGGTTGCAATCTGATCGATGTGCAAGCTGGCACCCTCGGCGTGAGTACCCGCAGTGACAACGTCGAAGCAGAACAGCAGAGAGTGTGGAACCACCGCGCAGAGTTGGCCTACTTCCAGCCGCACGCTCGATACTCGTCGCTCGCCGGCACGCTCGCACACGGCTTCGACCACACTCTGCGCAATAGACAGCTCGTGCACGGTGAAACCCACGATTCGTGATCCGGAAACCTCCCTTCCACGATAAGCACCAACCGCCGCTGTACGTAACCCGTACATACAAAACAGGCTGCGATCCGCAACTACTTGCGGATCGCAGCCTGTGACCGAGCTATTGGTGACGTAATGTCGCGAGGACCCCTACGGGTTCGGAACCGGCACCTTCGTCGTCGTCGTCGTCGTCGACGTCACCGTCGTGGTCGGGGGCGCCGTCGTCGCATCCGTTCCCGCAACCGGTGAGGTCGGAACAGTCGACGTAGGAGTGACCGCGGCCGAACCAGTCGGCGTCGCTGCTGCTCCCGATGTGACCGGCGCGGATCCTGCCGCAGGTACCGGCGACGTCGTTGCGGGCGCTCCAGCGGATTCCGTCGAGCCCGTGGTTGCGGCCGGTGCCTGACCGGTGCCGTCAGCCACTGCTGCGTCGCCTTCCGCATTGCCGTCGGCCATGTAGGCATCGACTGCCGCGCGGATCTGTTCCGGGGTCGGCTTCGCCGTTGTGTCGACGGGCTTTCCTTCCTTCGCCTGCTGGGCGAGGTAGGTGAGCCAGGCCGCTGCGTACTCAGCTGAAGTCAACGGCTTGCCGTTGGCCGCGTCCGCATCACGCCAGTAATCGAAGTGGTGTCCGACGTCCGGAGCGAGTGTCTGCTGGTAGGGGTCGCTCAAGATCACGGGAATCGTGTTCTGGTTGGTAGCAATCAGACCGACGATCTCCTTGAAAAGCTTCTGCGGCAGATATGCCAGCGGAGACACCTTGTCGGTAGATACCGTCTCGCCCTCGGCTACCGGCGCCGGCGCGGGTGTTTTACCGGGCTTGTACTCCGGATCCGAGACCTTGAGCATCACCTGAAGGAACGTCTCGTCACTCTGCATCCAGTTGGGATTCGACGAAATGTCTGCGAACGCCTCGAAGACGATCTGGCCGAACACCACCGCGACGTCCTGGCCGGTGGCCGGGTTCAGACCCTGTGATTCGAGTTGGTCGATGTTCAACTGCCGACCGACATTTGCCGCCAAGATCAACAGAGAGATGTTGCTGGGAGCCGAGCAGGTGAAGTCACCGTCCGAGCAGAAGGACGCGACCTTGCCGTTCAGCTTGCCGAAACCTCCGGCAGTGCCGGGGAGGACACCTTCGCCGGGTGTCGCGGAGGTGCCGCTCTGGTACTTCGTATCGAAGTTGTCCGGGTTCGTGAACGGATTCTTGGCACCGAGGAACGTACCGTCGCCGGCTTCGCGGCCGGCATCCGCCAGCATGACCACGCCGACAACCTTGTCCGGGTCGACACCGAACTCGTTGTTCTCCTGCGTACCGATGTCCATCGCCACACGACGCACCACATCGGCGCCCTCGCTGTAACCGACGATCGAGAACTGAGTCTTCGGGCATTCCTTGGCGATGGCACTCATCACGGACTGCGTATTTGCAGCACCGGCAGCGACGGCGTCCTCGTAGGACGCCATGTTGGCCGGATATGCGATGTACACCGCTGCGTACGAGCCGGGCTTGTTCGCGTTGACCGAGCCTGCCGGGTTGATCACCTGGTCGACGCGTTCACTCTTGTAGTCACCGGACAGGGCGGCCGGCAGCGGCTTCCCGTCGGCTCCCAGCAACATCTTCACCGTCGAAGCATCCGGCGTGTCGTGTCGACCGGCAACCGCGATACTCACCATGTCGTGGCACTCCGTGACCGACGACGTCAGTTGCGTCTCGATCGTGCGTGACTCCGGAGAGTCCACTGCGACCGCAACCGCGACCAGTGCGGCCACGCCGAGCGCTGCGGGCGCTACTGCACCCGCCAGTATTCGATGTCGCGAAAAGAACCCACGAACCGGCATATCTTCTCCCCAATCAACTTTTGGAAAACGTACGACCGACCCCCGGGGCGTCACGCAACGTCATTCGAGTAGTCGTCCAGTACGAGAGGAGCGTTACAAGGGGTAACGATTTTCCGCGGCGAGGCGTGGGGCTCTCGGAGGCGCAACCCTCTCATTTCCGCTGCATAACACCGATGCGCGCCTACTCCGATTCGAAAATAATGACCTGTCGGATTGCTTTTCCATCGGCCAGTTCGTCCATGCCGGAATTGATGTCGTCCAACTCGATTCGCGAGGAGATGAGCTTCTCGACCGGTAGCTTCCCGTCCCGCCACAATTGCGCGTAGATCGGGATGTCGCGGGCGGGGACGGCGGATCCGAGGTAGCTGCCGATGATGGTCCGCGCTTCGGCCACCAGCCCGAGCGGCGAGATCGACGAGCGCGCGTCAGGCGCAGGCAACCCGACCGTGACGGTCGTGCCGCCAGCTGCCGTCGCAGCCACGGCTGTCTCGAACGCCCGAGCATTTCCCGCAGCTTCGACGACGATGTCTGCGCGAACGCCACTCTCGGACAGGCCGGACGGTGTGAAGACCTCGGTCGCGCCCAGTTCCAGCGCCTGAGCCAGCTTGGACTCCAGTGCATCGACGCCGATGACGTTCTCGACCCCGAGTGCCCGCGCCGTCAGGATTGCGGCCATCCCGACGCCGCCCAAGCCGACCACCATCACAGTGTCCGCCGGGCGAGGCTTGGCCGCGTTGAGTAGCGCTCCCCCGCCGGTCAACACCGCGCAACCGAGTACGGCTGCAATCTCGGCCGGAATATCGTCTTCGACGGCAACTACGGACTTGGCGTTGACCACCGCATGCGTCGCGAAACCCGAAACGCCGAGATGATGTTTGACGCTCTCGCCGGAGCGCCGCAGTCGTTGCGCGCCACCGAGCAAACTGCCGTCGTTGTTGGCGGCGCTACCCACCGTGCACGGCATCCGGCCGTCAGTGGCGCATCCCGCGCACTCGCCACACCGCGGAAGAAAAGTCATCACGACGCGGGTGCCCACCGACAACGAATCAACGCCGTCGCCGAGTTCGACGATTCGACCAGCTGCCTCGTGGCCCAGCAACATCGGCACGGGGCGAACGCGATTCCCGTCGACCACGGAGAGGTCGGAGTGACAAAGCCCGGCAGCTTCGATCTTGACGAGGATCTCACCCGGGCCCGGCGATTCGAGGTCGAGTTCCGAAATCGAAATCGGAGTCGACTCCGCAAAGGGACGCTCCCGGCCGATCTCTTCGAGCACTGCACCACGGATCTTCAACTGCACACCCCGATTTCGATAGTTCGAACTACTTGCCCACGATCCCGCGTACCGACGCAGGGAGGTCACGAACCCGCTTGTACGGGCCGACGACGGCGGCCGCAAAAGGCCTGGTCAAGAGCACCTGCGCCACCTCGAGCACCTCTTCGGAGGTAACCGCGTCGATGGTCGCGAGCGTCTGCGCAACACTGCGATGGTTGCCGTAATTCAGTTCACTGCGACCGATACGGTTCATGCGTGAACCTGAATCTTCCAGTGCCAGAACCAATCCGCCGCGCAGCGATCCCTTGGCGCGGGCGATCTCGGCATCGGTGATTCCGTCCGTCGCCACGTTCGCAAGTACCTCGCGGATCACTGTGGCAACCTCCCCGAGGTTCTCCGGCTGGCAACCCGCGTACACAGAGAACGCTCCGGTGTCCGCGAAGGTGTCTACGCCGGAATAGACGGAGTACGCAAGCCCACGCTTCTCGCGAATCTCTTGGAACAGACGAGAACTCAGCCCGCCGCCCACTGCGGCGTTGAGAACAGACAGGGCCCAGCGATGACCCTCGTGCCGACCGAACGCGCGTACCCCGAGCGCAAGGTGGACCTGCTCGCTGTCGCGGTGGGTCAAGCTCAGTTCAGGCATCGTTCGCAACCGCAGAGTGCCTTCGCGCCGCGGCGCCGGCTTGACCCCACGCTCGAGATGCCCGGCGAATGCGCGGCGAGCGAGCGTCACAACCTGCTTGTGGTCGACGTTCCCCGCTACTGCCAGCACCATCCGCTGCGGCGTGTAACGCCGAACATGGAAGGAGTGCAACTGATTGCGCGACATCGACTCGATCGATTCGACGCTACCGATGATGGGACGACCGACAGGATGATCTCCGAACAACGCGGTCAGGAAGGCGTCGCCGAGCAGGTCTTCCGGATCGTCGTCTCGCATCGCGATCTCTTCGAGCACTACTTGCCGCTCGACGTCGACATCCGCAGTTCTGCAGCGCCCACGCAGTACGACGTCGGCAACAAGGTCCACCGCCATCGGGAGGTCCTCGTCGATCACGTGCGCGTAGAAACAGGTGTGTTCCTTCGACGTGAATGCATTGAGTTCGCCGCCCACACCATCCATGACCTGCGCGATGTCCAACGCGGTCCGTGACGGCGTCGACTTGAACAACAGATGCTCGAGAAAATGCGCCGCACCGGCCACACTCGGCTGCTCGTCGCGGGAACCGACTCCGACCCACACGCCGACGGAGGCGGAACGCACACCGGGGATGAATTCGGTGACGACACGCAGGCCGCCGGGCAGGACCGTGCGCTGCACTCCCGATTCAGGAGTCGCATCGATCGGCGATTTCAGCACAGCGCTGCGGCTGCGCGTGGTGTTGGGAGTGGTCTTTGCCATGAAAAGGTTCAGCAGTCCTCGGTGCAAGTGTTGAATCAGGTATCTACAGGCTCGTGTCTACAGACAGTACAGATGCGGCCCCGCACGGAAATCCGCGCGGGGCCGCATCAGAGTACGAAGTGAGATCTACTCGGAAGCAGCCTCGTCGGCGGCCGGAGCGGCAGCCTCGTCGTTGCCCTCTTCGACCGGGATCAGCGAGATCTTGCCACGTGCATCGATGTCGGCGATCTCGACGCGGATCTTGGATCCGACGTTGACCACGTCTTCGACCTTGGCAATGCGCTTACCGCTGCCCAGCTTCGAGATGTGCACCAGTCCGTCGCGTCCCGGCAGGAGCGACACGAAGGCACCGAAGGCGGTGGTCTTGACGACCGTGCCCAGGAACCGCTCGCCGACCTTGGGGAGCTGCGGGTTGGCAATGGCGTTGATCATGTCGATCGCGGCCTGTGCAGACGGTCCATCGGTGGCGCCGACGAACACGGTGCCGTCGTCTTCGATGGAGATGTTGGCACCGGTCTGCTCGGTGATGGAGTTGATCATCTTGCCCTTGGGGCCGATGACCTCGCCGATCTTGTCGACAGGGACCTTGATGGCCGTCACGCGGGGAGCGAACGGGCTCATCTCGTCCGGGGTGTCGATGGCCTCTGCCATGACCTCGAGGATCGTGGTCCGTGCATCCTTGGCCTGCGCGAGTGCGCCGGCGAGGACCTTGGACGGGATGCCGTCGAGCTTCGTGTCCAGCTGCAGGGCCGTGACGAAGTCCTTGGTGCCTGCGACCTTGAAGTCCATGTCGCCGAAGGCGTCTTCGGCGCCGAGGATGTCGGTCAGAGCGACGTAGCGGGTTTCACCGTCGACCTGGTCGGAGACCAGACCCATGGCGATACCGGCAACCGGAGCGCGAAGCGGCACACCGGCGTTGAGCAGTGCGAGCGTGGACGCACACACCGAGCCCATCGAGGTGGAACCGTTGGAGCTCAGAGCCTCGGAGACCTGGCGAATCGCGTAAGGGAACTCTTCGACGCTGGGTAGAACGGGCATGAGAGCGCGCTCGGCGAGTGCACCGTGACCGATTTCGCGACGCTTCGGCGAACCGACGCGACCCGTCTCACCGGTGGAGTACGGCGGGAAGTTGTAATGATGCATGTAGCGCTTGGTGGTCTCGGGACCGAGCGAGTCGACCTGCTGAGCCATCTTGACCATGTCGAGAGTGGTGACACCCAGGATCTGGGTCTCGCCGCGCTCGAACAGTGCGGAGCCGTGTGCGCGCGGGATGATCGCGACCTCGGCGGACAGCGAACGGATGTCCGTGACGCCGCGGCCGTCGATGCGGAACTGATCGCGCAGGATGCGCTGGCGAACCAGCTTCTTGGTGAGCGAGCGGAACGCTGCTCCCAGTTCCTTCTCGCGGCCTTCGAAGTTGGGTGCAACCTGCTCGAGAACCTCGACCTTGACCTCGTCGGTCTTGTCGTCGCGTTCCTGCTTGCCGGCGATTGTCAGTGCGGCATTGAGCTTTTCGGACGCAGCAGCCTCGACGGCAGCAAAAACGTCGTCCTGGTACGCCGGGAAGACCGGGTAGTCTCCCGTGGGCTTTGCAGCCTTGGATGCCAGTGCTGCCTGAGCAGCGCACAAGCGTGCGATGAACGGCTTGGCGGCCTCGAGGCCCTCGGCGACGATGGCCTCGGTCGGTGCCTGAGCGCCGTCGGCGATCTTCGCGATGACGTTGTCGGTGGCCTCGGCCTCGACCATCATGATCGCTACGTCGGCGTTGTCACCGCTGCCGGACACGACGCGGCCGGCTACGACCATGTCGAAGACGGCGTTCTCGAGCTGATCGACCGTCGGGAATGCAACCCACTGGCCGGCCTTGTTGTCCTCGGAGACGATGAGTGCAACACGCACGCCACCGACGGGTCCGGAGAACGGCAGGCCCGCGATCTGCGTCGACGCGGAAGCGGCGTTGATGGCCACGACGTCGTACAGATCCTGCGGGTTGAGGCTCATGACCGTGACGACGACCTGGATCTCGTTACGGAGACCGTCGACGAAGGACGGGCGCAGCGGCCGGTCGATGAGGCGGCAGGTCAGGATCGCGTCGGTGGAGGGGCGTCCCTCCCGACGGAAGAACGAACCGGGGATGCGGCCCGCTGCGTACATACGCTCTTCGACGTCCACCGTCAGGGGGAAGAAGTCGAAGTGCTCCTTGGGGTGCTTGCTGGCGCTCGTGGCGGACAGCAGCATGGTCTCGTCGTCCAGGTAAGCAACGACGGCGCCGGCGGCCTGCTGAGCAAGGCGTCCGGTCTCGAAACGGATGGTGCGGGTACCGAAGGACCCGTTGTCGATCACGGCGGTGGATTCGAACACGCCTTCGTCGACCTCTACTACGGAATTCTCTGTCATTCTTTTCTCTTCACTTCCCTCTCGTCTTCGCCGTACCCGCGCGGGCGTTTCCACCCTCCTGGTGGAAACTGCGCACCGAGGGACGTCCCCCTCTTGAATTGCAGACGCTCCTTGCGATGCGAGCGATTTCTGCTTCGGGACGTCACGACGTTCGGGCGGCCGTCGATCGAAGTCCGCCGGAGCTTTCGGGCACTTGCCCGGTCCGGAGAACCACTACCGACAACCGACACCACGTTCTCTGGTGCATACGGTGTGCTGGCGGCGCACTGCACAACTGTGCGTAGACAACTGTGCATAGCGCCGACAGCGGAAACTGCCTTGCGGCAGCTAACGCCGAAAGCCAGCGAAGCCCAGTATATGCGTGGCTTCGCCGGCTAACGGAGTGTTCGGCAAACCGAAGCGTGCCGTGTTGCTTTCGATCAGCGTCGTGAGAAAAATCTAGCGACGCAGGCCGAGACGCTCGATGAGCGTGCGGTAGCGAGCGACGTCAGTCTTTGCCACGTACTTCAGCAGACGACGACGGCGACCGACCATCAAGAGCAGTCCACGACGCGAGTGGTGGTCATGCTTGTGGGTCTTGAGGTGCTCGGTGAGATCGGTGATGCGCTTGGTGAGCATTGCCACCTGAGCTTCGGGCGATCCCGTGTCGGTCTCGTGCAAGCCGTACTCGCCGAGAACGACCTTCTTTTCTTCCGTGGTCAATGCCACTTGATTCACTCCTGTGATGACGTTTGCGTGAAAGGAACTAGATCGGTGCGGCCACCGCAAACCGCAGCACGCACCGAGAGAAGATCCTACCAGCAGCAATGAGGCGCTTTCGCCCACCTGGAGCGAATGTGGCCGCCGCCACTAGTGCAACGAGCTCAACCTACGCTGCGCTCTGCATCCTCACTCAGGATTTGGCGTGCGCGTTCGACGTCTCGGTTCATCGCCGTGATGAGCGACTCGATCGAGTCGAACTTCTCCATGCCGCGAATCCGCGAAACCAGGTCGACAGCGACGTGTTGTCCGTACAGGTCGGCTTCGGTGTCGAGAACGTACGCCTCGACGGTTCGGGTCCGGCCGGAGAAGGTCGGATTGGTGCCTACAGACACTGCGGCTTGGTATCGACGACCGGGAACGACAGTTCCGAGTTCCTCGCCGGCGCCGAGCACCGTGAACCACGCTGCGTAGACGCCGTCGGCCGGAATCGCCGAAAACATCGGCGGTGCAACATTGGCCGTCGGGAATCCCAACTCGCGTCCACGCTTGTCACCGTGGACGACCACACCTTCCACACGATGTGGACGGCCGAGAGCTTCGGTAGCCGCTTCCATGTCGCCTGCGTCGACGCACGAGCGGATGTAGGTCGACGAGAACGTCACCGCATGCTCGGCGAGCAGCTGGACGCCGTCGACCGCAAAGCCGAAGCGAGCGCCCATCTCACGAAGAAGATCGACGTTGCCGAGCGCCTTCTTGCCGAAGGTGAAATTGTCCCCCACCACCACCTCGGCGACATGCAGACGTTCGACGAGAATTTCGTGGACGTAGCGCTCCGGCGTCAGCTTCATGAAATCAGCGGTGAACGGCATCACGCAGAACACGTCGATGCCCAGATCCTGAGCCAATTCCGCACGCCGTTGCAGCGTCGTCAACTGGGCTGGATGACTACCCGGCCGCACAACCTCCATGGGATGCGGGTCGAACGTCATCAACACGCTCGGAACACCACGTTTGCGCGCAGCGGTAACCGCTCTCGCTATCAATTGGGCATGCCCACGATGCACACCGTCGAACACACCGATAGTGAGCACACAACGACCCCAATCGGCCGGAACTTCGTCGAGACCACGCCATCTCAGCACGATTGGCAGCCTACGGGTCCACCGGCGGCGGGTCACGTTCGGACCCGCCCAGCGAATCACCGCTGTGCTGCCGCTCACGTACGGAAGTTCCGGATTTCGTAGCCTAAGCTAAGCGTTGTGGCAGCTCACAAGACCGGAACCTCGGAAGCATCATCGACGTCGGATGGCGACAGCACTTCGGCGCACGGCGCGGCAATCGACACGCTCGCACTCTCGTCGGTGGCTCAGGACTACCTCAAGGTCATTTGGACGATCCAGGAGTGGTCCCACGAGCGGGTATCCACCAAGCTCCTGTCCGAGAAGATGAACGTCTCGGCTTCGACGGTGTCCGAGGCGATCCGCAAACTCTCGGACCAGGGCCTCGTCGATCACGCCCGCTACGGTTCCATCGCTCTGACGGACAGTGGCCGCGCGGCTGCTGTGTCCATGGTCCGGCGCCACCGGTTGATCGAGACCTATCTGGTTCAGGAACTCGGGTACGGCTGGGACGAAGTCCACGACGAAGCCGAAGTCCTCGAACACGCCGTTTCCGATCTGATGATCTCGCGGATGGACGCCAAACTGGGCTTCCCCGAACGTGACCCGCACGGCGATCCCATTCCCGCCACCGATGGTTCGGTGCCGACTCCCCCGGCCCGTCAGCTCAGCGACTTCGCCAACGGCGAGCGGGGCCGCGTTGCCCGGATCTCCGATTCCGATCCCGAAATGCTTCGGTACTTCGATTCCGTCGGCGTCAGTCTCGATGTCGACATCACTGTCGAAGAACGCCGTGATTTCGCCGGAACAGTGTCCGTTCGACTCGGCGACAGCCCCGACACCATCGACCTGGGAAGCCCAGTCGCTCAAGCAATTTGGCTCGTGTAGTCGAGGCCGCTCAGAGCGGCAGACGATATCGCCGTTCCACGGGCCGGACGCCGTCGGTCCGGGTCCAGTCGGCGAGCCTCTCGTCGACGTACACCCAACCTCGACGCTCGTACAGCGCGATCGCCGGCAAAGCGTCCTCGACGACGTCGAGCACCAGTTCCAACTGACTTTCTGCTGCGAAATCCGTGACAGCGTCGAGTAGCGCACCGCTGAGGCCGTTTCCGCGCGCATGGGGATGAACGAACAATCGCGACACGGCTATCGATCCCGCGGTGGTGGGCGCGCCTGCGACCTCGCGGTCGACGGCCACATGACCGACAACATGGCCGTCGCTCTCACCGACCCACGCCTTCACCACCGTGGGCGAACTGAGCCAGCGGTGCGGGTTCTGCGGCCACGTGTTCGGATATCCGTCGCACTGGTGGACCTGTGCCAGCGCATCGACGCAACCGTCGAGGTCGCCGTCGACACGCTCGCGGACGATCACCCGCGAAGCGTCGCCGGTCGCACGACCATCACCGAACTGGCGCGTCGACCCTTCTCCTGCAGAAGCGCAATCGTGTGACCGGTGGGATCGATCGCCGCACAGATCCCCTTCATCCCGATCGGCTCGAGCCAGCGCCCCTGGCTGATCGCCTCGGCTTCCTCCGCCGTGATCTGCCGATGCGGAAAAGCCGTCTGCGCGGCCTGATCGATGTCGAGGCTCACACCCGGCTGATCCGCGAGATCTTCGAGCGTGCGCGCATGTTCGAGAGTGAACGGCCCGACGCGGGTGCGGCGCAATGCCGTCAAATGACCGCCGACGCCCAATTCACGACCGAGGTCGCGTGCAAGCGAGCGGATGTATGTTCCGGAAGAGCACTCAACGTCTACATCCAGATCGACGAAGCCACCCGGGACATCTCGCCTAGCCAGAACTTCGAAAGTCGACACCGTTACCGGGCGCGGCGCCAGCTCGACGGTTTCTCCCGCACGCACCAGGGCATGTGCGCGTTGACCGTCGACCTTGATAGCGCTCACGCTTGCCGGGATCTGCTTGATGTCTCCGGTCAGCGTCGCCACGATCGCCGCGATCTCCGCGTCCGTCACCTGCGAAGCGTCTGCGGAAGTCAGGACCTCCCCTTCGGCATCGTCCGTGTCCGTCGCTGCACCGAGGCGAATGGTCGCCGAGTACGCCTTGGTTGTCAGTGCCAGGAGTCCGAGCAACTTGGTCGCACGCTCGACGCCGAGAACGAGGACGCCGGTCGCCATGGGATCAAGAGTCCCGGCATGTCCCACCTTGCGGGTGTTCAACAACTTGCGGCATCGCGCGACCACGTCGTGGCTGGTGATGCCCGCCTCTTTGTCGACAATCAGGATTCCGGCGCCGACAAGACCGGAGGAAGGCTTTTCACGAGCTGACACGTGTGCCGATTCTGCCAGTCGCGCTCACTGCACCGAAATTGCCGTCAGAATGAGCCCGTCCGACACCAACCACCTGCCGTCGAAAGAGGTGAGCGGCGGACCAGACGTCGCCTCACCGGGGACCAGCAGACGCGAGTTGAAAGTTCCGGAAGTTTCCGACTCCGCCTCGAATGTGATGTGGGCGTCCTCGAAACCCAACCAGCGCCCGGTGAGCGGAAACCACGCCTTGTACGTGGCTTCCTTCGCGCAGAAGAGCACTCGATCCCAGTGCACCGGACCGCCGGTTTCCTGAGTGTCCAGCCACGTTCGTTCCGCTTCGATGCTGACCGCGGGCAATACCCCGTCCGGCAGCGGGCCGTGCGGCTCGGCGTCGATACCGAGTGAGCGGACCTGCATGGAGTACGCCAGGACAGCGCCGCGGTAGCCGTCGCAATGGGCGAGGCTTCCGACTACTCCCTGCGGCCAGAGTGGGGCACCACGCTCGCCGCGCATGACAGCGGCAGACGGAACACCGAGCTTGCCCATCGCCTGACGCGCGAGGTGCCGGGTAGTCACGAACTCACGACGGCGCTTCTCGACCGCGCGGCCGATCAACGCCTCCTCACTGGGGTGCGGAACCAGACCGGGCGGATCCACGAAGGCCTCGGCCGTCGCAACTCCACCGGGAAGAATCTGTTCGATCACGTAGCGATACCTCTCAGCGTCCGGCGCGCATGCGCTCGACTTCGGCTTCCTGCTCCGGCGTGACCTTGAAGTGGCCACCCCACTTGTTGAGCGTTCCCGGCGGGTACTCCGGAACGGGAAGAATCTGACGCAACAACTTCTCCGGCAGTCCACGCCGACGCCATTCGCGCGGGTATCCGAGTGAGACTTCCTCGAAGCGGACGCCGTCGTAGTACGTGGTTCGAGGAATGTGCAGGTGCCCGTACACCGAGCACACCGCGTTGTACTTCACATGCCAGTCGGCGGTCGCGGTGGTTCCGCACCACAACGCGAACTCCGGATACATGAGCACGTCCGTGGGCTGCCGGACCATCGGGAAATGGTTCACCAGAACGGTTTTTGTGCCTTCGGGGAGCGCGTCCAGCCGTGCCTGGGTGTATTCGATTCTCGCCCGGCACCACGCGTCGCGCGTTGTATACGGCTGCGGCGAGAGCAGGAACTCGTCGGTGGCGACGACGTTCTTGTCCCGCGCGATCTCGAGCCCGTGTTCCTTGTCTCGCGCGCCTTCCGGCAGGAAGGAATAGTCGTAGAGAAGGAACATCGGGACGACCGTGACCGGGCCCTCGTCTCCCTCCCACACCGGGAACGGGTCCTCGGGCGTGATGACGTCAAGTTCGCGGCACATGTTGACCAGGTACTCGTACCGCGGCGCTCCGTGAATCTGAACCGGATCCTTGGCGGTCGTCCACAGTTCGTGGTTGCCCGGAATCCAGATGACCTTTGCGAATCGGCTGCGAAGGAGCTTCAACGCCCACCGAATGTCGTCAGTTTTCTCGGAAACATCTCCGGCGAGAATGAGCCAGTCGTCAGGCGAATCCGGGAACAGTTCCTCCGTCATCGGCTTGTTGCCGTTGTGACCGACATGAATGTCGCTCACCGCCATCAGCTTTGCTGCCACGATCCCTCTGCTTCCTCAGTTGAACTTCCGCGCTTCGCCGTCGCCGGACCTGTCACTGCCCACTTGCCGGAAAACGCTCGCCACGACACCGCGACCATCCGAAGTACTACGAACACGGTAAGCCCTGCCCAAATTCCGGCCAGCCCCCAGTGGTAGGCGAGGGAGAGCCAGATCGCGGGCAGAAATCCGAGAACTGCGCAGAGCATGGTCGCGTTGCGCAGAAACACCACGTCCCCGGCGCCGAGCAGAACACCGTCGAGTGCAAACACGATTCCCGCTACCGGCATGATCGCGACGAAGAACCACCAGGCGATCGACATTTGACCGAGGACCTCGGCGTCGGACGTGAAAAGTCCGGGGATCACGGAGTGGCCCGCGGCGAAGAAGATCGCGAGTACCACGGCAAATACCGTCGACCAGGCAGTGATCCGCCAGGTCATCCTCTTCGCCGCGGCTGCGAATCCACCGCCGAGGGCAGCTCCGATGAGTGTTTGGGCGGCGATCGCCAAGGAATCGAGAAGGAGCGAAACCAGGTTCCACAGTTGGAGGACAACTTGGTGTGCACCGACTACGGCTGCACCGAACCTCGACGCCACCGCGGCCGCCGAGACGAAACACGCTTGGAATGCGAGGCTGCGCAGGATCAGGTCACGGCCCATCAGCATCTGCGCCCGCATGATTGCAAGATGCGGTCGAGCCGAGACCGGTTCACGAAAGAGTGCCCAAGCGAACAGGACACCCGAAACGCTCTGGCCGACCAGATTCGCGACAGCTGATCCTTCGAGTTCCATCCGGGGAGCACCGAGCAAACCGTGCACGAGAATCGGGCACAACACCGCCGAAATACCCAGGCCGACAAGGACGAACCGAAGCGGTCGCACCGTGTTCTGAACCCCGCGCATCCAACCGTTGCCGGCCAGAGCCACCAGGATGAGTGGAACACCCAATACCGCTATCCGAAGCCAACTTTCCGCAGCCGCCGCAATGTCGGGAGTCCCGGCCACCGCCGAAGTCAGCGGACCCGCGATCACCTGCACGATCACTACCAAGGCCAAGCCGATCGCGGCCGCCAGCCAGGTCGCCTGAACACCCTCGCCCACCGCGTCGCGCTCGCGGCCCGCCCCGTGCAGCCGTGCGGCGCGCGCCGTCGTGCCGTACGACAAGAAGGTCAGCTGCGTACTCACCAACGACAGGATCAGACCACCGACTGCCAATCCGGCCAGCGGAAGCGCCCCGAGTCGGCCGACCACGGCGATGTCGAACAACAGATAGAGGGGTTCGGCCGCCAGTACCCCGAGCGCCGGAAACGCCAGGGAAAAGATTCGACGCCCAGTGACGTCGAAATCAGCTGCCGAAGATCCCGCCGAGGTGGCGTCAGATTCGCTCAATGCCGCGGATTCAGCCGAGTGCCGCGACGAGCGCGGCAACAATCTCGTCGCTGGAAGTGGTCGACGTATATCCGGCCGACAGCCGGTGCCCGCCGCCACCAAGACTTTCAGCGACCGCCGACACGTCGATCGCCGACTTTGCACGCAACGAGATCGACCAGCTTCCGGAAACCGACTCTTTGAGTACGGCGGCAACTTCGGCTTCCGAAGTAGTCCGCACGATATCGACGACGCTCTCGATCTCCTCGGAGCGAAGATCGCCGATGTCACTGCGTCGGATCACCGCGTACACCAGCCCACGGCCGTCCGCGGCTTCCGGGACCAGCACCGCGGACCCGAGTACCGCACCCAGCATCGGCAACCACCCGAACGGATGGGTGTCGAGCAGCTTTCGCGCAATCGCGTCGCCGTCGATGCCGGTCGCCAGCAAACGCGCGGCGAGCACGTGCGGAAGCGGACCTCCCCACCGGAAGGAGCCGGTGTCGGTGACCAGTCCGGCATAGAGACAGTGCGCCAGATCGCTGTCGATCGCGACTCCCCACGCATCGAAGAATCGTGCGATGAGTGCCGTCGTCGACGCCGCGGTTTCGTCGACGACGTTGATGGTTCCGAATTCGGAATTGGAGCGATGGTGATCAAGGACGATTGTGCGATGCGCGCCGGCGAGTCGACTCGCCAACTCACCGAGGCGGCCCTCGCTGCCGACATCCACGGTCACCAGAACATCGACGCTTTCCCGAACATCGGCGGGCGCCGTGAGCAAGTGAACACCAGGGAAATCACACATCGACTCGGGCAGCGCCGACGGCCGACTGAACGCGACCTGCACCGAAATGCCCCGACGCTCGAGAACGAGACCGAGCGCAAGTCCGCTGCCGATCGTGTCCGCATCCGGCTGCACATGGCAGAGAATTGTCACCGTGTGCGCCGATTCGAGAACCTCGGCCACCTGAGCGAACTTCGCCTCGCAGGGGTCGACGTCCGAAAGTGCGGTGATCGTCATTCTCGGTGCGCGTCAGTCGGCTTCACGAACATCTGGCGACGCCTCGTCTTCGTCCGAAGCCACTCGCGGCTCCTTGTACGGATCTGCATCTCCGGCCGGCTGTGCATTCTCACGCGCCTTGGCGACCTCGTCGTCGGCGGCCTTGGCACGGGCCAGCAGTTCTTCCATATGACGCGCGGTGTCGGGAACGGTATCGGCGACAAACGTCAGAGTCGGTGTGAAGCGAACGCCAGTTCCGGCACCGACCTTCGAGCGGAGAACACCCTTGGCCTTCTCGAGTCCTGCGGCGGCGGCTTCCACATCGGGTGCGGAATCGACCTTCTCGCCCATGACTGTGTAGTACACCGTCGCGTCGTGCAGATCGTTGGTGACCTTGGTGTCCGTGATGGTCACGAATGCGAGTCGCGGATCCTTGATCTCGTGATCGATCGCGGTCGCGACGATGGTTCCGATACGCTTTGCCAACTTGCGTGCCCGGGCTGGATCTACCATGACTGTCAGTCTCCTCTACCTGGCCACTCGAATCGAGGTGACTCGATCGATCAAAGTTCTGGTTAACAAGAATTATTACCGACAACAGTCTCGTCCATCGGCTACCCGGCAACCAAATCACCATCGGTAGAGGTCTTCGGCCACAAGCCACCGTGCACATCGAGCGTGAGTACAGATACCGTCACACTTGGACCCGAGGACACCGAATCCCTTGCCGACCAACTCGATTCGGTACGCCGTCCGGAAGAGTGACTCGCTGACACCGATCGGTGATGCTCAGTCTTCCGGGCCGAAGATTCGCCTTCGCACAGCCAGCAACTGAATCTCCGGACGCTCGGCGACCGCTCGCTCACAATGATCGAGAACATCGTGCAGGTGATCGACGGACGAACTGACCATACCGACGCCCACGAGCGCACGACGCAGGCGTCCCTGCTCCCCCGCCTCCGCTGCACTCACGCCGAATCGACGGAGTTCCGTCAGGATCGGCGACAGCATCGAACGCTTTTCCTTGAGTGAGTGGACATCGCCGAAAAGAATGTCGAACTCCAGTGCCCCTACAAACATTTTCCCCCTAGACAGAGCCGAATGGACTCTTCCGGACTTGTATGTTCAAGTCCGGAAGAGTCCATGTCAGCTAGTACTCACGTGCGTCCGCCCCAACGCCCGTGTCGACATAATCAGTCGCGCGGCTTCTCGCGAAGCTCGTAGCACTCGAGAACGTCACCGATCTTGATATCGGAATAGGTGACGGTCAAACCACATTCGTAGCCTTCGCGAACCTCGGTAGCGTCTTCCTTCTCCCGCTTGAGCGAGGAGATGGTGACCGTCTCGGCGATGACCTTGCTGTCGCGGATGAGACGTGCCTTGGCGTTGCGACGGATGCTGCCCGACGTGACCAAGCAACCGGCAATGTTGCCGATCTTGGACGAACGGAACATGGCGCGGATCTCTGCCTTGCCCAGCTCGACCTCTTCGTACACCGGCTTGAGCAGACCCTTGAGTGCCTTTTCGACCTCATCGATGGCCTGGTAGATCACCGAGTAGTAGCGAATGTCGACGCCCTCGCGGTTCGCCAGCTCCGTTGCCTTGCCTTCGGCGCGGACGTTGAAGCCGATGATGATCGCGTTGGACGCAGCAGCCAGGTTGACGTTGGTCTCCGTGATGCCACCGACACCGCGGTCGATGACGCGCAACTGCACCTCGTCGTCGATCGGAATTCCGAGGAGAGCCTCTTCGAGGGCCTCCACGGTTCCCGAGTTGTCACCCTTGAGGATCAAGTTCAGCTGTGAATGTTCCTTCAGAGCTGCATCGAGATCGTCGAGGCTGATGCGCTTACGACTCTTCGCTGCAAGCGCGTTGCGCTTACGTGCGTTGCGACGGTCCGCGATCTGACGAGCGATACGGTCCTCGTCGACCACGAGCAGGTTGTCGCCTGCACCGGGGACCGACGTGAAGCCGATGACCTGGACCGGACGTGAAGGCAGTGCCTCGTGGACGTCCTGACCGTGCTCGTCCACCATGCGGCGGACGCGGCCGTAAGCATCGCCGGCAACGATCGAGTCGCCGACCCGCAGCGTTCCGCGCTGGATGAGCACGGTAGCGACGGGGCCGCGGCCACGGTCGAGGTGCGCCTCGATGGCAACACCCTGAGCGTCCATGTCCGGGTTGGCGCGCAGATCCAGGGAAGCGTCCGCCGTCAACAGCACTGCTTCGAGCAGTGCGTCGATGTTGAGACCCTGCTTCGCCGAGATGTCGACGAACATGGTGTCTCCGCCGTATTCCTCGGCCACCAGTCCGTACTCGGTGAGCTGCTGCCGGATCTTGTCCGGGTTCGCGCCTTCCTTGTCGATCTTGTTCACCGCGACCACGATCGGCACGTCGGCCGCCTGGGCGTGGTTGATCGCTTCCACCGTCTGCGGCATGACGCCGTCGTCGGCTGCGACAACAAGGATCGCGAGGTCGGTGGCCTTGGCACCACGAGCACGCATGGCCGTGAAGGCCTCGTGACCCGGGGTGTCGATGAACGTCACGAGACGCTCGTTGCCCTCGAGCTCGGTCAGCACCTGGTAGGCACCGATGTGCTGCGTGATGCCGCCGGCTTCGCCCTCACGGACATTCGCCTTACGGATCACGTCGAGCAGACGGGTCTTACCGTGGTCGACGTGGCCCATGACGGTGACCACAGGCGGACGGGACTCGAGGTCCTCTTCTCCGCCGGCGTCCTCGCCGTAGGTGAGGTCGAAGCTGTCGAGCAGCTCGCGATCCTCGTCCTCCGGGCTGACGACCTGCACGACGTAGTTCATTTCGCCGCCGAGCAGCTCCAGCGTCTCGTCGTTGACCGACTGAGTTGCCGTGACCATCTCACCGAGGTTGAACAACGCCTGCACGAGTGCTGCGGGGTTCGCATCGATCTTGTCCGCGAAGTCCGACAGCGATGCGCCGCGAGCGAGACGGATGGTCTCACCGTTGCCGCGTGGCAGCCTGACGCCGCCGACTGCGGGAGCCTGCATGCTTTCGTACTCGGCGCGCTTCGCCCGCTTCGACTTACGTCCACGGCGAACTGCTCCGCCGGGACGACCGAATGCACCTGCCGCTGCGCCGCGCTGACCGGGACGGCCACCGCCGCCGGGACGACCGCGGAATCCACCGGCCGGAGCTGCTCCACCGGGAGAACCTGCACCAGCACCTGCGCCGGGAGCGCCACCGCCGCGGTATCCACCGCCGCCGCCGCCCGGACGACCACCGGGAGCGCCACCGGGACGACCCGGACGTCCGCCGCCACCGGGCGCGGGACGAGCGGAACGAGCAGGCATTGCACCCGGGTTCGGGCGAGGAGGCATGGAGCCGGGGCTGGGACGGGGTCCGCCCTGACCTGCAGGCGGACGAGGTCCACCCTGGCCGGGAGCCGGACGGGGACCGCCCTGACCCGGAGCCGGACGAGAACCGCCCTGGCCTGCACCCGGACGCGGTGCGCCGGGAGCCGGACGAGGTGCCGGACGCTCGGCGGGTGCCGAGGAGTACGGGTTGTTACCGACGCGAGGTGCCTTCGGTCCCGGACGCGGTCCGCCGGGCTTTGCGCCGGTGGACGGTGCCGCCGGAGCCGCGGGGGCTGCCGGTGCCGATGCTGCGGGAGCAGCCGGAGCCGGGCGTGCCGGCTGTGCCGGCTTCGGAGCGTTGAACGTCGGGGTGGGGACCGGCGCCGACGGTGCTGCCGGAGCAGCGGCTGCGGGAGCCGCGGGGGCTGCCGGTGCCGGAGCTGCGGGAGCAGCCGGTGCGGGTGCGGCCGGCTTGGGGCCGGGACGCGGGCCACCGGGCTTTGCAGCTGACGGCGACGGTGCGCCGGGCTTTGCCGCGGGGCGAGCCGCCGGAGCGGCTGCGCCGGTCTCGGACTTGGTTTCTGCTCCGCCTGCCGACGGGAATGACTCCCGCAGACGACGGGCGACGGGCGCCTCCACTGTGGATGACGCAGACTTCACGAACTCGCCTTGCTCCTTGAGCGTTGCGAGTAGTTCCTTGCTGGTGACACCGAGTTCTTTAGCCAACTCGTGCACGCGGGCCTTGCCTGCCACTGCTCTCCTCACTGATGAGGTCGAGCAGGAGGCATCCCACAGATGTGGGTCCCGCACGACCTCGGGTTATCGCCGATGGACGTTCATCGTTGGTGCTTCACGGTGTGCTCATGAGTGCTTGTGCCTGTTCTTCTCGAGAGGTACTGCTTTTGTGTGAACTGCGTCGACCAGCTGGTCGACAGCGGACGTGTCCAGATTTCCGGACACTCGCAGTGCTCTGCTGAATGCTCGGCGCCGCTCTGCCAGGCTCAGACAACTCGGATCCAGGTGCAGCCATGCACCTCGACCGGGGAGTCTTCGCGATACGTCGGGGACGAGCGGGGAACCCTCCGGCCCCTGCTCACCAACCACGACCCTCAACAGATCGACAGCCGACCCTTGTTCCCTGCACCCCACACACGTTCTGACCGGCGAACCGGGTTTCACGCGCGCAGAATCCGAGGACTCACGTCGAACCATTGTCCACTCTACCGCCGAACCGTCTCGATCACTGCATTCCACCGTTATCCGTTGGACGTGGCGGGCCGGTCGGACGCGTCGCCAACGGGTGCCGCATCGCTCCGAATGTCGATACGCCAACCCGTCAACCGTGCAGCCAGGCGGGCATTTTGACCCTCTTTTCCGATGGCCAACGAAAGCTGGAAATCGGGCACGATGACACGGGCCGCACGAGCCTCGGGATCGACGACAGTGACGGAGACCACTTTCGACGGGGAAAGTGCGTTGCCCACAAACGTCGCGGGATCTTCGTCGAAGTCGATGATGTCGATCTTCTCCCCCGCAAGTTCGCTCATGACGTTGCGGACGCGCTGACCCATCGGGCCGATGCATGCACCCTTTGCGTTCAGCCCCTGCACGCGTGAGGCAACGGCGATCTTGGAACGGTGTCCCGCTTCGCGCGCGACGTTGATGATCTCGACGCTGCCGTCCGCGATCTCCGGAACCTCGAGTGCGAACAACTTGCGAACCAGGTTCGGATGGGTCCGCGAGAGGGTGATCTGGGGGCCACGGGCGCCGCGAGCAACCCCGACGACGTAGCACTTGATGCGCTCGCCGTGTTCGTAGTTCTCGCCGGGAACCTGTTCTGCGGGCGGCAACAATCCTTCGGCGCCATTGGATTCGCTGCCGATTCGAACGACGACCATCCCGCGAGAGTTTGCACGCGTGTCGCGCTGAATGACACCGCCGACGATTTCACCCTCATGGGTGGAGAACTCACCGAAACTGCGCTCGTGCTCGGCGTCGCGCAAACGCTGCAGGATGACCTGGCGTGCGGTGGTCGCCGCGATTCGACCGAATCCTTCGGGAGTGTCGTCCCACTCCTCGCCGATCATGTTGCCGTCGGCATCGGTGTCGTGTGCCATCACTCGCACCGAACCGGTCTTGATGTTGACATCGATCCGAGCGTTCTGCTTGTGCCCCTCGGTGTGGCGGTACGCCGTCAGCAGCGCGGTCTGGATCGTGGCGATCACAGTTTCGATCGAAACGCCCTTTTCGGCTTCGATCGCTCGCAACGCTGCAATGTCGATATTCACTTGTCGAACCCTTCTTCGTTTTCTACGTCTTCTAATTCTGCTTCGTCGTCTTCGACACTGTCCACGCCCGAGTCATCGGTGAGGTCAACCGCATCCGAGGGAACTGCGCGCCCCTCCGGGATGCCGCCCGCGAGTTCCAACTCCGCCTCACTGGGCTTCGAGAACTCCACCTGAACTACGGCCTTCTGAACGTCGCCCAGTGCAATCTCTCGCACGGTCAGTCCGCCACGGCCACCGATGACAACCGCCACGGAATCGTCGTTCAACGTTCCGATACGGCCGACCACGGTCTCGCCGGCCAGATCGATCCGCGCTTTGCGTCCACGAGCTCGACGCCAGTGACGCTCGAGCGTCAGTGGACGATCGATTCCCGGGGAGGTCACCTCGAGGGTGTACGGCGTTTCACCGATTTCCTCGAGGCTGTCGAAAAGTTCCGAAACGAGTCTGCTGATCTCTGCGGCGGCATCGAGTTCGATCCCGGCATCGCTGTCGACCATGATGCGCACCGCGCTGTGCTTGCCCGCACTGGTCACGACAACGTCTTCGACGTCGTAACCCTGGGCGTGCACGAGTTCGGAGATCAGCTCGATCACCCTCTCCCTGGATGGCACCGGCATCTCGCGAACTCCTCATTTCAGTTGTCGTCGATTGTCCGACTTGTGTCGACTGTCGACGTGGGCGGCTGCGAGCATGAAAGGACACCAGGTGCCTCATGCTGCAAGCATCCAAGAGTACCGCTCATTACGCGTCTCCGTGACCAGAGTGCCCGACGCACGTCACACTTGAACACGTGCCGCGGATTCGAACGATCGGCCGACCACCTGGCACGATGGACTGGTGCTGACGCCCATGACTACTACCCCACTCTCCCGGCGGAGTGCGCTCAAGATGACGGGAACCGCAGCAGCGTTGGGCGCTGCAGCCTTCTCGTTGTCCGCCTGCACCGACAACGGCACAGCGGAGGCGGCTGCAGAAGTCGACCAGTTGACGGCCCAGGCCGAGCGAGCTCGCTCCGACGCGGCAGCCGCAACCGCCGCCATCGCTCTTGCGCCGGACAAGTCGGCATCACTGACCACGATCAGCGCCGAACGCACAGCGCATGCACTCGAACTCGACGCCGAGATTGCGCGAGCAGCAGGCGGCGGCGCTACGACCACTGCGCCCCCGTCGACCTCGGTCGCAAACGCTCCGACGGGCGTTGACACCTTGAGGACCTCGCTTAACGATTCGGCGCGCAGTGCCGCGGATCTCGCTCGCACGATGTCCGGCTATCGCGCGGGCTTGCTCGGTTCGATCAGCGCGTCGTGCTCGACCCAGGTTGCGGTGTTGCTTCCATGATCACTTCGCACACCCGTCGAACCGAGAGTTCTGCCTTGCTGACCGCAATCGAATCAGAGAATGCCGCGATCTTCGCTTACGGAGTGGTTGCCGCGTTTTCGAATCCTGCCCGTGTCAACGAAGTTGCCACACATACAGCCGCGCACCGCGCGCGACGTGATGCGCTGGTTGCCCTGTCGACCGACGCGGGCGAGACCCCGCCGACAGCCGCGGCAGCCTACGAGATCCCGTTCCCGGTGACGGACGCCGTTACCGCGGCACAACTGGCAGCACAGATCGAATCCGACACCGCCGTGACCTACCGGGCATTCGTCGAACAGGTCGATACCGACCAACTCCGCACGTTCGGAATCGACGGCCTGACCGATGCGGCAATCCGCGGCGCCGGATGGCGGTCCGCGCTGGGAACCGCTCCGTCCACATCAGCGTTCCCAGGGGACCCGGCTTCGTAAACTGCTGTGCGCCTTTATTAACCGCCGGCGGTTAATAAAGGCGCACAGCAGTGGCTCAGGCCTTGCGATGTGAGGGCACGAACCAAGCCGCAACCACGGCCACCAATACGAAGCAACCTCCGACGCGCAGTGCAGGTGTCAGCGCATCTCCGTAACCGAGTGGCGTGAGCGCACCCCCGGCCGCAAGGAAGACTGCGGTAAGAACCGCGATTCCCAGCGCAACACCGATCTCGCGAAGCGTCGAGTTGGTCGAACTGGCCGTTCCGTGATCAGGCTCATCCATGTCGACGAGGACAGCCGTGGAACTCGGCGCGAAGGTCAGGCCCATGCCGATGCCCGCCATCAGTAGCGCCGGAACCAGCGAACCGTACGTCACGTCGGGACCGATCAACGCGGCCAACCAGAACAATGCTCCGGCCTGGAGAAGTAGACCGGTCAGCAGAAGTGAACGGAGCCCGACCTTCGGCGCCAGAAAACCGGCGAGAGGAGCGAAGATCATCGGCGCCGCCGTCCACGGAAGCGTCCGCAGGCCTGCTTGGAACGGGCTGTAGCCCATCACGATCTGGAGGTACTGCGACAGAAGGAACACCGCTCCGAAGATCCCGATCGAGAAGGTCAAGCCGATGACGTTCGCCATCGAGAAGCTGCGTGAACGGAACAGACGTAGTGGCATGACCGGATGTGACGTCTTCATCTCGCGAAGAACGAACAGCGCCAACGCGACTGCGGAACCGACCAACGACGCAACCACTCCAAGCGATCCCCAGCCGTCGTCGTTGCCGTGAACGATCCCCCACACCGCCAGAAACACACCGAGTCCGGCGAGTGCGACACCGGGAAGGTCGAGAGGTTGTGTGCGACCGGTCGATTCACGCAACGCATACAACGCGAGAGGAACGGCAACGATCGCAACCGGCACGTTGATCCAGAAGATCCCCTGCCAAGAGAACCCGTCGACTACCGCTCCACCGACCACGGGACCCATCGCGATTCCCAGTCCGGAGACGCCACCCCAGACACCGATTGCCATGGCGCGCTTGGCTTCCGGTACCGCTGCGACGAGGAGGGTCAGCGAGAGCGGCATGATCGCGGCTGCGCCCGCGCCTTGAAATGCCCGGGCCGCAATCAGCAGGCCGGGAGTTGTCGACAGCGCCGAAGCGATCGATGCAGCCGTGAACAGCCCGATTCCGAACACGAACATCCGGCGGCGTCCCCACCGATCGCCGAGCGTCGTCGCCGAAAGCATCAGCGTCGCAAAGCAGAGCGTGTACGCATTCATGAACCATTGGAGCTGCCCGACGGACGCGTTCAGTTCCTTCTCGATCACCGGCAGCGCGCTCGTCATCACGAGGTTGTCGAGGGTAGCCATGAACATGGGCAGAGAAGCAGCAACCATCGCTATCGCGATCGGAACCTTACGCCCTCCACTGTTTTCCGACCCGGATGCGGCGTCCGATCCGGACTTCGTCAAAACGGTCATCGTGATTCCTCGATGTGAAGGTGCCTTAAGGCATCAATTGATTACTTAAGTCGAAACTAAGCTATCCGGTGATAACGTGTCAATATGTCGATCGGTGCAGCTGAACCACGTACCCGCAGGATGAGCGCACCGGAACGTCGCGCACTGGTCCTTGCCGCGGCAACGCGGGCATTTGCAAAGGGCGGGTACTCCGGCACCAGCACGGACGCCGTCGCCAAGGAAGCCGGCGTCTCGCAGCCCTACGTTGTGCGCATGTTCGGAACCAAGGCAGATTTGTTCCACGCGGTGTTCACGCGAGCGCTCGACGAAATCGTCCGCACCTTCAACGACAAATTGGACACCGTCACAATCGATCCGAGCAATCCGCAGTTCTGGGCCGAACTCGGATCCGCCTACGGCGAGCTGGTTCTCGACCGGGATCTGCTGCTTGTCATGTTGCACGGCTTCGCAACCAGCACAGACGACGTCGCCGCCGTCTCCCGGAACGCCATGTCCGGCATCTACACCTTGCTGCGTGAGCGCACCGGTTGCACGCCCGAGCAAGCACGCTTGTTCATCGCGAACGGCATGCTGATCAACAATCTGCTCGCAATGATGGCACCCGAACACGCCGAAGAAGATCCGGCCCTCGGCGAACTCTGGGGCAGCGTCTTCAGCGACTCGACTGCGATCACTCTCACCGGCGACGAATCCTCGAGCGAAACCGACACCGTTTCCTGACCGGTCACTGGGAAAAACTACACACATGTGACTGAGGACACCCTACAGTCGATCCGACATGTCTCCGGGAAACCCAGACGAAAAGGACCGACGGTGGATCTCGCACAACGCCTCGACGCGCTCGAACAGATCGAGGAAATCAAGAAGCTCAAACATGGCTACTGGCGAGCATGTGACGCCAAGGATCCGGTTCGGTTCCGCAGCAGCTTCATCCGTTCAGGAGCGTCGATCGACTACGGCCGTCTCGGCGCGTTCGACGACGCCGGGCCGATGGCGGACATCTTCGAGAAGATCGCTCTTCGCAAGGTCGACGGCCGGTACGCGGTACTCGACATGCATCACGGATTGCATCCCGACATCACACTGACCTCGGAGACGGCGGCGGTGGGGCGATGGACCCTGCAGTTCCGCCAGGTCGACACTGTCGGACGCACCGAGAAGTTGATGACCGGCGAATACGACGACAAATACGTGATCGAGGACGGTGTGTGGAAAATGAGTCAATGCCACTTCACGGAGACGTGGTCGATCACCACTCCCCTGTCCCCCGACACTGATATCGCCGAGGGTTCGTTGGGAGGTCCCCGATGACCACGTCGACAAACGGCAAAGTAGCGCTCGTGACCGGCGCGAGTAGGAGCGTCGGTAAAGGCATTGCACTCGCACTGGGAAGCGACGGCTGGACGGTGTACGTGACGGCGCGAGGAACCGTCGGCGCCGACGGCCCACTCGATCGCACCGCGGCGGAGATCACCGAGCGCGGCGGTCACGGCATTGCCGTGCAGTGCGATCACGCCGACGATCAAAAGATCGTCGACCTGTTTGCACGCATCGCCGAGGAACAGTCAGGCCGCCTCGATCTTCTGGTCAACAACGTCTGGGCCAACCCGGCGGGCTATGCCGGCTTCGCCGATCCGTTCTGGAAGAGGCCGATCGACGATTGGGATTCGCTGATCGGAATCGGACTGCGCGCCCACTACGTTGCTTCGGTAGAAGCGGCGAAGTTGATGGTCCCCCGGGGCAGTGGAGTGATCGGCAATATCTCGTCATTCGGCACCCGCGGGTACCTGCACTCTGTCCTGTACGGGATGTCAAAGGCAGGTTTGGACAAGATGGCCGCCGACATGGCTGTCGAATTGAAGGGAACCGGCGTCACCGCACTTTCCTTCTGGCTCGGGTTGATCCGCAACGAGCGGATGGAGGCGAGTGGGATCGAGAGCTTCGAAGGCTTCTCACTGGCCGAGGCCGAAACCCCGGAATTCGTCGGCCAGGTCATCACTGCATTGGCCAACGATCCAGAAGTGAACGCGCGCAGCGGTCACACACTGATCACCGCCGAGACGGCCGTCGAGTACGGAATCACCGACGCCAACGGGAAACAACCTGCGTCACACCGCAGTGCCTTCGGTGGCGGCCCGCTTTTCTGAATCATCGGTGGCAGTGGTCGCGTCGCGTGCCGGCACAGCACGCGGCGCTGACACTCGCGCCTTCAGGGCAAGCCAGGCACACCCGATGACGACGACGCCGCCGGCCACGATCGAGGGTGACAACGCCTCACCGAGTATCAGCGCCGACCAGGCAATGCTGAGCACCGGTTGAACCAACTGTGTTTGGCTCACAGTGGAAATGGGACCGATCGCCAGACCCCGGTACCAGGGAAAGAACCCGAGAAACATACTCACGCATCCCAGGTAGGCAAACGAAAGCCACGAATTCACATCGGCAGAAACCGGAGCCTGGGCCATGGACGCCACCGTCAACGCAATCGTGACCGGCAGTCCGAGAATCAATGCCCAGGCAATCGTCTGCCACGACCCGATCTCGCGGGCCAGCAACGCACCTTCCGAATATGCCAGCGCTGCACACACAACCGCGGCGAACAGAAGAAGATCAGCGAGATGAAACGAGCCGAGTCCGCCGTTTGCGACGGCCACGAACCCTACGACCGATACCGCGCCGGCGGCGCTTGCCCACCAGAATCCCTTACTGGGACGCTCTTTTCCTCGGACGACGGCAAATACCGCGGTCGCAGCGGGAAGTAGTCCGATCACGACTGCCGCGTGACTCGCCGGCGATGTCTGCAACGCAAACGTGGTGAACAGTGAAAACCCCAGTACCGCGCCAACGGTCACGAGTGCGATGCGAAACCACTGCCGAAGCGTCGGAAGCGTCGCGCGAGTAACCGACAGCATCACAATCGCAAGGGCCCCGGCAACGACGGCGCGGCCCGCGCCGACGAACAGGGGGTCGAGATCCGCGACGGCGACCCTCGTGAGCGGAACGGTGAACGAGAACGCCAGAACACCGAGCAAGCCCCACCACAAACCGGATCGAGACGATGGCATCGGTAGCGGTGCCCGTGACGTGACGATAGCGCTACTCTTCATACTCATATTCAACGATAGCAGTAGCGCACCAACCTGCGAAACTGGTATTTCAGGTGCGAACCCGTGTGCAGGAGATCGAAATTGCACCGAGCAGTCCGACGAGCGCGAAAGCGTAGAAGCCCCACGGCACGGCGTAACCCGCACCCAGGAGAACTCCGCCCAGAATCGGGCCACAGATCGCACCGACCCGGCCGACACCCGCCGACCATCCGAGCGCTGTCGCGCGAATCTGCGGTGGGTGATTGGCGCTCGTGAAGGCGTAGACCAGTACCTGTGCACTGAAAACGAAGCATCCGGCGAGGAAGACCATCACGTAGATTCCGAACGACACCTTCACACTCAGAAGCGCCAGGAACAACGCTGCTCCCGTGAACCACACGATTGCTGCGGTACGCGGGCCGATCTTGTTCGCGACGCCCCCGGCGATCAACAGCCCGACGACGGCTCCGGCATTGAGGATCAGAAGGAACGTCAACGAGGCTCCGAGGTTGTAACCGGCCTCGCGCATGATCGTCGGAAGCCACGTGTTCAATCCGTAGACGAGCAGCAAGCCCATGAAACTGGTGATCCAGATGGCGATGCTGTTACGCAGGAACTTCGAAGAGAACAGTGCGCGAACGGGATTGGCGGCTTCGGCGCGCCCAGCTTCGGACGTAGGCGCAGCCTCGAGCTCGACACCGTAGCGGGCAGCGATTTCCTCGGCCTCGGCACGCTTTCCGTGAGCGAGAAGGTACGACGGGGATTCCGGCAGATACCGCAACATGAGTGGAATCAGGACGACGGCAGGAAGTGCGCCGACAACGAACATCGCTCGCCAACCGAAAGGTTCGATCACGACGAGCGCCAGCGCGGCGGTGGCAACGGCGCCGACGTGATAGCCGGTCATCAGCATGGTCGACGCAGATCCACCGCCTTGTTTCTTCGAGAATTCGTTGACCAGAGCCAATGCCGTCGGAAGGGCGCCACCCAGTCCCACACCGGCGAGGAAGCGCAGCAGCCCGAAGATGAACGGATTGGGCGCAATTGCGCACAACAGAGTCAGAATCGAGAATGCGGCAACGGCGTACAGCAGCGCGCGGCGTCGACCGATGACGTCAGTGAGAGTGCCGATGACGAGGGCGCCGATGGTCATGCCGATGAGCCCGAAGGTCGAGATCGTCGTGATCGTGCCGGTACTCAATCCCCACGCGTCGTAGTCGAGAAGTGAAGGAATGACCGCGCCGAGTACGACCAGATCGAATCCGTCCAGAAGCACAGCTATCCAACACAACGGTGCTACCCACATTGCGGCACGCGCCCCAGGCGAACCGGTGATTGAACTCGATTGCGTATGCGGTGCGGTCATCGGATCCTCGACATTCACTGCTTGTGGGCGTTCGCTACCGGTTCAGATCCAGTAGTCCAGATCGAGATCTGTTCGCATTGCGAACGCATGTTCATAATGAGCACATAGATTGTGTACGGAGTCACAACGCCATGTCAAACGTCGCGGTAATCTCGAGGAATGGCACTCTCCGAAAATGAGCGTGAACAGTTCCTGGCCGAACCCCACATCGGGGCGCTGTCCGTAGCGGACGGCACCGAACGCGGTCCGTTGACCGTCCCGATCTGGTACCTGTACTCACCCGGTGGCAAACCATGGATCCTCACGGGCAAGGATTCGCGAAAGGCTCGACTCATCGAGTCGGCCGGGCATTTCTCGTTGATGGCCGAAAGGCTCGATCCGACAATCCGTTACGTCAGCGTCAGCGGATCCGTCGACAAGATCGTTCCGGGCACCGACGAGATGCTGGTCGAAGTCTCGCGGCGATACCTGACCCCGGACAAGGTCGACGGATATCTCGAATTCGCGCGATCGCAGTTGGGCGAGCAGGTAGCGATCTACATGAATCCGCAGCACTGGCTGTCTGCGGATCTCGGGGCGATCTGACACTTCACCGAAAAGCGAAGGCTCGGCGCGCCGGAGTGGCGCGCCGAGCCTGACCTGCGTTCGAGTGTTCTCGGTATCAGCTCTCGGTGAAGAAGCGCACCCGATTGAGGCGATGACCGCTCGCCTCGAAGCCGAACAGGGCGATGGCCGGTTCCCCGCACACGATTACGCTCGCCGTCACAGTTCGACCGGCAACCAGCATCTTGCTCTTCGTCACGCCGGTGAGCAGAGCGTTGACGTCAGCATTGGACAACTGCGTCCCCGCCGGAAGCTCGACGGGTACCGGCGGCGTTCGACCGACAGCGGCCGCATCAAGGAACCGCGAAGCCGCCTTCTTGCCTTTGTCTCCGACTCCGAAGATGCCGCGCGAGAATCCGAGCGCTCCGCCGATCCCCTGGTTCGAGAGCAGCTGCGGGGTCAATTTCGCGGCAGCCTTCACCCCGGCAACGCCGGCGGTAGCGAGCTGGCTCAGCATCGTTGCCAATTCCCAATGCGCATAGAGGGTTCCGATCCGCAAGGAATCGGGCTCCCCCACCAAGTCGTAGCGCAAATGCATCGGCACGTCGAGGACGACTCCGGTCGACATCTCGGTAGCGAGGCTCAGATCGCGCCACACTGTGCGGCCGCACACGATATCGCGCTCGACGTGGAAGGTGATCGAATTGGGGGCGATGAACGTGTCGTAAAAACTCTCGATCGCCGCCTTCCCGTTGTGCGGACGTGAACCTACAGGGTCGTTGATCTGGCCCTCTTCGGCAAACAGCGCAACCCAGGTCGAGCGATCATGCGCGCCGACGGCTTTCGGGGATCCCTCCACGACGGCCATCAACTGTTCACGTACCACCGGCGCGATCATGCGCGCATCTCGTATGCACCGTCGTACGCCTTGACCTGCTGCCACACCCGGTCGAAGCGTTCACTGTCCACAACAGGCTTCCGCACTGCGGCCAAGGCCCACTTCTGCTGCTCCGGCGTCGACGACGGCTTTCCGTGCAGTGCGATCGCGTATCCCGAGAAGTCGCGAATCTGGAAGTCGAAGATCTGATCGACAACGTCGGCGTCGAGTCCGCTGATCTCGGCCTGCTCGAGAATCAGATGACCGTAGACGACGAGGGAGAACAGGTGCCCGACATTGAGCATGAAATCGAGATCCTTCTGCTGCTGCGCGTCCGGCGCTGCGGCAGTGAGCAATTCGGTGAGTGCGATCGCCTGCTCGTAGAAACGAGCGACGTTCGGGATCGAAGAGTGCTTCTCGTAGACGGGCTTCCACTCGTGGAACTGGATCTTCGCAGCGCCGCGGGTCGGTCCCTGATTCCAGAAGAACTCGTCGTCGGCTGCGTCGTCGCGCGTGACGATCTCCGGGAACTCCGCGGGGTTGAACAGGTAGTTCGGCAAGAACTTGAGGATCAGGCCGACGTTGACGTGGACGGTGCCCTCGAGCTTGGGCAGCGTGCCGATCATCTGCGCTGCTTCACGGAAGTACGTGGACTTCTCGTACCCCTTTGCCGCGATCACGTCGTGCAGCAACCCGACGACCTTTTCACCTTCCGAGGTGACCTTGGCCTTGGTCATGGGATTGAACAGCAGGTAGCGACGGTCTTCGAGGCTGGCGCTGCGGAAGTAGTCGACCGCCCGCGCGCTGAACTGTTTCATCGCGATCAGACGTGAGTACGCGTCGACGAAGGCGGCGCGTACATGGGCGAAGTCGGTGACCGGATTACCGTAGAGAATTCGATTCTGCGCGTGAGTGATTGCTTCGAAGAACGCATGTTCGGTGATCCCGATGGAGCCGGTGCACAGGTTGAACTTTCCGACGTTGACCGTGTTGAGCGCGGCCTCGAATGCGGCGACGCCGGTGTGCAGAATGTCTTCCTCGCGCACCGGGTAGTCGTCGAGGCGGAAATTGCTGACGTACATTTGCCCGCGCAGGACATTGTCCACAAGCTGATAGTTCGGATGTGCACTGTCGGCGACGAAGAACACGTAGCCTTCGGGACCCTCGACGTCGGTACGACGCCCGAACACAGACACCATTCCGGCTACGTTGCCGTTTCCGATGTAGTACTTCTCGCCGCTCGCGCGGAAGGCGACGTCGCCGTCGGTGGGAGTGAGAAGCATGTCGGTGGAGTACACGTCGGCGCCGTGATCACGCTCGGAGAGGCCGAACGCCATGACGCCGCCGTCGGCAAGTTCCTGCGCTGCACGCTTCTTCGCTGCGTCGTTGTCACTCATCCAGATCGGTCCGAGTCCGAGGATCGTGACCTGCCAGGCGTACCAGTAAGCGAGTCCGTAGAAACCGAAGATCTCACTCAAGGCCGCGTTGCGGGCACCGTCCCAACGACGGTTCTCGTCACCGTCGGCGAATGCCGCCGGAGTCTGGAACGTCGCGAACAACTTCTCCTTGCCGACGAACTCGAGAAAGTCGGAGACCCACACTGCGTCGAGGTCGTCCTGAAGCAGTTGCTTCTTGCCGCGGTTCTCGAACCATTCGATGGTGGCTCGCAGCAAACGGCGGGTCTCCGGATCGAACTGAGCGGGGTCGTAAGTATGGGGGTTGAAGAGCAATCCATCGGTGCCAGACACGTCATTACCTTTCGTCGATGACGCTAAACTACCAGCGGGTAACTTTCCGCGGTGCGATTCATGGAAGACCTGCGATTCTTCGCGAATGCCACAGGTCCATCGGATTCCACGTGCCCGCCCGAGCACGCGTGATCGGATAGCACGCCAATCCCAGCAACAACGCAGACATGTGGCCGATGGCGGTGAAATTGGTGGCGAAAATCAGAGGTACACCGTAGAAGACCAACAGCCCCGCGAGATAGACGTATCGCCACGGATCGACGATGCGGTACACCAGAATCCCCATAATGCCGGCCAGACCGTAGCTCACTCCCACGTCGAGAGTGTTGACCGCCGACTCCGCCACGTATCCGTGCCGAATACCTTCGTACAGAACACCTTCGCTGATGTACGTGGCTCCGACGTGGGCGATGACGACAACACACAGCCACCGCCACGTCCCGAGCCAACGCTCAGCCGTTGCATGAAAGATGGTGAAGAGAACCAGGTATCCCAACCAACCGCCACCTTCGAGCCAAAAGGCACTCGAGAACAGGACTCGTAGCGGGTCTTCGGCCAGGTGATGCAGATTGGTCGAGCGCTTGCCGAGAAAACGCTCCTCGACATTGTCAGGCAGATGCCGCAGGAACAGTGTGGTGAACAGCAGGGCCAGCAACCAGACGTAGGTACCGGGAGCACTGCGCACCCATCGCCATGCCGCCTTTGCTGCCCCCAGCATCCTCACCGCTTCGAGTCTGCGCTCACTCGTTCACTACTGCAACGGCAAACCCGTCCCATCCCTTCGAACCCACGGTTTGAAGGGCGGTGCCGTCGAGTTTCGGCTCGGCCGCGATCATCTCCAACACCGCTCGACTCGCTTTGACGCGCTCGTCGTCGATATCCGGGTTGGACACATGTCCCCCACGCACCACGTTGTCCACGATGATGACGGTTCCGGGATGCGAAAGGGCCAACGCCCACCGCACGTACTCGGTGTTGTTCTCCTTGTCTGCGTCGATGAAGACCAAGTCGAAAGGTCCCAACTCTTCCTTCGCGATCGACGGGAGGCTGTCGAGCGCAGCCCCGACGCGGATGTCGACACGGTCAGCCAAGCCGGCGCGCTCGATATTCGCCCGAGCGACATCCGCATGGGTGGGATCGAATTCCAGCGTGATGACTTGGCCGGAGGGACCGACTGCGCGAGCGAGCCAGATCGTGCTGTATCCGCCGAGCGTTCCGATCTCGAGGACATTGCGCGCCAGGCACATTCGCGCCAGAAGATTGAGGAGCTTGCCCTGGTTCGGCGCCACGTCGATGGGCGGGAGGCCGGCCTCGGAATTGGCGGCGAGTGCCGCGTCGAGAACCGGATCTTCACCTACCAACGTGGAAACGAGATAGCCGTCGACTTCTGCCCAATCCGGTTCGCGTTCCATAGCCACGATTGTGGCAGAAAAGAAGGGCCGCCGCAGACACCTCGGAAGGTGGCTGCGGCGGCCCTGACGACTATTCGAATCAGCCGCGAACTGCGCTGATGATCGCCTCGATCGCCGAGTCGGCGTCGATCTCACGGCTCTCGCCGGTGAAGCGGTCGCGAATTTCGACCTTGCCGTCGGCCCAACCGCGTCCGACGACAACGATCAGCGGAACGCCGATCAGCTCGGAGTCCTTGAACTTCACGCCCGGCGATGCCTTGCGGTCGTCGAGGATCACTTCGAGTCCGGCACGGTCGAGTTGCGCGGCGAGGCCTTCGGCGCCTTCGCGCGCGGTCTCGTCCTTGTTCGCGATGACGAGGTAGACGTCGGCCGGTGAAACCTCGGCAGGCCAGCGCAGGCCCTTCTCGTCGTGATGCTGCTCAGCAATGACGGCCACCAGACGCGAGACGCCGACGCCGTACGAACCCATGGTCGGGCGGACGGGCTTGCCGTTCTCGGCGAGGACGTCGACGGTGAAGACGTCGGTGTACTTGCGGCCGAGCTGGAAGACGTGCCCGATCTCGATACCGCGAGCCGAGACCAGCGTGCCGGCTCCGTCGGGAGAGGCGTCGCCGTCACGAACCTCGGCGGCTTCGATGGTTCCGTCAGGGGTGAAGTCGCGACCGGCAACGAGGCCGACCACGTGCTTGCCGTCTTCGTCGGCGCCGGTAATCCAGCTGGTGCCGTCGACAACGCGCGGATCGACAAGGTAGCGAACGCCGTTGGCCTGCAGAGCCTTCGGGCCGATGTAACCCTTTGCCAGGAACGGGTTGTTCTTGAAGTCGGTCTCGGTGATCATCACGAACTCGGCCGGCTCCAGCGAAGCTTCGAGGCGCTTTTCGTCGACCTCACGGTCGCCGGGGATGCCGATACCGAGCAGTTCCCACTCGCCGCCGGGCAGGCGGGTCTTGACCATGATGTTCTTGAGGGTGTCGGCGGCGGTGATGGTGCGGCCGAGGTCGGCACCGTTCGCCCAGTCCACGAGGGTGTCGATGGTGGGTGTGTTCGCGGTGTCGTACACCTTCGCTTCGGGTAGCCCGTCGAACGGAATCGAGTCGGGAACAACAGTCTTGACGGCCTCGACGTTGGCGGCGTAGCCGGATTCGAGGCAGCGTACGTAGGTGTCTTCGCCGATCTCGCTCTCGGCAAGGAACTCCTCGGACGCGCTGCCGCCCATCGCACCGGAGGTCGCCGAGACGATGACGTATTTGACGCCCAGACGCGTGAAGATCTTCTCGTAGGCACCGCGGTGCGCCTGGTACGACTCCGTCAGGCCTTCGTCGCTGAGGTCGAAGGAGTACGAATCCTTCATGAGGAACTCGCGACCACGCAGAATGCCCGCACGCGGACGCTCTTCGTCGCGGTACTTGGTCTGCACCTGGTACAGGGTGACCGGGAAGTCCTTGTACGAGTTGTACTCACCCTTGACCGTCAGAGCAAAGAGCTCCTCGTGGGTCGGGCCGAGCATGTAGTCGTTGCCCTTGCGGTCCTTGAGGCGGAACAGGTTGGGGCCGTACTCGGTCCAGCGGTTCGACGCCTCGTAGGGATCGCGCGGGAGCAGAGCAGGCAGCAGAATTTCCTGCCCACCAATGGCATTCATTTCTTCGCGGACAACACGCTCAACCTCGCGCAGCACCCGCAATCCCAGCGGCAACCACGAGTAGACGCCTGGAGCGATACGACGCACGTAGCCGGCACGAACCAGCAATTTGTGGCTGGCAACTTCGGCGTCCGAGGGATCGTCACGCAGGGTACGCAGGAACAGGTGGGACAGACGGGTAATCACGAGGTGTAAGGATAGTCGCCGCAGTCGGCCGAGCGGGCCTCGGTACGGTTACAGCGTGCTTGTACTGCTGCCTCCCTCAGAAACCAAGTCCGACGGCGGCAAGGATGCGCCCCTCGATCTGGCCGAACTGTCGATGCCACAGTTGACCGAAACGCGCGAATTGCTGGTTCAGACGCTGGTCGATCTGGCCGCTGACGTCGAGGCGTCGTGCGAAGCGCTCGGGCTCGGTCCGACGCAAGCAGACGAAGTGGAACGCAACGCCAAGCTGTGGGTGTCCGCGACGCGGCCCGCGCTGCAGCGCTACACCGGGGTGCTCTTCGACGCCCTCGACGCCAAGTCGTTCACCCGCGCCCAGAAGGCCAAGGCTCTCGATCGGATCGCGATCGGCTCCGCTCTGTTCGGTGCAGTCCGTGCGGGAGATCTGATCCCCGCCTACCGCCTTTCCGGCGGGTCCAAGCTGCCCGGGATGGGCACGCTCCGCTCACTGTGGAAGCCGGAACTGCCGAAGGCCTTGGCGGCCGAAGCCGACGGCCTTGTCATCGATCTACGGTCCGGCACCTACCAAGACCTCGGACCGGTTCCGGACGCACTGATCGCAACGGTCCTCACCGAGAAGCCGGACGGCACCCGCACTGTCGTCAGTCACTTCAACAAGCACCACAAAGGTCTGCTCGCCCGTGCGCTGGTGGTCTCGCGTGCCGAACCGACCGACATCAAGGGTGTTGCGCGGGTGGCGTCGAAGGCGGGCTTGCGCGTCGAAATCGCGTCGGAGCGTGAATTGATCATCCTGACGGATTGATGGCTGCGTCTGTCAAGTGCCACAGAAGGTTTGGAATGTTTCGCTGAAAGACTGCGGAGCCGCCTCGGTGTAGTCAGCCCACTCGTCGCGTCGGTCGAAGGGATGCGTGACCACCTCCAGCAGCTTCTCGAATGGAGCGAGGTCGCCGTCGGTCGCGGCGCGCAGGGCAGCGTCGAGCCGATGATTACGCGGAATGTACAACGGGTTGACGCGATCCATCGCGCTCGCGGTCTCCGCGGCCCCGTATCCGTTTTCGGTCAGGGCTCCCTGCCACCGCTGCAACCAGGGCGCGATGTGCTCCCGTGGCACGAGGTTGTCGAGAGGCACCGAATTTCCGCGCAATTCGTCGGCGAGAGCGCGGAAACTGCCCGTCCAATCAGCACCGTGTTCCGCCAACAACGTCAGCAGATCGTCGACGAGCGCCCGATCGACAAACGGCTGGGCCAGACCGAGCTTTGCCGCGAGACCGGCCGCGTAGTGACCCTCGTAGCGCTCGTCGAAGGTCTCGAGAACTGCTGACGCCGCGGAAATTGCTTCGTCGGGTGTGGAATCGATCAGTGGCAACAGTGTTTCTGCCAAGCGCGCCAGGTTCCACTTCAGTACAGCGGGCTGATTGCCGAATGCATAGCGGCCCCCGTGGTCGATCGAGCTGAACACTGCCGCCGGATCGAACGCGACGAGGAAGGCGCACGGACCGTAATCGATGGTCTCCCCCGAAATTGTCGTGTTGTCGGTGTTCATGACCCCGTGCACGAAACCGATGAGCATCCACCTCGCCACCAGTGATGCCTGCGCCTCAACCACCGCCTCGAGGAACTTCAGGTAGCGATTGTGTGTACCCGTTGCCGGAAGTTCGGTCAGCTCCGGGTAGTGCCGGGCAATCGCGTAATCGGTGAGCGGCTGCAATACCTCGCCCTGCCGGGCCGCGAACTCGAAGGTCCCAACGCGTAGGTGACTCGACGCGATCCGTGCAAGCACGGCACCGGGTTCTCCGCCGTTGCGGCGAACGTCTCGGCCCGTCGCCACCACCGACAGCGCGCGCGTAGTGGGGACACCGAGGGCATTCATCGCCTCGCTGACGAGATATTCGCGCAGCATCGGCCCTACGACCGCATACCCGTCGCCGCCCCGAGAGAACGGGGTGCGCCCAGAGCCCTTCAGATGCAAGTCCACACGCTGCCCGTCACTGCTGACGAGTTCGCCGAGTAACAACGCCCGACCGTCCCCGAGAATTGGTGCGTACCCACCGAACTGATGACCCGCATATGCCATCGCCACCGGTGTGGCCCCGACCGGCACCGTCGACCCGGACAGGACGCCGATCCCGTCCACACTTCGCAGCGCTGCTACGTCCAATCTCAACGACGCAGCCAACTGCTCGTTCAGCACGAGCAACTGCGGGTCGGGCGCGGCAGCACCTTGCCACGGCACCGTCAGAGCGCCGAGTTCGTCAGCGAAGGTGCTCTCAAGGCCGGCCACGATGGTGACCGTGTCTGCTGTGGATTCCTGGAATGCGGCCATCACACGAGAGTAGTCACCGTGCGACAACCTATCGATCAGCCCTGATCGATGTACGACTCGAGCTGATCGCGTTCGCTCTTGAGCTCGTCGATGCGGCTCTTCACCACGTCACCGATACTGACGATGCCGAGGAGGTTGCCGTCCTCGATCACCGGCAGATGCCGAATTCGACGCTCGGTCATGATCGCGGCAATGCTGTCCACCGCGTCTGCCGGAACGCACGTGTACATCAGTGCGGTCATGACCTCGGAAACCTGGATCCCGAGAAGGTCCGGGCCACGCTCGTGCAGGCGTCGAACGACATCGCGTTCGGAGATGATGCCGACCACCGCGTCGTCGTCGACCACCACCATGGCTCCGATGTTGTGGCGGGCAAGATCGCACAGCAACCCGTTGACCGTCGTGTGGGCGTCGATCGTGACGATGCTGTTGCCCTTGTTTCGCAATATGTCCGCGATCCGCATCACGGCACCCCGATTCGTCGAGACTCTCGGCACGTCCTGCAACGATCGTATCGGCTAGCGAAGCGGAAAAACAGGACTGATCAGGCGATTCCCTGAGCTGCCTTCTCCGCAGCCTGAGCCTGGGCTACCTGAGAAGGTGTGAACCTGATGCACAGCGCCGCGATACCGGCGAACACCGCGCAGACCGCGCAGCCCACAAGTGCGAAGGTGTATCCCTCTCCGAGTGCGATCAATTGCGCCGGATTCATGTCCGCTGCCTTGCCCGAAGTGCCGCCGAGCGAGAGCGTCTTCGACGTCGCCATCGCACCGATCACCGACAGCGCCAGTGGCCCACCGAGCGTCTGGGCAACCTGAGCGATGGCCGTCAGCGGGCCGATCTCGGTCTCCGGCACACCGGCGATCGCGCACAGTGGCAAGGGCACCATCGCGAGGCCGATACCGAATCCGATCCCGATCACGGGCACGAACAAGTTGGCCAGGTAGGTGGAATCGGAATCGAGAGTAGATCCGTAGAGGAGTCCGACGATCATGATCACGACGCCGGTGAGGACCAGCCAACGGGGTTGAACCTTCACGGCGAGCTTGGAAGCAACCGACGCGGCGGCGCCCAATCCGAACGCGAACGGAATGAACGCGATACCGGCACGCAACGGCGAATACTGCATGATGTCTTGCACGAACAGTGCGACGAAGGCCGTCATGCTGAACATCGCGCCACCGACGAAGAAGATGGCGAGGAACGTCGCGACACGGTTGCGATCGGCGAACAACGAGAAGGGCAAGAGCGGGTTGTCCGCAGTTCGCTCGACGAAGAGGAAGGCAGCGAGGGCGACCAGTCCGGCCGCCAATGCACCGATGACGGCGATACTCCCCCATCCCATTTCCGGGCCTTCGGTGAGAGCAAAAACAACACCGGTACAACCGAGGGTCGCGAGGATCGCGCCGGGGACATCCAAAGCCAGACGCGTCTGATTCGTCTCGCGAAGGGCGCGGAATGCCATGCCGACGAGCGCGATCCCGATCGGGACGTTGATGAGGAAGATCAGTCGCCATGACACCTCGGTCAATGCGCCGCCGATGATCAGACCGGCGATCGATCCGACGCCCGTCATGGCGGCAAAAATCGCGATGGCCTGATTACGAGCCGGACCCGCGGCGAAAGTCGTGGCAACAAGTGCGAAGGCGGTGGGCGACGCCACGGCTGCGCCGACACCTTGAAGCGCCCGCGCTGCGATCAACATGCCCTCGTTCAGGGCGAGACCACAGAGCAACGACGCCACCGTGAACAGCGAGACTCCCGCGATGAACATCTTCTTGCGCCCGTACGCGTCACCGAGGCGACCACCGAGGAGCATGAGACCTCCATACGCCAGCGCGTAGGAGGTCAAGACCCAGTTACGGCCACTGTCGCTCAATCCGAGATCAGACTGCAACGGCGCCAGCGCGAGGTTCGCGACAGTGCCGTCGAGCACCACCATCATCTGCAAACCACTCAGGACGATGATGGCGAGCCCGATGACTCGAGTCGCTACCGGGGCATTCGCCGAAGCGGTTTCAGATGTTGGGGAATCAGACACAAGACTTCACGTTACCCAGCGTCGACGGAAAAGCCCGCGACCGGCCCGATCACGATGATCGCCGGAGGCTTGATCTCCTCGTCTTTGACGCGCTGAGCAACGGTCGCCAGATCGGCCCGAAGTTCACGCTGAGTGCGCAGCGTGCCCTCTTGGATGACGGTGACCGGCGTGGTTGCCGGGCGCCCACCGTCGACGAGTGCCTTGGCGAACTGATCGATGCGCTCGACCGCCATGAGCAGCACGATCGTGCCGCGCAACTTGGCCAGTGCCGACCAGTCGACCAGCGAATCCGGATGATCCGGAGCCACGTGCCCACTGACGACGACGAACTCGTGGGTGACACCGCGGTGGGTCACCGGGATGCCTGCGGCCGACGGGACCGAGATCGCGCTCGTGATTCCGGGCACTACGGTCACCGGAACGCCGGCAGCGGCACACGCTTCGAGTTCTTCGTATCCCCGCCCGAAGACGTACGGGTCCCCGCCCTTGAGGCGGACCACGAACTTGCCTGCCTTCGCGTTGTCGATCAGCGCGGCGTTGATGGCCTCCTGAGCCATGGCACGGCCGTACGGGATCTTCGCGGCGTCGATCACCTCGACGTCCGGACCCAGTTCGGCGAGCAACTCCGGCGGAGCCAATCTGTCGGCCACGACGACGTCAGCGCGTGCGAGCAAACGGCGTCCGCGCACGGTGATCAGGTCGGGGTCACCGGGGCCACCACCGACGAGAGCAACGCCCGCAGCGGCCGGCTCGGCCGTATCGGCGAGCACGCCCGACTGAAGACCTTCGACGACCGCGGTGCGGACTGCTGCCGAACGACGGTGATCGCCGCCGGCAAGAATTCCGATACTCATACCGTCGTACTCGGCGCTGGCGGGAGTTACCGCGGTGCCGTGCTTCGCGTTGTCGGCGCGCACGCAGAAGATGTGGCGACGCTCCGCTTCGGCGACGATCGCCGCATTGGTTTCCGGCTCGTCGGTCGAGGCGATGGCATACCACGCACCTTCGAGGTCGCCGTCGGCGTACGGGCGCTCTTCGACCGTGATCTGCCCGGCCGTGGCCATACCTTCGACGGCTGGAGTGAACGCGCGACTGATGACGTGAACACGGGCACCAGAGGCGACCAGCAGTCCGAGTCGGCGCTGAGCCACAGTGCCGCCACCGAACACGACCACGCGTCGATCGGTCAGGTTGAGGCCGACCAAGTAGTTGGTCTCGTCTGCGGTGGACTCGCTCACTCGCACTCCGTTTCGTCGTCAGAATTGGTCAAGCTGGAGGGAACTTTACGGGCCGCCGCCACGGTCACTCCATCCCTGGCAGTCTTGGCCACTAGGAGCGGGCCGCCCCCGGAGGCGAGGATCGCCGCCGCTTCCGCGACGCTTGCCGTCCCGATCGCGTGCTCGACGCGAGTCGACGGTGACGGAACCTGAACTCGCCCAAGTACGTCCGGTTCGAAACTCACAATCGGGACGTTCAGTTCATCGGCGGCAGCGAGCAGAGCCGCAGACGCCGCCTTGCCGGTCGCAGTGGCGAGGACCACGATCCTCGCTCGCTCCTGCAGCACCGCGTTCACCGCAGCGACGATGTCCTTCGCGGTGGCGCTCGACGTGAATCCAACGCCTATACAGAGGTCATCCCCGTGCGGCATCGACGAACTTCGCGATCGATTCGGGCTGCCCCACCGGATGAGTGTGGAGATACGACGCGTGGACGCCGCCGCGAACAAATCCTTCGCGGACACTGCCGCCGTCCCAGGGCCGCCACCCCCACGCACTTCCGCAACCGTCCGCGTCTGCCGAGACGAGAGACGTTCGGTGGAACTCGTGACCGGTGACGCGGGAGCCTGCGTCGAAGAGGGTGGAATCGCTGATCGCCACTGCTTCGCGGTACCCGAGGGTCAGGCGTTTCCCGAATGTGGCATCCACCCCGACAACACCGGCCATGCTGTGACCGTCCAAGCTGCGAGCGAGGTAGAGCAGACCGGCACACTCGGCGTGGATCGGTGCGCCGCCGTCCGCCAGGTCACGAACCTGCTGCAGCAGAACGGTATTGGCCGCGAGGTCCACCGCATGCTCTTCCGGGAACCCGCCAGGAAGGACAAGAGCAGCAGTTCCCGCGGGAAGCTCGTCCCGCAACGGGTCGAACACCTGCACGTCCGCGCCGGCGGCAGTCAGGAGTTCACGGTGCTCGGCATAGCCGAAGGTGAAGGCCGGGCCGCCCGCCATGGCAACCACAGGGCGAGACTCGGCATGTGCGCCGACCTCGGCAACCGGATCCCATGCAGCTGCACTCACGTTCGAGGCGGCCAGTGCGCGAACAGCGTCCAGTTCGACGTGCGAGGCAATCAAGTCGGACATCGCGTCCACTGCGGCCACAGCGGCGGCGCCGTGCTCGGCCGCCGGAATCAGACCGAGGTGCCGGGAGGGAACTTCGAGTTCCGTCAACCGTGGCACAACTCCGAGCACTGCGACGCCGACCTTGTCGCACGCATGACGCAACACCTGCTCGTGACGAGCGCTCCCGACGCGATTGAGAATGACGCCGCCGATGCGCACACCTGCGTCGTAGGTCGCGAAGCCGTGGAGTACGGCGGCCAGACTCTGACTGTGTCCACGGGCGTCGATCACGAGGATTACCGGCGAACCGAGGATCGACGCTACCTGCGCCGTCGACCCCTCCGCCGACGGCTGCGAGTTGGCCTCGTCGATCTTTCCGTCGAACAGACCCATGACACCTTCGACCACGGCGATGTCACAGCCGGCGGTTCCATGCCGGTAGAGCGGTCCGATGCGATCCGGGCCGACCAGAACAGTGTCGAGGTTGCGTCCGGGCCGCCCTGCCGCGAGTCCGTGATAACCCGGGTCGATGTAGTCCGGCCCCACCTTGAAGGGTGCAACGCTGCTACCGGACCGTCGCAGCGCACCGATCAATCCCGTTGCCACCGTGGTCTTTCCGCTACCCGAGGCAGGAGCGGCGATCACCACGGCCGGAGTGGAAGGACTTACCATTCGATGCCCCGTTGACCCTTTCGGCCGGCATCCATCGGGTGCTTGATCTTCGTCATCTCGGTCACGAGGTCGGCGGCGTCGATCAGCGCCTGCGGGGCGTCACGCCCCGTGATGACGACATGCTGGTTGCCTGGGCGATCGCGCAGTGTCTGCACCACCTCGTCCACGTCCACCCAACCCCACTTGAGCGGGTACGTGAACTCGTCGAGGACATAGAATCGATGCTCCTCGCCTGCAAGCCTTCTCGCGATCTCCTGCCAACCCTCCGCAGCGGCAGCAGCATGATCTTCCTCGCTACCGGCCTTGCGTGTCCATGACCAACCTTCGCCCATCTTGTGCCACTGCACCGGCCCACCGACGCCGGTTTCGTCATGCAGGTTTCCGAGCGCACGGAACGCGGCTTCCTCGCCGACCTTCCACTTGGCACTCTTCACGAACTGGAACACGCCGATGTCGAACCCCTGATTCCAGGCACGCAGCGCCATGCCGAAAGCGGCGGTGGACTTACCCTTTCCCGGGCCGGTGTGCACGGCAAGTACCGGCGCGTTACGACGCTGACGCGTGGTCAGACCGTCGTCGGGAACTGTCTCGGGAACACCCTTGGGCATCGTGAACTCCTGAGCTGGGATCTAGGCTGCGGCGCGGACGACACCCGCGACCTGCTGCGCTGACAATTCGGCAAGGCGGACGTAACCGCCACGTAGTTCTCGGGCCAACTCGGCTGCCAGCCCCAGACGCACGAGGCCGGTCTCGCAGTCGACGACGATGGAAGCGACGGACGCGTCGGCAAGAAGATGCGCGGCGACGCGGGCGCGGTGCAGCGCGTCCTTGCCTCCGGTGGCCCGGCCGTCGGTGAGCGTGACGACGAGGGCGCGGCGCTGCGGGTCACGAAGCCGTTCACGCAGAACCACTTCGCGAGCACGCAGGAATCCCTCTGCGAGTGGGGATTTGCCGCCGGTACGCATCGACTGCAGGCGACGGACGGCGATGTCCACCGAAGAGGTCGGCGGCAGTACGAGCTCTGCTTCACGACCACGGACAGTGATGACCGCGACCTTGTCGCGGCGCTGATAGGCGTCGCGGAGCAACGAGACAACCGCACCGGTGACCGCGGAGAGGCGGTCGCGTGCTGCCATCGACCCCGACGCGTCGACAACGAAGACGATCAGATTGCCTTCTCGCCCTTCACGAATCGCGCCGCGGAGATCAGCGGGTGCCAGCCGCAGCCGTCCAGCAGTGCGGCCGCGCGCAACTTGAGACTCGGCTGCGGCGAAGACCGTGCTCGTCAGGTGCAATCCGTGGCCACGTTCCCGCGTGGACCGCACGACTCGTCCACGGGACGACATGGACCGCGAGCGGCGTCCCGGTGCACCTTCGCCAACACCAGGAACCTCGAGGAGCTTGGCCTTGAATTCGCCGGCCGGTGGCGCCGAGGGGCGATCGGTAGCGCGTACTCCCCCGCCAGGTCCGTCAGGGTCTTCCGGGCCGTCGTCGTCCGGACCCTCGTCTTCAGGACCGCCGTCTTCGGGGCCACCATCTTCCGGGCCATGGTCTTCGTCAGGGCCACGGTCTTCGGGATTCTCGGGAGGTTCGGGCTCTCCGTCGCGCGCGTCGTCCTCTACCTGCGACTGGGCGTCCTGATCGGCCTGCTCGAGTGCATCGTCCAACTGCTGCTGATCCAAGCCGGGCTCGTCGAACGGATCGCGGCGGCGGCGATGCGGCAGCGTCAGTTCCGCAGCCACTCGCACGTCCTCCGCAGTGACCTCACTGTCGCCTCGCCAGGCAGCGTGGGCGGTCGCGGTGCGCGCCAGCACCAAGTCCGCGCGCATACCGTCGACGTCGAACGACGCACACAGTGAGGCGATACGACGCAGCTCGCGGTTGCTCAGCTCGACCGAGTCCAGTTTCCCACGCGCCGTGAGGATTTCGGCCGCGAGCTCCTCATCGGCGGATTCGTACCGAGCGACAAACGCCTCGGGGTCGCGCTCGTAGTCGAGCCGGCGACGCACCACTTCCATGCGTACGTCGACGTCGCGGGAAGCTGCGACATCGACCGCCAGTCCGAAACGGTCCAACAACTGTGGACGCAGTTCTCCCTCTTCGGGATTCATCGTGCCGACGAGTACGAATTTAGCCGGGTGCGAATGGGAGATTCCGTCACGCTCGATGTGAACGCGACCCATCGCCGCGGCGTCGAGAAGCACGTCGACCAGGTGGTCGTGAAGCAGATTCACCTCGTCGACGTACAGAACTCCCTGGTGAGCGGCGGCGAGCAGTCCAGGTTGGAAAGCGCGCTCACCGTCGCGGAGAACCTTCTCGAGGTCGATGGACCCGATCACTCGGTCCTCGGTGGCGCCGACGGGCAGTTCCACCAAGCGGGCCGGTCGTGTCGTTCCGGCGTCGTCGACCGCGGGCAGCAGCGCAGTCAGCGCGCGCACGACCGTCGACTTGGCAGTTCCCTTCTCACCGCGGACCAGGACTCCACCGATCCCCGGATGCACAGCACACAGAATCAGCGCCAACCGCAATTGATCCTGGCCGACCACAGCACTGAACGGGAAGCCCGCCACTGGTCGATCTTCTTCACTTCGCACGTCGATATCCCTCCACCTCTCGGTTTCCTCGCCGAGAATTTGGCTGCACTCGAATGTCGCGGCAACCTGGCTGAGATCTCCCGGTCAGTCGGTAGAGGAGAGATCTTTCACAGTGGCGGGACCGCGCCTGGATCGAACAGGACTTCCCCGCGAACATTCGGTATCGAAAAAACCCTAGTCGGCTCGCTTTTCCACGAGCCGACCAGGGTCAAATCTCCGACAAACTAGCTGACAGCCACGAAAGGCTCTCCCCCGCCACGGCGCATCGGGGTGTGCGGGATGCCGTCTTCGATGAACTCTTCGCCGTCAGCCTTGAATCCGTGCTTGGCGTACATCTCGACCAGGTAGGTCTGGGCGTTGATCCGACACGGCGCTTCGCCGACCTCGGCCAGTGCGGCCTGCAGGAGGCGGGTCGTGTGGCCCTGGCCGCGAGCCTGACGCGACGTGCAGAGGCGTCCGATTCGGAAGCTCTTGTTTCCGTCGTCGTGCTCTTCGAGCAGACGGAGTGTGCACACCACCTGGCCGTCCTGCTCGAGCCAGAAGTGGCGTGTTTCCGTCAGCAGGTCCCGCCCGTCCAACTCGGGATACGGGCAGGCCTGCTCGACGACAAAGACCTCCACTCGAAGCTTCAACAACTCGTAGAACGTCTTGTTGTCGAGGTCGAGTGCCCATGAACGCTTCAAAGCTGCTGTTGCCGTCATGGGTTGGACTATCACACAGTCGCGACGGTATCCGCGACCGGAGCCGATTCGGAAGCACCAGCGGAATCGAGCTCGAGAACCTTCGAGGACCAATCCCAGACCTGGTTGAACAGGCCTTCGTTGTCGGTGAGTTTGACGCCGATGGACGGAACCATCTCGCGAAGCTTGCCCTTCCAACCCTGGAACTCGGTCGGGAAGCAGCGCTCGAGTACGTCCAGCATCGCCGGGACGGCCGTGGACGCACCGGGCGAAGCGCCGAGCAGGCCGGCGATGGAGCCGTCCTCAGCGGCGACCACAGCGGTACCGAATTCGAGGACGCCGCCCTTGCCCTTGGCACGGCGGATCACCTGGACGCGCTGGCCCGCGGTGATGAGCTCCCAGTCCTGAGCCTGCGCCTTGGGCGCGAATTCACGCAGATCCCAGATGCGACCGGCTTCGTTCTTGGCGAGTTCGCTGACCAGGTACTTGACCAGGCCGAGCTCGCTGACGCCGACGCCGAGCATCGAGAGGATGTTGTTCGGCTTGACCGAGCCGGGCAGGTCCGTGACGCGACCCTGCTTGAGGAACTTCGGCGACCATCCGGCGTACGGGCCGAACAGCAGACCCGGCTTGTTGCCGATGACGCGGGTGTCGAGGTGCGGCACCGACATGGGCGGGGCGCCGACGGCAGCCTTGCCGTAGACCTTGGCGCTGTGCTGGTCGATGAGTTCGGGGTTGGTGCATCGCAGGAAAGCACCGCTGACCGGGAAGCCACCGAAGCCCTTGGCTTCCTTGATGCCGGACTTCTGCAGCAGGTGCAGGGCGCCGCCACCGGCACCGACGAACACGAAGCGCGAGCGAACGGTGCGCTTTTCACCGGTGCGACGGTTGGTGACCTTGACGGTCCAGGACTTGTCCGAGTTCTGGGTCAGGTTGGTGACCTCGTGGCCGAAGTACATCTTGCCGCCGGTCTTACCGATGTAGCCGATGAGCTGCTTGGTGAGCGCTCCGAAATCGACGTCGGTGCCGTCCTGGCTCCAGTTCAGGGCGATGGGATCGGAGAAGTCGCGTCCCTTGGCCATGAGCGGCAAACGCTCGCTGAACTCGGCCGGATCGTCGATGTACTCCATGCCGCGGAAGAGCGTGTGGCCGGCAAGTGCGTCGTAGCGAGCACGCAGGTACTTGGCGTTGGCCTCACCGTGAACGAAGCTCACGTGTGGGATGGGGTTGATGAATTCCTTGGGCTGGGTCAGGACGCCCTGCTCGACCGCATGTGCCCAGAACTGGCGGGACACCTGGAACTGCTCGTTGACGTTGACGGCCTTCTTGATGTCGACCGTGCCGTCGGAGTTCTCCGGGGTGTAATTGAGCTCACACAGGGCGGAGTGACCGGTTCCCGCGTTGTTCCAGGGGTCGCTGCTCTCGGCTGCAACGGCATCGAGCCGCTCGAAGGTCGAGATCGACCAATCGGGCTGCAGCTGGCGCAGCAATGCACCCAGCGTGGCGCTCATGATGCCTGCGCCCACGAGCACTACATCCGTCTTCGTCTCTACCGCGTTCTGATTCGACACTGGAGAATCGACTTCCTTGTCATTAGCCGTGCGCGCATCCGCCTGCTGTGTTACGCCGAATAGGTTACCCGTGCGTACTCGCGCGGTTCACCACCCCCAATTGTGCTCTACAACGCGCACCCGAAACGACGATTAGATTGTGATTTGTGACTACTTGGGTTCCAGACGTCCTCGGTGACGGATATCAGCAGCTGACGATCCCGCTCGGAACGGATCCGGACGGCGAAGGCGAGGTGGACGCAACACTGGTCCGCTACCAACCGCGGAAGGAGGCGGTGAAGACACGTCGTGCCGTCTTGTACGTGCACGGATTCACCGACTACTTCTTCCAGAAGCACCTGGCCGAGCATTTTGCCGAGCAGGGCTACGCATTCTTCGCACTCGACCTGCGCAAGTGCGGGCGATCCCTCAAGCCGGGACACACGGCGCACTACGTCTCCGACCTTGCGCTCTACGACGCCGAACTGAACGAGGCGCTGCGCATCGTCCGCAGCGAGACCGACGGGAGCGAGGTGCTGCTCATGGCGCACTCGACCGGCGGGCTGATCGTCCCGCTGTGGCTGAACCGTTTGCAGCGCAAGCCCGGTGGCAGCGACGGCGCCGGAATCTGCGGGCTGGTGCTCAACAGTCCCTGGTTCGATCTTCAGGGCCCCTCGGTGGTGCGTAACGTGGGAACCACCGCGATCGACGCCCTCGGACGGGTATCGGCGAAGACGGTGATCCCGGGAACCGGACTACCGACTTACGGTTCCAGCCTTCATGTTTCGGCAAACGGAGTGTGGGACTACAACCTCGACTGGAAGCCGCTGGCCGGCTGCCCCGTCACCTTCGGCTGGATGCGGGCCGTCCGAGCGGGTCACGCGAAACTTCACCGCGGCCTCGACATCGGAGTGCCTGCGCTGATTCTGCGCTCGAAGAAGTCGCAGTTCGCCAAGGCGTACAACCCGAGCGTCGACCTCGCCGATTCCGTTCTCGACGTCAAGCAGATCGCACGCTGGGCGGGTTGCCTCGGCGATCGCACCACCATCGTCCCGATCGACGGCGCCCGTCACGACGTGTTTCTTTCGACCGAGAAGCCCTTGGCCACAGCCTTTTCCGAACTCGACCTGTGGCTGGAGTGGCTCGACGGCCACCTCACCCCCACCGCAGAAAGTTCGGCAAGCACAGCAAGCAACACACAGGAGATCGCGCAGTGACGCACTACGACCTTGCAATCATCGGCAGCGGATCCGGAAACTCGCTGCCCGACGAGCGGTTCGACGGCAAGAAGATCGCAATCCTCGAAGAGGGCACCTTCGGCGGAACGTGTCTCAATGTCGGGTGTATCCCGACCAAGATGTTCGTCTACGCCGCCGAGGTGGCACGCACCATCACCACTGCCGAGAAGTACGGCGTCGACGCCACGCTCGACGGCGTCCGTTGGTCCGACATCGTCAAGCGCGTCTTCGGCCGCATCGATCCCATTTCCGCAGGTGGTGAGCGGTACCGCAGCGAAGACAGTCCCAACACCACCGTCTACCGCGGCCACGCCACGTTCACCGGCGACAAGACGATCGACACCGGAACCGGCGAGACGATCACCGCCGACCAGGTGGTCATCGCTGCCGGTTCGCGTCCGATCATCCCGGAAGAGATCGCGTCGAGTGGTGTGAAGTACTACACCAACGAAGACATCATGCGACTGCCCGAACTTCCCGAGCACCTGGTGATCGTCGGCTCAGGATTCATTGCCACCGAGTTCGCACACGTGTTCTCCGCGTTGGGTTCTCGCGTGTCGATCATCGGTCGCAGCCAGAGACTGCTGCGGCACCTCGACGACGAGATCTCCGAGCGTTTCACCGAGTTGGCCGAACAGAAGTGGGACGTCCATCTGGGCTCCCCCCTCACGTCGGTACGCGGCGACGGCGACAACATCGCCGTCGAACTGGCAAACGGCACAGTCGTTTCCGGTGACGTCCTTCTCGTAGCAGTGGGCCGCCAGCCCAACGGCGATCTACTCGGTCTCGACAAGGCCGGCGTCGAACTCGACGACAAGGGCTCGATCGTGGTCGACGAATACCAACGCACCACCGCCGAGGGCGTCTTCGCACTCGGTGACGTCTCGTCGCCGTACCAGCTCAAGCACGTCGCCAACCATGAAGCGCGCGTTGTTCAGCACAACCTGCTTCAGGACGCTTGGAAGGACACGTCCGGGCTTCGCAGCACCGATCACCGCTTCGTGCCGGCAGCCGTGTTCACCGACCCGCAGATCGCCGACGTCGGAATGACGGAGAAGCAGGCTCGCGACGCCGGACTCGACATCACCGTCAAGGTGCAGGCTTACGGCGACGTCGCGTACGGCTGGGCGATGGAGGATCAGGAAGGCATCTGCAAGGTGATCGCCGAGCGCGGCACCGGACGCATCCTGGGTGCCCACGTCATGGGTACGCAGGCTCCGACCGTCATCCAGCCGCTCATTCAGGCGATGAGCTTTGGTTTGTCAGCTCAGGACATGGCACGCGGCCAGTACTGGATCCACCCGGCCCTGGCCGAAGTGGTCGAGAACGCGCTGCTCGGCCTCGACATCTGAGCCCCGCAGCCCTAATGACGCCGAAAAGGCGGGCACTCCGCGCAGTGGGAGTGCCCGCCTTTTCGTAGGTCAGAGTTTCACCAGGGGCTGGTACGCAGCACGATCTCGGTTGCGAGTTCGGCCGGTGCCGACTTGACGACGTCGTCGACACCCGGAAGTTCCGTCACGCGGAAGTCGGAGTACACGAAACGACCGCTGGCGTCGGCGACGGCCCGACCTCCACTGCCCACGACGACGGTGGTCGGAACCTCGACCGGCGGTACGCCGGCAATATCGCTCGCCGACGGATGGCCACGGTCCACGGCGATCAAACTCGCGAAGCGGCCGAACTGACGTGCAGCCAACAGCCACGCGAGATCGGCGCCCTCCCGGTGACCGACCAGATTCACCCAGGCGATGTTCAACTCGTCCAGAAGTACCACTGCCGAGGTCTCGTCGAGATTCTCGATCGATTCCACCGCGACGGTCCGCAGATCCGAATGGTGCAGTCGCTCACACACATCGTCGTACAAGTCGACGGGGTCGCCCTTGCCGGGGAGCAGGAGTACCGCATGCTTGCTGACCGGCCCGTCGATCCGAACGGTGCACGAACCACTGCCCACCGCTACTCGAGTCAATTCCATGTCTGGAAACGGTACGCGATCCACACTGTGGAGGACCCTGGAGTCGACAGAAGTATGACCACTCATACATTCTCACCACCACCGGCGAGTCCGAATTGTTCGCTCTGCACCGCCTCTCCCCTGAGCGAAAGTGGCTTTCGGCGCATCTGAGGCGACGGACGTACCGTTCGCTCGGGTTGGGGGTGGGCCAAACTCGAGTGGGGCGCGGGGCTAGGTGCCGGACGGCTTGGGGAGCCTCGTCATTCCGTAGACGTGATCAGCGCGCACCGTGAGGATCTGTCGACGCTCCGCAACCATTGCTTCGCGGTACTCCTCCCAATCAGGATGCTCCTGGCCGCTGATGTCCCGGTACAGCTCGACCAGTGCGTCAGACACTTCGTCGTGAGGATCGGCCGCGACGGGTGTCACCACGGCAAGTCCTTCGATCACGGCGTAGCTCCAGAAGTCGGGCGCGCTGACGTGAAGGGAAACCCGCGGATCGCGGATCGCATTTTTACTCTTGGCGCGATCGGCTGTGATGGACACGGAAGCCGTCTTCGACTCGACGTCCCAGCGGTAAATGATGTTGGACAACTGTGGGCGGCCGTCACGCTTGACGGTTGCCAGCACGCCTTGTTTTCCCTGGGCCACGAGTGCGAACAACGCTTCGGCGGTGTCTGTGTCATTGCTCATATCTGCACCAACGACGCCGTGCGGCCGGTTTGTTCCGGAGGCAGTCCAGTTCGAAGATCGCGGACCGCAATCGCGCGATGTCTCTTCCCCCGATGGACGACAGCGGACAAAGATGGTCGACATGGCAACTTCTCACGACATCCTCCGACTGACTGCGTTCAGTTCGGATCCGGCCGGCGGTAATCCCGCCGGCGTGCTGCTCGACGCCCGCGGACTCGACGACCCCGAATTACAATCCGTTGCAGCCGAAGTCGGGTATGCCGAGACGGCGTTCCTCATCGAACCGGAACTCGGAGGCAACCCGCGCCACAGCCGGATCCGGTACTTCTCCCCTATCGCCGAAGTACCGTTCTGCGGTCATGCCACTATTGCGACGGCCATCGCTCTCACCGAGCGAGACGGCGACGGAACCTTCACATTCGAAACACCGATCGGACCGGTATCCATCGACACGGCGACCGACGAGGACGGAAGGTCGACCGCGACCTTCATCAGCGTCGAACCGTCGGTCTCGCCGATCGATCATGCTGTGCTGACAGCGCTGCTCGGGCTCATCGGCGTCGATTCGTCTGCGCTCGACGCGCGGTATCCCGCAATGCTTTCGTACGCCGGCAACACTCACCCGATCGTCGTACTTCGTGATCAGTCGACATTCGACGAGTTCACCTTCGATCCCGTAGCGATGAGAACCCTGATGGACGCGCAGGGGTGGGCCGGCACGGTGACAATCCTGCACCCCCTCGACGACAACACCTTCGAAGCCCGAAATCTGTTTCCGGTGGGAAACATCGTCGAGGATCCTGCAACCGGGTCCGCAGCGGCGTCGACCGGCGGTTACCTGCGCAAACTCGAACCCGCGGCCACTGCGCGGCGGATCACCATCCACCAGGGCCGACACGTCGGGCGTCCCAGTGTGCTCGAGGTCGACATCCCAGTCGACGGCGGTATCTCGGTCACCGGCACCGCAGTGCCCGTCATCGACGGGCAATAGTCAACCTCAGCGATGAGTTTCTCCCAGCCGGCGGGTCTATTCACCAGAGCGACGTCACAAGACCATCGCATCGAGCCGGGAGAACACCATGTCTGCAATCGCGTCAACCGCACACAACCTCCACGTCACCAAGCCACGCGCCGTACTCGGCGCCACGATAATTGCTCTCGTCGTCAATCTGATCCTGTGGTTGATCGGCCTCGCATTGGGCGGATCCTTCGAGATGACAGATCAGGGAAAGCCGGCGAGCGTCGCGCCTGGTGGGGTCATCACATTGACGGTGGTGCCACTGCTGGTCGGTTTGTCGGTCGCACTGTTGATCTCACTGAAGTGGGAGCCGATCATCCGCATCGCCCAGATCGTGGGGGCAGTCGTGGCGCTCGGCACCATCGCTCTGACCATTGCCGCAGACTTCGACGCCGCCAGCACGGTCATGCTCGCGCTGATGCACGTGGTTGTCGCCGCGAGCGTCGTCGTCGCGCTCGAGGCTGTACGTCGGTCCCCCTCGAACTAGACAGCGGTAGGCGGCGCCGAATACGTCTCGACGATCTCGGCTGCCACGTCGCGCAACCGGGTATTCGTCGTCTGAGACTGCTTGCGCAGCATGTGAAATGCGGTGTCGGCGTCGATCCGATGGATGGCCATCAGCATGCCTTTGGCCTGTTCGATCGGCGCCCGGGTCTCGAGCGCACGTTGCAAGGCATCAGCCACCGCCTTGGCGGACTTGAAACGAGAGAAGTCGCCGATCGCGCGTGAGACCGTTGTCGTGAGAATCTCCATGACATCCGCGTCGACCCGGTCGAATGCCGCTGAGGCGCGTCCGTACAGGTTGAACGAACCCAGTCGCTGATCCGGCGTGAAGAGCGGCGCCGCGAGAAAGGACTTGATCCCTTCGTCCTTCGCCGCCGCCGCGAACCGCGGCCAGCGTTCCGCGCTGGTCTCGGCATCGACGACAACGGTTTCACCGGTTCGAGCGGCGTGCAGACATGGTCCGTCGCCGGCGTCGTATTGCTCGATGTCGACACGCAGAGTCCGCGAATCGGTATGAACGGCGGTGTAGGTCTGCCCGGCCAGATCGATGGTGACGCCGATGCTGTCGGCGCCCTCGATGGCGTCGTTCGCGATTTCGACGGCGCGCTGGAGCAAAACCACGAGTTCGTCCTCGTCGCCGATACTTCCTCCGAGCGCTGCCAGCAACTCCCGGACCGCGCTTGCAGTCAGCCGAGTTTCCGCAGCCTCGACGGCGACGTCAGCACCCGTTGCCGTCGCATCGTCCGGCATTACCGACGGCACCGAATCCTCGGTTCTCGGGTCGAAGCCTCTGGGGTCGAAAGCGGTATCCACGACGAAGCATTCTTCCAGCTACCCGGGCCGTCAGGAGAGTGAGTTCGGTGACAGAACCCGGCAAACCGCCGAGTCGTCATCGCCATCGGTCGAGCGCGAGACCCAGATTCCGCCTCGCCCGAGTGTGTTGGCCACGAACCGCGTCCGGACTCAGTTCCAGGACAACTGCGATCTGTGGATACGTCATGCCCTCCACTTCCCGCAAGACCCAGGCGGCGCGCTGACGCAGCGGTAGACGATCGAGTTCGGCTTCAAGAGCGTCGAGAAATGCTGTGCCGCATACTTCCTCGCTCGGATCGCGCAATCGAGTATCGACTTCGTCCCGAAGTCCGTCCACATCGGCGGCGCAGGAGCCGACTTTTCGATGGACATCCGCGATCTTGCGAGAGCAGATCGCGAACAACCAGGTCTTGATGCTCGAGCGCCGCTGAAACCCCGGAAGTTGGCGCCAGGCGGCAACGCAGGTTTCCTGGACGATGTCGTCGACGTCACTCTCACTGGTGACGAGTCGACGGGCAAATCGATACAAGTGCGGGCCGTATCGGCGAACGATGACGTCGAAGGCCGCATGATCGCCGAGCATTGCCGAGTCGACCAGCACCTCGTCACTGAAGTCGGTAAGCAAGCCGTCGAATTGATCTGTCACCGCGCACACTCCTACTAGGGAGCCGTCGCGGGAGTGAGGCCTGGCTATTCTACCGCGTGCACGCCGACGCCCGCGGGAGCGCTCTCAGGCTTCGAGTGCGGAGGCAATGACGGGAAGCCCGATCGGCGCCCCACCGTTGATCAGTTTCTCGAGTAGATCCTGATCGAGGTGCTGCTCGACGAGATCAGCGAGAAGGTCGAGTTGTTGTTCTCGCACCGCGGCAACCGAGGTGTCGGGTGCAGCAACAAAACCGGGAACCGCGATCTCACGCAGCAGGCTACGCCGAAAGTCGTCACTTTCCAGGAGACCATGCCAGTGTGTCCCTCGAACAGACCCTCGCACACTGCCTTCCGGCACACCGCCCGAGTCCGCCAGCAATGGGCGGTCCCCGTTGCGCACGACGCGTCCGTGATGAATCTCGTACCCCGACACCGAGATACCGTCGGCGGAACCGGTTACCTGCGCCAGCACTTTGTCCGAAGCGAATTCGATGTCGAGGTCCAGCAGACCGAGCCCTGCGGTGATCCCTGATCCTGATTCGACGTCGTCGACGATCGAATTACCCAGCATCTGGTATCCGCCGCAGACTCCCAGCACTGCCTGCCCGCGGCCCGCTCGGGCGATGATCTCGTCAGCCAGGCCGGTACTCCGCAACCACTCGAGGTCACTCACGGTGGACTTACTACCGGGGATCACCACGAGGTCTGCGTCGCGGATCCGCGACGGATCGGTCACCCACGAAACTGCCACGCCCGGTTCACATGCCAGCGCCTCGACATCCGTCGAGTTGGAGATGCGCGGGAGCCGAACCGCAGCAACGGTGAGCCAGGCCGAACCGACGGGTGGGCCAGGGCGCCCTACCGGGGCGTTGCCGGTGACGCCAAGCGAATCCTCGGCGTCGAGCCAAAGATCGTCGGCAAACGGGATCACTCCGAGAGTGGGCCGACCGGTGAGGCTGCGCAGTTGATCCAGTCCGGGTTCCAACAGTGCAACGTCACCGCGGAATTTGTTGATCACAAATCCCGCGATCAATGCCTGGTCGCTCGGCGAGAGCACAGCAACGGTCCCGAACAGATGGGCCAGGACGCCGCCGCGATCGATGTCACCGACGACGACGACCGGAATCTGCGCAGCCTCAGCCAATCCCATGTTGGCAAGATCCGTTGCGCGCAAGTTGATTTCGGCCGGTGAACCGGCGCCTTCACAGATCACGACGTCGAACTCGGATCGAAGCGATTCGAGATCTTCGGCCACGACGGCGCGGAGCCACTGCCGATGCTGCATGTAATCGCGAGCACCCACCGTGGTCATCGCCTTGCCCCGAACGACCAGTTGCGAAGTGCGATCACTCCCCGGCTTGAGCAGCACGGGATTGAATCGAACACTCGGCTCCAGACCGCATGCCCGCGCCTGAAGTGCCTGCGCACGGCCGATCTCTCCGCCGTCGAGCGTGACCACGGAGTTGTTCGACATGTTCTGCGCCTTGAACGGCGCCACTCGGACGCCTCGACGCGCCAACATGCGACACAATCCGGCCACCAGAACGCTCTTGCCTGCGTCGGAAGTAGTGCCGGCTACCAGCAGAGCGCCGCGCATCGCCGAACTCAAGGCAGGGTGAGAATCTCTGCACCGGTCTCGGTGACCACCAAGGTGTGCTCGAACTGCGCCGTCCACTTACGGTCCTTGGTGACGACGGTCCAGCCGTCCTCCCAGATCTCGTAGTCGATACCACCGAGGTTGATCATCGGTTCGATCGTGAAGACCATGCCCGGTTCGATGATCGTCTCGACCGCGGGCTCGTCGTAGTGCAGGATCACGAGGCCGTTGTGGAAGGTCTCGCCGATTCCGTGTCCGGTGAAGTCCCGGACGACGCCGTACCCGAACCGATGGGCGTAGGACTCGATGACGCGTCCGATCACGTTGAGCGCGCGGCCGGGCTTGACGGCTTTGATGGCCCGCATCGTTGCCTCGTGTGTGCGCTCGACGAGCAAGCGGTTCTCTTCGGACACGTCACCGGCGAGGAACGTCGCATTGGTGTCCCCGTGCACTCCGTTGATGTATGCGGTGACGTCGATATTGACGATGTCTCCGTCCTGGATCACGGTCGAGTCGGGGATTCCGTGGCAGATCACCTCGTTGAGAGACGTGCAGCACGACTTGGGAAAGCTCTTGTAGCCCAACGTCGACGGGTATGCGCCGTGGTCGAGCATGAACTCGTGTGCGATGCGGTCGAGCTCGTCGGTCGTGACACCGGGAGCGACAGCCTTGCCGGCTTCCTGCAGCGCGCCGGCAGCGATCTTGCTGGCGATGCGCATCGCCTCGATCGTCTCCGGCGTCTGAACCCAGGGCTCGTTGCCCTCTTTGGCGGTCGGCTTCCACGCGTACTCGGGCCGCTCGATCTTCGAGGGCACAGCGAGGACGGGAGAGACGGTTCCAGGGACCAATGGGGTACGCACAGACATGCAGAACAGCCTAGACCTCGCGTCGCGCGTCAGCCGGATGCACTCCAGTTCCGGAAAACCGGATCGACGAGAATTCTGATGGGGGTCGACATCGTCTGTCCGAATTCCTCGAAGAGCTTGTCGCGAGATTCGAAGGTGCCCAGATCACGGTCGACGAATTCGGAGAAGTCCAAGCAATCGCACGAAATTGATTTGCCCCAACTGATCGGAGCGCGTCCGATCGCGTCGAACAGTGTCTCCTCGCCGGTGTTCGTGAACGGTTCGAGCGCTGAGACCACCGCAGGTGAAACGATCTCGGAGATGTCCTGCCAGCGTCCGTCGACCAGAAATTCCGGCCACGCCAGCAGCACTGACTTCGGAATCACCGCATGTAGACGCCGAAATCTCGGGTACCAGAACTCCCCACGAAGTACGAGACCGTGAACTCGGGTGGCGATACCTCGGCGGCGAGCCAACGCTTCGACGATAGCCAGTCTCTGACTGCAGGATCCGCGCTCTCGGCTCAATGTCACCGAGACGGGTTGCCGGTCGTCGAGGCCGTACACCGGCCGAATATTTGCAGCGACGCTGCGATGCGCCGACACCAGGAACTCCTGCGCCGACTGGATCGCACCTTCTGCAATGTCCTCGTAGAGGCGAGCCACGTCATCGTGGCCCCAGTCGAGAATCGGCGTCGCGGTTATATCGCCACCGGACACATCGTGGCGGATGTCACCTTGGCGGATTCCGCCGAGCAGCACGCACGTCATGTCTCAACCGTAGTGCGCGACCGGAATCGGTGGAGCCTGACAGAATCCGAACCGTGAAGAAATGGCTCCTGTTGATCACCGCGATCCTGACCGAGGTGTCTGCGACTCTGTCTCTGCGCGCGGCCCTCGATCACCCCGCCTGGTACGTCGTGGTCGTCGGCGGATATCTCGCAGCATTCACCGCGTTGTCGTTCGTCCTGAGGGAGGGCATGGGACTCGGTGTTGCATACGGAATCTGGGGCGCAACCGGAGTTGTCCTGACCGCGGTGTTCGCGACTTTCCTTTTCGGCGACCCCCTGACAGCCACCATGGGCGTCGGCATTGCCCTGGTCATCGGCGGAGTCCTGTGCGTTGAACTCGGTTCCCAGGTTGCTGCCGACAGCGGGCCGGTGGACCCGGCATGACCTTCGTATTTCTGATCGCTGCAATTATTTCCGAGGTCACCGCGACGTTGTCACTACGGATGGCGTCGCAGGACGGCAGCGACAAACGATGGCTCGCGGTTGTCACCGTGGGGTACCTCGCCGCTTTCGCTTTCCTCACGCTCGCACTCGACGCGGGCCTGACAATCGGCGTTGCGTACGGCATCTGGACTGCTTGCGGGGTGGCGCTGACAGCAATCGCATCCCGCATTCTCTTTCGCGAACCGCTGACCAAGCTCATGATCGTGGGGATCGGCCTTATCGCGGCAGGCGTGCTTCTCATCGAACTCGGTGCGGGCCACTGAACCCACCAAACAGGGTGTAAGGTTTACCTAACTTTGCTTTGGAGGTAGTCCGCGGTGCCGATCCCTGCCCTTCGTGAAATCGACGGTGGCCTCCACCTGTCGGATTCCGACCGCCACACTCCGATGGCGCGCGCCGTCCCGGCGCCGTTCCAACTGACGACGTACATCGTCGAGACCGACCACATCACCCAGTGGCCACAGCACGCTCATGCCGAGCACGAACTCATCTGGTCCGACCGCGGCGTCGTCAACATGATCATCGACAATCAACTCTGGACCGTCACGCCCGGCGTCGGCCTGTGGATCCCTCGCGGGGTCCTCCACGAAGGTCAGGCCAATCCGCACGTCGCATTCCGCGCCACTCTCTTCACCCCCGAGTTGTGGACTCCCGCCTGGAACGAACCGTGCATCGTGACCTTGAGTGAGGCAGCCCGGGTACTGCTGATACACCTCGCCCATACCGGAATGCCTGCAGAACAACGCCTTCGGGCACAGCAGGTCTGTGTCGATCTCCTCACCCCGGCATCGGCACCTCACTTCGACGTACCGATCCCCCGCGATCCCCGGCTTCGACAACTCGTCGACAAAGTGTTGTCGGATCCCGCCGACGATCGGTCACTCGACCAGTGGGCGCACGTTCTCAACCTCAGCCGACGCACGGTCACCCGGATTTTTGCCGCGGAACTTGCGCTGAGTTTTGCGCAATGGCGCACTCTGGTTCGCATGAGCACAGCACTGGGCATGCTCGGGACGGGGATGAGTGTGAACGCCGTCAGCCGTCGAGTCGGGTACGGGACGTCGAGCTCGTTCATCGCTGCTTTTCGTAAGACGGTCGGCTACACCCCTGGCAATGCGCTCGCCGCTGTCAACTGACTCGAGCCTGACCTGTTGTCGACATCTGCTGGCCCCTTCGCTACACGCACGCGCCCTAGATTCACTTAGGTAAGCCTGCTCTCATGTGCGTACCGCGCTGAGTCGTGCAAGCACTTCCCCGATCTATCCCGAGGAGTTTCGCGTGTTCAGATCTGCCCGTCAGAGAATTCGTCCCCTACGGAAGAGGCGAATTGTCGTTGCGCTGATGGTGGCGGCCGCACTGCCTCTGACCGCCTGCACGCAGTCGTCATCGGACGCCCAGGAAAATAGTTCGTCGGCATCTGCTGTCGAGGACGGCGCATACCCCGTCACGATCGAGCACGCATTCGGCGGCACCACCATCGACAAGGAACCGACCAGGATCCTCACCCTCGATTCCGCAGCGGCCGACACTGTCATCGCCCTCGGCGTCACTCCGATTGCAATGCAGAAGGACTCGTGGGCCGGCGACGCCGACGGCTTCCTCCCGTGGACGCGCGCGGAACTCGAGAAGTCGGGCCAGCCGCTGCCCACACCGGCGCCGTACTACTCCGACAGCGGTGAGCTTCTGTTCGAGCAGATCCTCAATGCCGCCCCCGACCTGATTCTGGCCCCGTACTCCGGTTTCTCCGAGCAGGACTATTCGCGTCTGAGCTCGATCGCCCCGACACTCCCCTACGACACCAAGCCGTACCAGCCGAGTTCGTGGCAAAACCTCGCCACCGATGTCGGCAAGGCCTTGGGGCGCCCGGCCCAGACCGCGGATTTGATCAAGTCCGTCGAAAAGACGGTGGAAGAGTCGAAGACCAGCCATCCTGAATTCAATGGAGTCACGTTCGCCTTCGGGTCTTACATCCGCGAAGGCGAAACCGAAACGGCCATCTACGGCCCGGACGATCCGCGCGTGAAGTTCGTCGAAAACCTCGGACTCACAGTTGCTCCCGACGTGGTCAACGGTGCCAAGAACTTTGCAGGCGACTCGTTCCTGTTCGGCATCAGCATGGAAAAGCTCGACACGATCTACACCGACGTATATCTCGGATGGGCAAGCGATCAGTCGGAAGTCGACAGCACGTTGGCCAACACCCTGTTCGCACGGTGGCCGGTTATCGCCAACGGGAAGGACTTGTGGATCACCGACAATCGCCTGACAGCCGCCACCATGTACGTCAGCGTTTTGAGCGTTCCATGGGCAACTGACGAGCTGGTCCCCCAGTTGACCGAACTGGTTGCGAAGTAGCAGCTCGGCCCTCCTGATCAGAGACTTGTAGGCCACTCACTGCGCAGCGTTGCAAAAACCACAGTGTCGGTCCACTCGTTCTTGATCCACGCGTTCTGCCGAAAATGTGCCTCTCGCCGCAACCCGATTCGCCGCGCGAGTCGCGCCGAGGATTCGTTTCTCGCATCCATCTGCGCGACCACGCGGCGCAATCGGGGTGTCGCGAAGACCAGGTCGATCAGAGCGGTCACAGCTTCCGTCGCGAATCCTCGGCCGCCGAAGTCGGGCGAGAATGCCCACCCGACTTCGGCGGTGCGCTCGGTGTCGACAGCGTCCCCTGATTCGTCGACTAGCCAGGCACTCACGCTTCCGACAACCCGGCCCTCGTATTCGACGACAAGAGCCACCGCGCCCGCTGTCAGGTCGCGGCGAGACATTCTGGTCTGCACTGCCTCTCGCGCATCGTCCGGGCTCCAGGGTTCGTTGAACAAATACAGGCACACGTCGCTACGCCCGTAGAAGGTGAGAAGGTCCTGATGATCGCCGGGACGGTAGGTACGAAGCACCAGTCGATCCGTCCGAATTGTTACCGGCGCAGTCGTCGGCGTCATGCCTGCGTCCTCCACATCCATGCCGTCACGGTAGATCCTCTCGGATTCGTGGGCGAGCGAATATCGCGAGGATGTCCAGCGCTGAAATGTTTGATTTGCCCCGTGGCGGGATACTTCACCACCGTAAATAGTCGCAATACGGAGTTACGCCAGGCAATTTCGCACTTGATACCAAGGGGCGGTCATGGCCGAGGAATCACTGGTCAAGCAAGGTGTGGCAAAAGGAAGCGCGCTGGGCGGAGCCGTTCTTCTCGTCACCGTCGGCGTGCTCGAAATTCTCCAAGGCATCTCGGCGATATCCAAGGACGATGTGACCGTCGTCGGCCCTGAATACGCGTACCAATTCGACCTCACCTCCTGGGGATGGATTCACCTCGTACTCGGCGTGCTCGTCACCGCTGTCGGAATCATGCTCTTCACCGGCGCGACGTGGGCACGGGTAGGCGCGATAATCTTCTGTTCGCTCTCGATCCTCGCGAATTTCCTGTGGCTACCCCACTCTCCGTGGTGGTCGATCACCATCATCGCGCTCGACGTATTCGTCATCTGGGCTGTCGCGACATGGAATCCCGACGTGATCTGAGGTCTCGACTTCGGATACACCCATCGAATTCAGCGTTTTCATCTGTGCGGCAGTAGTTTCCCTCCGGAGAGGAACATGATGGCAAACGGCACGAACGACGGCCCACTCCAGGAGGACGAACGTGCCGAACTAGCCAGGTTGCGGCAAGAGGTTGCAACACTTCGAGAGCAGACTCCCAGCGCCCGCGAAACGACCGTCGAGCAAGTCTCCCGGCCACCTCGACACGGACTCCGGTGGACTGCCGTGGCGATACTGCTGGTGTTGGTCGCCCTCCTTGCAGTCTTGTCCGTGACCACCCGCTTCACCCGTAGTCAGATACTCGATACGGACCGCTACGTCAGCACGGTCGCGCCACTGGGCGAGAATCCCGCCGTGCAGGCCGAGATCACGAATCAGATCACCGACGAGATCTTCGATCGTGTCGACGTCGAGGGGCTCACCACCGACGCACTCACCGCACTGACCGACGTGTCGAATCTTGCGGCCAACGCGCCGCGTCTGGATCAAGCCGTAGTGGGGTTGGCACCGGTGATCGCCGGCCAGGCAAAGAGCTTTGTTCATGACACGGTGGGCTCGCTCGTTCGGTCACAACAGTTCGAGGACTTGTGGATTCAAGCGAACCGATCGGCGCACAACGCACTGGTCTCGGTCATGACCGGAGATTACGGCCCCAATTCCGTCGAAGTCGATCAGAGCGGAACCGTCAGCATTTCGCTCAGTACGATCATCGACAGGGTCAAAGCAGCTTTGATCGACCGCGGCTTCGCCTTCGCAGACAAAATCCCCTCCGTGGACAAGGAATTTGTTCTCTTCCAGTCCCCCGAACTGGTGAAGGCTCAGCGAGCCGTCTCGGCACTCGACAAGGTCTCAGCGGTGCTGCCGTGGTTGGGAATCGCTTGCGCGGCAGCCGCTGTCGCCGTTGCGCCAACCGGTCGCAGGCTCCGCGCACTGTCCCTGGTCGGCTTGTCGATTGCGTTGGGAATGCTGGTTCTCGCGATCGGAATTCTCATCGGACGCGCAATCTACCTCGACAGTGTGCCCACCGATATCCTCTCGCCAGACGCCGCGACTGCCGTCATCGACACAGTTCTGGTACCACTGCGCACGAGCCTGCGAGCGGTCGCGGTCCTCGGCGTGGTGATAGGGCTCGGGGCCTACCTGGTCGGTGGGTCGTCGTCGGCGATCGCCGTTCGACGAGGCTACGGGCAGGCATTGGACTTCGTCCGGCATTCTTCAAGCGGCCGTACGCCGAATCAGGTGGAGCGGTGGGCCAATCAGCTTCGTGTTCCGCTGCGCTGCGCCATCATCGGCATCGCCGCACTGTTGCTGCTCTTCTGGCGCTACCCCACCGGTCTGGTCGTGGGTTGGATCGTCATCATTGCGCTGGTTGCACTCGTAGCTCTCGAAGTGCTGGTTCGTCCCGCACGCGCCGCCGCGCAGGACGCCCGGCCTGACGACGCCGGAACCGACGACGCCAGGCCTGGGGCAGAAGATACGAAAACTACGCCAGCGCCTTTGCCTTGATTGCCTGGAATTCCTCTTCGTTGATCGCGCCGGAGTCGAGAAGCTCTCTGGCGTCGGCAATCTGCTGAGTCGGAGACCTGCCGGCGACGGTTCGAATGTAGTCACTCTGCGCGTGTATGTGCTGTTGAGCGGCCTCCATCGACCGCCGAGTCATTCCGTCATTCTTGACAACCACGTAGATCATCGCGGACAAGAATGGAATGACGAAGAGGAAAATCATCCACAACGCCTTGGCCCAACCCGAAGTCTCGTGATCACGGAACAAGTCGGTGATGATCGAGAACAACACGCTCAAATACGCCACAAAGGCAAAGCAGACGAAGATGAACCAGAAGAATTCCCAGAAACCTTCCATGTCAACGCTCCCTGTACTCGGTTTACACATAAGGAGTTCGGGAGGCTGACATTCCGCGCCTGAAATCTGCAGTCGGCCAAAACTCCCTGGTCCAAGGTCATTTCAGTATGCGCCGACGACGTCCGTTCCGGCTACAGTTCGAGAGGGTTCAGCACTGCGGACCGTTCATCCATTATCGGAATCACGATCATCCGGTTCGAGATCTCGTGTCTGGCCGCCTTTTCGACAAGGAGAGGCACGAAATCACGTATCCGACACCCCGCAAAACGTTGGTGAATTGTTCGCACTCTGTTTTCGATCTCCGGTGGAGGAACATTCGGATACCGGGAAATCAGGCGAGTGATCACCCGCTGGACGTGGAGCAACTCTTCGTCGCCAGTCATCAATTAATACTCGCGCCGATCGCTGACACCGTCAAGACTCGAAACGGGCTCGAAAACAACACGATTCGAGTCGCGATCCCGGAGAGAATAGGTTGACCGAATACGGGGCATACACATACGAGCGGACGATGCCCCGCGCGCTCACGTCTCCAAGGAGTGGAAGTGGGAAAGAACGCTCGGATTCTTCACGACGACGCGGCACTCGTCGCAGAAAAACCGATGAAGAACAAGGTATACCGCCACGAACTCAAGCCGATGCACGGTGAGCTCGTGGCTTTGCAGGAGTGGGTCAAATCGTCTGGCGCCAAGGTCTGCATCGTGTTCGAAGGCCGAGATACCGCGGGGAAGGGCGGAGTAATCAAAGCCATCACCGAACGCGTGAGTCCACGAGTGTTCCGGGTGGTTGCTCTACCGGCGCCGACCGAGCGAGAGCATTCGCAGATGTATGTCCAGCGCTACGTCCCACATCTCCCGGCGGCGGGCGAGATCGTCATCTTCGACCGAAGTTGGTACAACCGTGCCGGAGTCGAACGAGTGATGGGCTTTTGCACCGAAGAACAGGCTCATCAATTTCTCCAGCTCATTCCGACCGTCGAACGCGCGATCGTGGAATCGGGAGTCATCCTGCTCAAGTACTGGCTCGAGGTCAGCGAAGAACAGCAGCTCTTACGTCTGCAAAGCCGGATCGACGATCCTCGAAAGATCTGGAAGCTGTCGAATCTCGATCTGAAGTCGTTCAGTCATTGGTACGACTACTCGCGTGCTCGCGACGAGATGTTTCGCTTCACCGACACCGGCTGGGCGCCCTGGTATGTCGCGAACAACGACGACAAGAAACGCGGACGACTCAACATCATCAGTCACATTTTGAGTCAGATCCCCTACGAGCCCGTGCAATCCACTGACATCACCCTGCCGAAACGGCAGAAGGCCCACGGCTACCAGACGCCCAAACAACCGCTTCACTGGATTCCGACCCGGTATTGACGATCGCCAAGGAAAGGACGTGCGGTCATGAGCCCCACGCCGTGGCATGCGCAGAGTGGCGAATCAGTCGTGTCCGTACTGCAGTCGGACCAGCAGCGCGGACTGCAATCGAGTGAGGCCGACCAACGTCGACAACGCTACGGGTCGAACGAAATCACCTCGACGCCACCGCCGTCGACGTGGTCGATCGCACTGTTGCAACTGAAAGATCCGATGAACTTGATGCTCGTCGCCGTGGCCGCGGTCAGCATCGCCATCGGTGAAGTGCCGACAGCGATCGTGGTGGCGGTGCTCGTCGTGCTCAACATCGTCCTCGGAACTCGACAGGAGTTGAAGGCACGGGCCAGCGTCGACGCGCTCGCCAAGATGCAGACACCCCAAGCGCGGGTCATTCGTGACGGGAACCTGATTCAGCTCGACGCTACCGAACTGGTGCCGGGTGACGTCGTCCAAGTCGAGGCAGGAGACATCATCGCTGCCGACGGACGGTTGCTCGCCTCGACCACCCTGGAGACACAGGAAGCCGCATTGACCGGGGAAAGCGCGCCGATCCCGAAGGACCCGAAAACGCTGAGCAATGAGGATATTCCACTCGGAGACCGCAGCAATCTGGTGTTCCAGAACACCTCGGTCACCCGCGGCACAGCGACCATGGTGGTCACCGAGACCGGAATGCAGACGCAGATCGGCCAGATCGCGTCGATGTTGTCGGCCGTCGCCCCTGGCAAGTCGCCACTGCAACGAGAATTGGACTCTCTCACCAAACTTCTCGGCATCATCGCGTGGACAGCCGTGATCGTCATCGTCGTCATCGGACTCATTCGTGGTCAGGACCTGACAACGCTTCTGCTCCTTGGTATCGCGATGGGAGTGTCCGCGATTCCGACCGGCCTGCCAACCTTCGTCCAGGCAATGCTGGCCTACGGGGCCCGTCAACTGGCCGACGCCAAGGCCGTCGTGAAGAACCTGACCGACGTCGAAACCCTCGGCGCGACCAGTGCAATCAACTCGGACAAGACCGGCACGCTGACCATGAACCAGATGACCGTCCGATCGCTGTACGTCCACGGCCGTTGGTACACGGTCGACGGCGAAGGCTACGCCAAAGCGGGAAGGATCACGCAGGTTGCCGGCGAGGCACCGCCCGACTTCACCCTTCTCGCATACGGACTGTGTCTCGACAGCGATGCAACGGTTTCCGATTCCGGGGAAGTTGTCGGCGACCCGACCGAGGCCGCACTCGTGGTGCTCGCGGCAAAGATCGGTGCCGACGCACCACTCACCAGACGGACCTACCCGCGGGTGGCGACGGTTCCGTTCGATTCCGCGTACAAGTTCATGGCCACGTACCACCATCTCGAAGTCGACGGCGTAAGTCAGTTCGTCGGATTGGTCAAGGGCGGACCCGATGTCGTCCTCGCTCGTTGTTCTTCGGCCTTTCTCCCCGGCCGCCGGCAGGTACCGATCGAGGAAGTCCGAGACGAACTCACGGCAGCAAATCAGTCCATGTCCGAGAAGGGTCTTCGGGTGCTTGCATTCGCTGTCAGACGACTCGACGGACGGGAAGACGCTGTCGTGGCGGACCCTATGTCCTTTGTCGAGGACCTGACGTTTGTCGGTATGGCAGGCATCATCGACCCGCTGCGTCCGGAGGCGGTCGATTCGGTGCGAACCGCACACCGGGCCGGCATCGAGGTCCGCATGATCACCGGCGACCATGCCATCACCGCCGCCGCGATCGGTGCCGAACTCGGACTCGGCCCGGGCGCGGTCGGCGGAGCCGCATTGCAAGCGATGACAGATGACGAACTCTCGGCCGCGTTGCCGAACCTGCACGTGTTCGGCCGAGTCACTCCGCAGGACAAACTTCGCTTGGTCGATGTCATGCAGAGCGGTGGCGCCGTGGTCGCGATGACCGGAGATGCTGTCAACGACGCCGCCGCGTTGAAGAAGGCCGATATCGGCGTCGCCATGGGCTCGGGCAGTGAGGTAACCAAACAGGCGGGCAAGATGGTGCTCACCGACGACAACTTCGGAACCCTCATCACCGCGATCACCCTGGGCCGCAACATCTACGGGAAGATCGTCTCGTACATCCGCTACCAGATGTCGAAACTCTTCTCGTTGGTTCTCCTCTTCCTCGCCGCGAGCATCTTCAACATCAACGAGGGTGTGGCACTGACACCGCTGATGGTGCTGTTCCAGCACTTCTTCATCACACTGTTCCCCGTCGCCGTGATCATGCTCGACCCGCCGCCACCGGATCTGATGAACAAGCCGCCACGCGATCCCAAGATGCCGATCGCACATCGAAGCGCAGTCGCTCAGTGGCTCGCGTACGGCGTTTTGCAATTTGCCGTGACACTCGCAGCGATGCTTCTCGCACCCGGCGAAATGAGCACTACTGAGGCGAATGTCCCCATGACCACCGCATTCGTAGTGCTCTCTCTCGGTTCGATATTCGCTGGGTTGACCATGCGGCGTGATCCCGAGTCCGGACTTGTTCCGCCGGTTCTCGGTGCCATCAAGATCTTGACCATCCCCACGGTCGTGACCGTATTTGCCGTCGAGGCGGGTGTTCTCCAGGATCTCCTCATGACAACCTCACTGACCGGCGCCCAGTGGCTCGTCTGCCTAGGCTGGTCGCTGATCATCCCGGTTGTCGTCGAGTTGGAAAAGGCGATCCGACGCCGCCGCCTCTCACCGACACCTGTCGCCATCACCGCGACCACTGCAGTTGCCCCCCAGCGCGCCCGTCACTCCGCTGAGGGAGGGACAATCACACGATGACGTGGACGGAGGGTCTAGGTCGGCTACCGGGGATCGCGACTGCCCGCGGGTACCGCCGCGAATGGCTGCGAACCGACATCACAGCGGGGCTCGTCTTGACGGCCCTGCTGATCCCGGCGGGGATGGGCTACGCCGAGGCCGCCGGATTGCCCGCGTACGCCGGTCTGTACGCAACCATCGTGCCGTTGCTCGCGTATGCGGTAGTCGGACCGTCGAAGATTCTTGTACTCGGACCTGATTCGTCGCTGGCACCGCTCATCGCCGCCGCAGTCATACCGCTGGCGGTGGTCGGCGATTCGGAGAACGCGCTTGCACTAGCCGGAGTTCTCGCCGTTCTTGTCGGGCTCATCCTCGTGATCGGCGGATTTCTGCGTCTGGGTTTCGTGACCGAACTCCTCTCGAAACCGATCCGCCTCGGCTACCTCAACGCCATCGCGCTCGTCGTCGTAATCGGTCAGATTCCCAAGCTGCTCGGTTTCTCCGTCGACGCGTCCGGCCTCCTCGGTGAAATCGGTGAGATCGGAAAGGCTCTGGCCGGTGGAGATGTCGATCCACTCGCTGCCGTCATCGGCGTGGGTTCACTCATTGTCATTGTGGTCTTCCGGCTCTGGGTGCCTGTTGTACCCGGTGTGCTGGTCGCCGTCGTCGCGGCAATAGTCTTGTCCGCCGCCGCCGGTCTCACCGATGACATCGGCATGGTCGGCGCACTGCCGGAAGGACTTCCCCTCCCCTCTCTCGGTGGAGTCACCTGGCAGGACGTCGGGCACCTGATCGGACCGGCGGCCGGTATCGCGCTGATTGCCTTCGCCGACACCGGCGTTCTCTCGCGTACCTTCGCCGCCCGCCACGGCGAGGACGTGAACGGCAGTACCGAGATGAAGGCGATCGGTGTCGCGAACGTGGCCGGCGGACTGTTCGGCGGATTTCCGATATCGGCGAGCGGATCACGGACGCCGGTAGCCGAACAGAGTGGGGCGCATACACAATTGGCCGGTGTCGTCGGAGCACTCGCCGTCCTGGTGTTTGTCCTCGTCGCTCCCGGACTCACTGCATATCTGCCCGATGCAACACTGGCCGCCGTCGTCATCGTCGCCGCGTGTGCACTGATCGACGTGGGCGGCATGGTCCGCATGTGGCGCATGAGCACCGTGGAATTCGGCCTCGCCGTCGCGGCGTTTCTGGGCGTTGCCCTGGTCGGGGTGCTTCAAGGCATCCTTGTTGCGATCGGACTCTCCTTCGTAGCGGTCATCGCGCAGGTATGGCAGCCACATCGAACCGAACTCGTCGAGACGGGCGAACCCGCGGGATTCCACGACGTCGAACGCCACCCGGACGGACATCGCATCCCCGGCCTCGTGTTGGTGAGATTTGACGCACCACTGTTTTTCGCGAACGGCGAGATCTTCGACGAGTACGTTCGCTCCGTCGTCGCCAAGGCACCCGACCCGGTCGAATGGGTGGTCATTGCCGCCGAGCCGATCACCGGGCTCGACACGACCGCCGTCGACGAACTCGTCGATCTGGATACATTTTTGGAGGGCAAAGGAATTCGATTGGCATTCGCGGAGATGAAAGGTCCGATCAAGGATCGACTCATCCGATTCGGGGTCGGCGACAGGTTCGATTCGACGCACTTCTACCCGACCATCGAAGCGGCCGTGAACGCATTCCGCACCCGAACCGGCGACTGACAACGCCAGGCAATCGGGAGCCTAAGCTGCATTAGGTACCGTTTGGTATGGGATTCACGACGGACAACGTTCCGGCTCGCCGTATCGCTCAGGTCGCCGGGGTGGGTGGGATTGCCGTCGGTGTCATTGCGCTGATCTCGTTGTACTCCACCAAGCCGATCAACCCGTTGATCGCCGTGGCCTCCTTTGTCCCGATGCTGCTTGCAGTCACACTCGCAGCGTCCCTGATATGCCTGGTTTTTCGCCGCTGGATCCTGCTGGCGATTTCGGTGGTACTGATAGCGGTGGGCGCGTCGGTGATCAGTCCATTGTATGTAGCAAACAGTTCCGAAATCGACGGGCCGTCTCTGCGTGTAATGCAAGCGAACCTTCTCTTCGGGCAGGCAGACCCCGTCAGTTTGACTTCGACGGTGCGTGAGAAGGCAGTCGATGTCCTGACGGTTCAGGAACTGACCACATCACTCGAAGGCTCTCTGAGTGATCAAGGGCTCGAGCAACTGCTGCCGCATCACTACTTGGTACCGGACGAGGCCGGCGGGGGTGGCGCAGGTATTTACAGTCGTTATCCGCTGACGGAAACTCGGGAATTGAACGGCTTCGGACCTACCAATCTTGTTGCCGAAGTGGGATTCTCAACCCCGTTCACCCTTCTGGCGGTTCACCCCGGACCGGCGTACGTGACCCCGCCCGACGTGTGGACTGCCGAGCTGAGCACTTTGCGAAACGCGCTCGACGCCGCTGCCGCGGAGGGAACCGTCGTCGTCAGTGGCGATTTCAACACGACCTTCACGCACAAGCAATTCCGTGACCTTCTCGACGTCGGCTACTCCGATACCGCAGACCAATTGGGAGTCGGCATCGTTCGCACCTACCCGGCGGACAAAAAATTTCCCGCGATCGTCGGCATCGACCATGTACTTCTGCGGGGTGCACAGGCGAAGTCTCTCGAGCGCATCGAGATCGAAGGTTCCGATCACTACGGCTTGATCGTCGACGTGGCGATCCCCCAGTAGTCGGAGAGCACCCGATCCGCGCGAACGCGTTACGGATCACCCGTGCTTCGGCATGCTTCGACCCGACACATCGATTGTTCGATGTAGATGATGCGGCGTACGCAGGACGATCGACCGGTCCACCACGGATACGCCCGGAAACTGCTCGGCGAGATAACCTTCCAAACGCTGCACGTCGTCGATCGAGCGCAGCCACACCGCCAATGCGATGTCGTAGCTGCCGATCGTCGAAGCAACAAGCCTCGCCTCACGCAGGAGGGAAAGGCGCTGAGCAATGGTTTCCTTTCGCCCCTCGAGACGTAAGAAATACCAGGCGTAGACCGGCCAGCCGGAGTAGGGCCGAGCAATCTCCGTGCGGACGACCAGGCGCCCCGTCGACAGCTCGTGAGAAAGGAGCGCCCCGGCGCGAGCCGGCGTGACGCCGAGGGCTGCAGCGAGGGCCGAGACGGTAATTCGTGGTTCGCGAGAAAGGATGTCGAACAGCTTCGACTGTTCCTCTTCGCTGGCGCGTACCCCACGACTCTTCGCCGCCGGGGCCGACTCGAGCGCGGCAATTTCTTCCGCATCGAGAGCACGTAGACGCCAGTTTCGTGCGTCGGAATTCGCCGAGGACACGATCTGAGTTCGCATCGCAGTGACCATCGGCAGCGATCGTGTTCGTTCCAAGACGTACCTGGACAATTGATCGAGGTCAGTGCAGGTGAGCGTGACGAGTAGATCCCGATTGCCGGTTGTGAGATCGACTGTGAGAACTTCGGGATCGTGCGCGATCTGTTCGGCCACGCTCAAGGTCTGTGCCGGTGCGCATTCGATCTCGAGCAGTGCGGTCGCCGACACAATGGGACCCCCACGGTACGCAGCGATCCACGCTATCCCTTGCGAGTGCAGACGCTCCCAACGCCTGGTCAGGGTGACCGGGTCGGAACCGATCGCGCGTGAAAGCTCGGACCACGAGGCTCGCGGCCTGATCTGCAGTGCGTTCAACAGCCGAAGATCTTCGTCCTTGAGCACCTGATCCTGCACCGAGGACCTCACTTTCAAAAGAATGCTGCACCGAAACAGGATCGAAACGCATCGATCCTAACTTCATCACATCAATAGTCCACCAAATCCTGAACCTCGAGAACGCTTGCTTCTTGCGTTCGTTCGCCCCCTCGAGAAAGACACCGACATGACCGAAGCATTCCCTGTCTCGCATGACGATTCTCCGGTCAGCGATCAAACCCCGACGCAAAAGATCGTTTTCGCCTTGAGGTCGCCACGGCTGTGGATCGTGGCGATTCTGCTCCTCGCGCTTGCGGCAGGTGCCCAACTGATCGGCCCCGCAGTGATTCCTGTCGGCGCTGCCGCCATCACGATCTTGCCCATGGTGTGGGGACTGATTGCCGGCGGTCTCGTCTCGAGTCAGAAGTGGAAACCTCTCGGCCTCGATCTTCAGGCCGCAGCCTCGGCAATCATGGGGCTGGCTGTTCTCTTGCTTTGCGCGAGACTGTCTTTCACCATCGGCCCGAACATCCAACTGTTGTTCGAGGCGGGCCCCGCCCTGCTACTGCAGGAACTGGGGCACTTGTTCGGCACTATCGCTCTCGCACTCCCGCTGGCGGTACTCCTTCGGATGGGACCGGCCACCGTCGGAGCCACCTTCTCCATCGACCGCGAGGGGTCCTTCGCGATGGTCAGTGAACGCTACGGTCCCGATTCCGACCAGTACCGTGGTGTCCTGTCGATGTACGTCTTCGGCACTCTGTTCGGTGCCGTGCTGATCAGCCTGATTGCGTCGCTGGCGACATCCTTCAACATCTTCGACCCCCTTGCATTGGCGATGGGTGCTGGGGTCGGATCCGGCTCGATGATGGCTGCCGCTGCCGCCAGCGTCGTTTCGGCGCACCCCGAGATGGCCGACCAGGTACTCGCCGTAGCGGCAACATCCAACATCATCACCGGCCTCCTCGGCGTGTATGTCGGCATGTATGTCGCACTCCCCCTTGCCGATCGAATCTACGGCGCACTCACCAAGCGCTCGAAGTCGACCAGCGAACGGAAAGCCGACACTGCCCCACGAGCGGTTGCGCCGAGCGTCACCGTGCCGCTGACCACCATCGTTCCGATTCTGTTCGTCGGTGGGGTCATCGTCTCCTCGATCGCAGCGGGTGGCGTATCTCGATCGATCATCGTCGGTTACCTGATCCTCACCGGATTGTTGCTCCTGGGCGTCGGCGTGGCCCGCCTGACGCGCGGCAAGATCGCGGCGATGATCGCAATCATCACCATCGGCGCCTTGGCGACAACACCGTGGTCCCCCATCGGTGATTTCGTCTCGAGCACCGTCGGGACTGTCGACTTTCTCTCGATCTGCACCCTCACCTTGACTGTCGCAGGTCTCAGCCTCGGCAAGGACCTTCCCTTGCTCAAGACGATCGGCTGGAAGATCGTGCCCGTCGGAATCGTCGCGATCCTCGCCTCTTACCTACTTTCCGTGGTCGTCGCGGAGTTCGCGCTGGGCCTCTGGCACTAGAACTGCACCCGAAGACGCTCAGAACTGAAGACACCGCGATCCGAAGACACAGAGAACCAAAGATGTTGAAAGGAAGCAATACCCATGTCCATCGCTGACACCCTCACCCACACAGACTCGGTTTCGAGCACGATCGAGAAGTGGGCATCACGCCTCATCGATGTCAGCCACACGATCCATGCTCACCCAGAGCTGGCATTCGAAGAGCATCGGGCGTCCGCCCTCTTGGCGGACGCCGCACAGGAAGCCGGCTTCACGGTTACTCGCGCCGCCTACGGCCTCGAGACGGCATTCGAAGCTGTGCGAGGCTCCGGCCCCTTCCGCGTCGTAGTCTGCGCCGAGTACGACGCCCTTCCCGACATCGGTCATGCGTGTGGACACAATGTCATCGCCGCTGCCGGACTGGGAGCAGCTATCGCGCTCGGAGAGGTCGCGGAGGAACACGGCCTGACCGTCGTCCTTCTCGGTACGCCGGCCGAAGAACATGGCGGCGGGAAAGTCTTGCTGCTCGAACGTGGCGCATGGGAGGGCGCGGCGATGTCGATCATGGTCCACGGCGCTGCAGGTGAAGACGTCAGTTGCACCGTCACCGGAACGCAGGCAGTCGACCGGTTCGACGTGACCTACACCGGACGAGCCGCACACGCGGCCGCTGCGCCACACAAGGGCATCAACGCAGGTGACGCCGCCACGATCGCCTTGGTCGCCATCGGACTTCTCCGTCAACAACTTCCGTCCGACGTCAGGCTCAACGCCTACGTCGAGCACGGCGGCGAAGCAACAAACATCATTCCGGCCTCGACGTTGGTGCGAGCGGAAGTTCGGGCCGCAGAACTCGACGTGCTGTTGGACGCCAAGCGTCGCATGCTCTCCTGCTTCGAGGGCGCAGCTGTGGCCAGCGACTGCTCCTGGTCGACCGAACGCGCCGAACCGCGCTACGAGGAGCTTGTTCAACATCGCGTGCTGGCGACGATCTGGGACGAGGAGATCGCGAGCCTGGGCCGCACCGCGGCCGCCCGAACTCCCCTGACCGGCGGCTCGACGGACATGGGCAACGTGTCGAAGGTGGTCCCCTCGATCCACCCGATGATCGCGTTGCGCGGCGTCACCGGAGTTCCTCACACTATCGAGTTTGCCGCTGATGCCCGCTCCACAGCGGGCGACGAAGCTGTTCTGCACGGAGCAATCGCAATGGCGCGCACAGTGATCCGAGCCGCCACCGGGGACTCGCGCTCCAATCTCCTGACGATTGCGGCCCAGCGCGAGTCAGGAGCGACCACCGTCACGAGCGCCGAATGAGCACCACCGGCGTCTATGTTTCCGCTCTCGAATTCTTCTCCATCGGCATCGGACCCTCCAGTTCACACACGGTCGGTCCGATGCGCGCCGCTCGCACTTTCGGCGGCGAGCTCTCCGCCGCCGGCTTGACCGCGTCGGTCGACCGAATTCGCTGCAACCTGCACGGCTCTCTCGCCGCCACCGGAATAGGTCACTGCACTCCCGACGCGGTGATTGCGGGACTTCGTGGGTTGGATCCTGAAACGTGCGAGCCGACCGACGTTCACGGGCGATGGGCCGAACTGTCGGACGGAGGATCGGTGATGCTAGTCGGCGGTTCACTCGGACATGTTGTGTTCACTCGCGAGGACATGGTGTTCGAGCCACTCGTTCGCCGTCACGGGCACCCCAACTCGATGACACTGACAGCCTTCAAGGGTAACGAAATCGTCTGTACGAGTACATATCTGTCGATCGGTGGCGGATTCGTACAGCGCGCCGGAACGGAGACGCAAGCAAGCACGCATTCGATCAACTCACACTATCGAACCGCGAAAGAACTACTGGCGGAATGCGACTCCGGAACTATCGCCGAGCTGGCACTGTCGGACGAAATCGCGATACACGGCCAGGATCGGGCATTCGCCGGCATCGACGCGATCTGGTCCGCGATGCGCGCATGCATCGAACGCGGCACCCAGACCGAAGGTGTATTGCCCGGGCGTCTCGGAGTTCGCCGAAGAGCACGGTCTGCGAACATTCAACTGGAACAACGTAACTGCGCACCATCCTCACGCGAGTGGTTGACCGTCTACGCCATGGCGGTCAACGAAGAAAATGCAGCAGGTGGCCGCGTGGTAACGGCTCCGACGAACGGTGCCGCAGGCATCGTGCCGGCGGTGCTCTACCACCACATACGTGCGACGGGCGCCGGCGCTCACGACGTTCGAACCTTTCTCCTCACCGCTGCCGCAATCGGATCGATCATCAAGGCGAATGCCTCGATCTCGGGTGCGGAGGCGGGGTGCCAGGGTGAAGTCGGAGCTGCCTGCGCGATGGCGGCAGCCGGCTTGTGCGCTGTCATGGGCGGATCACCACGACAAATCGAGAATGCAGCTGAGATTGCCATGGAACACCATCTGGGGCTGACCTGCGATCCGGTTGGTGGCCTGGTCCAAATCCCCTGCATCGAACGAAATGCCGTAGCCGCCTCGACTGCAGTCACCGCAGCTCAGCTCGCATACCTGGGTGACGGGACGCATGTAGTGAGCCTCGATACCGTCATCGAAACCATGCGCCAAACCGGAAACGACATGTCCGTGCGTTACAAGGAAACCAGTGAAGGCGGACTCGCCGTCAATGTCGTCGAGTGCTGAGGGGATGCCGACGGCAGCGGCGACGGCGGGCGGACGCCATCACCGGAAATATCATCCTCTCGAACGATGAAGTCCGGTGTACCGATTTCTACACTCGTTGACATGACCTTGTGGACGGTGACCAGATGATCGCTCATCACGCTGGAGGAATCCCACTGCACAACTCTCCACTGCACAACACTGCGGGGCCGACGCGCTCGACGCAGTCCTCCGGTCGCAAGATCGCCGCGTTGATCGCGTTGGTCGCCGGTTTCTCCGCTGCCTTCGTTCTCGCCCCGGGCATGCTGACGAGTAGGCCGGGCGATGGGTACGCAGGCGAGGGGGAACTCGTCGAGACGGTCCGCGCCGCGTTCGTCGAATACTGGAGTTCCGGTGTCCAAGCCTTCTCTCCGAGCTTGGAGTCCGCTGTCGACTACTGGCTGCGTTACCACGTGGCCAAGGCTGTGATCGCGGTAATCCTGCTGACGGTTCTGCTCGCACTCGGCCGCATGGTCAAGGCGTCGTTCGTGAACGCCGGCTCTCTGACGGTTGTAAAGAAACTCGCATTCGTCTCGGCGGGAGGCCTGGTCACGCTCCTCGCGCTGTTCTCTTCGGTACTCGTGATGGCAAATGTCCAAGGTGTTGTCGCACCCTTCTCTTCGCTGATCTCGATGTTGCCCGTGGCCCAGACGGATGGGGCACTCTCCGAAACTGTCGGGCAGGTCCGACAACAGCTCGCTCAGTCGACGGCCACCGGAAATCAGCAAAGTCCCGCCCTCGAACTGATGATCAGCGACTTCGCGCGGTATCACTTGGCCATGGCGGTGATCGCGCTGATCGCGGCAGCAATATCACTGGCCGTGACTGTGGTCGTGTGGGCACGCTTCGCGAGAACGGCACGATCCGACAGGCGGACGAGATTCATGTCGGGGTCGATAGGCCTTCTCACTGCACTGTTCACGCTGGGATTGATCGTTGTCGGCGTAGCAAATATGGGCACCGCGGCAGACCCCGCACCGGCGCTGGCGGCGTTCTTCGACGGCGGGCTCTGACCCAAGTCAAGGGTTCAGGCCAGGGTTCCGTAGTCCCCCGGTACCGGTTGAGGAGGTACCTGGGGACTGCGTCTGCCGTACCCGGGGTCGATGTGTGAGTGCCCTCGGACAGGCAGAGTTCGACTCATGAAAACCGGAGCAAGACGCATCATGCTTGTCGGCCTGTGCAGCGCCATGGTTGCCGGCGCTGTAATCAGCTGCAGCACGGACAAATCCGCAGACAATCCCACATCCACCACTGACAAGGTCATGGACTCTGCCATCACCGGCCAGCTCGATTCGATCATCGACGCTGCGGTGAATTCGACGGGGATTCCCGGTGCGATGGTGGGCATTTGGGGACCCGACGGCAACTATGTGAAGGTTGCAGGAGTTGCCGACACTGCAACCAAGGCACCGATGGAGACCGACTTCTACCACCGGATCGGTAGCGTCACCAAGACATTTACCGTCACCGCCCTGCTGCAATTGGTCGACGAGGGAAAGATCGGTCTCGACGATCCGATCTCCCAGTACGTCGACGGGGTCATGGAAGGTGATGCGATCAGCTTGCGTCATCTGGCAGGGATGCGCAGCGGCCTCGTGGACTACACGACGTCTGAACAGTTTGTGATGGAATATCTTTCGGATCCTCGCCGAACTTTCACACCGGAGGAACTCGTCGGATACGTCAAGGACCTCCCACTCCAACTTCGACCAGGGACCACCGTCGACTACTCGAACACCAACACTATTCTGCTGGGAATGGTGATCGAAAAGGTCTCCGGCTCAAAACTGTCGGACGTCATCGACACCAAGATCACGACACCACTCGGCATGGAGCACACCAGCTTTCCCACGACCAACGCGTTCCCGACACCACACGCACAGGGTTACACCAACCAAACGCTCGACGAATCCGTGACCGCGGCGACGGACTGGAATCCGTCGTGGGGCGGCGCCGCGGGTGCAATGATCTCGTCGTTGGACGACATGCGCATCTGGGTTCCGGCGCTGGCCAAGGGCGATCTCCTCACCGACGACACTCAGAAGCAGCGCCTGCAAACCGTGAACTTGAGCGAAGGGGACGACAGCTCCGGCTACGGTCTCGGATTGTTCAACAGCGGTGGCTGGATCGGTCACAACGGAAGCCTGCCCGGCTACAAGACAGTCTCGGTCTACTTGCCCGAGAAGGACACCACCCTGGTTGTCTTCATCAACACCGACATCGACGGCGAGACTGATCTGACCAGCGCGTTGATGGTACCGATCACCAAGTTGATCAGCCCCGACAACGTCTACGGCTGATCACCTCAGGTCCGATCGACAATTCAGACAAAAGTGACATATCGGGTTCGATCTGTCGATAAGCTCGACCGTCGGCAGATCGAAACCCGAAAGAGGCGCTCATGGGATCGTTGAACGACTGGCTACTCAACAGCGACAGCCCGCTCGTGGGCATAGTCGGCGGCATCCTGCTGACGATCGCAATGCTCTCCGGCGGTACGGGCATGTAGCCCATTAACATCAGCATGTGATTCGTGACATCTTCACGTGACTCAACGAACATGTTCGTTACGAACATGTTCGTGTATGGTAAAAACATGCCCAACCAGCCAGCAAGTCCATCGAGCCGACGCAATCGTCCGGCCAAACCCGCTCTGACACGCGAGGGCATCGTCAGTACCGCGGTGGAAATCTTGCGGTCGGAGGGGTTGCAGAAGTTGACCATGCGTCGACTCGCCCTCGAACTCGACACCGGGCCGGCGTCGCTGTACGTGTACGTTCAAAATACCGCCGAATTGCACGCCGCCGTTCTGGACGAACTGCTCGGAGTCGTGGACCTCGCCGAAAATTCCTCCGGCACTTGGCAGGCGCGCCTCGAACGGGTGCTGACGTCCTACACGGCCATACTGTTCGATCATCCCGGCCTTGCCCAGTCGGCTCTCATTTCCCGGCCCAGCGGAGTTCACTACGTACGCCTGCTCGAGCGCCTGCTGGCATTGCTCGACGAAGGCGAAGTCCCTTCAGGTCAAGCCGCGTGGGGCGTGGACTTGCTGCTGCAGTACGCGACGTCCACTGCTGCCGAACACTCGGCGCCGAACAATTCCGCCGACTCGGATGCCCAATGGAGCGCATTGAGCGACGCAATCCAGAACGCAGATCCGCACAAGCACCCCCTGGTCGCAGGCCATGCAACAGCTCTACTTGCCGGTGAACCCACCGCGCGCCTCTCCTGGGGATTCCGCACGCTCATCACGGGCATCGAGAACACCCCACTCACTTCTTAGGAACCCACCATGAACCACTATCCCATCGCAATCATCGGCGCCGGCCTCGGCGGCCTCACCCTCGCCCGAGTCCTCCATCTCCGCGGAATCGATTCGGCGGTATTCGATCTCGAATCCGGACCAACAGCTCGGACCCAAGGCGGGATGCTCGACATCCACGAAGATTCGGGCCAGATCGCGCTTCGTGCCGCAGGCCTCTACGACGAGTTCCGCGCACTCGTTCATCAAGGCGGCGAAGAGACACGCGTCCTCGATCGAAATGCCGTCGTGCACCTGAGCGAGCAGGACACCGGAGACGGCGACCGCCCGGAAATCGACCGCGGCCAGCTGCGTGACCTACTGCTCAGCTCAATTCCGAAAGAAACAATCCGCTGGGGAGCAAAGGTCCGCAGTGCCCATCCGTTGCCGGACGGTCGGCATGAAGTCCACCTCGTGGATGGCACCCACTTCACCACCGATCTCCTGGTCGGCGCCGACGGCGCGTGGTCGAAAATTCGCCCACTGGTTTCAAACGCCACTCCTGCCTATACCGGAGTATCTTTCGTGGAGTTCGACCTTCACGACGCCGACAACCAGCACGCGAAGGCCGCTGAAACAGTCGGCGGCGGAATGATGTTCGCGCTCAGTGCCGACAAGGGCTTCCTTGCCCACCGTGAGACCGACAACAGTCTGCACATCTATGCCGCCCTGCGAGTTCCCGAGAACTGGTCAGCGAGTGTCGACTTCTCCGACGATCATATTGCGAAGAAGATTCTGCTGGAACACTTCTCGGACTGGGACGAGTCGCTGCGGTCACTGATCGTCGAAGCGCACAGCTCGCTGACCCCTCGCCCCATCCATGCTCTTCCCATCGGGCACAGTTGGAGCCGTACTCCCGGGGTCACTCTGCTCGGGGACGCAGCGCATGTCATGTCGCCGTTTGCCGGAGAGGGTGCGAACCTGGCAATGCTCGACGGCGCCGAACTCGGCGAGGCGATCGCGTCACATAGCGGCACGGAGGAAGGACTTGCTGCCTACGAAGAACGACTCTTCCCGCGCAGCGCCGCATCGGCACAACAGTCGGCTGACGGTCTGGACATGTGCTTCGGCGAGAACGCACCCCAGGGGCTCCTGGACATGTTCAACTCACAACCGTGACCTGACGAATTCGGATCAGGTCGTCATGCCTCGAGGGCAAGCGACGAAGACAAACCACGGTGGGCTTCGACTTGATCAAGCAGTTGGTGGGCTTTCTGCTCGACCACGGACAGTGCATCGGCGCCGGCGACCCACCGACGCGGGGGTAGCGGCGAATCGACAAGTTCCACAAGTGCCGCGGCAAGTTTCACCGGATCCCCACCCTGGGCACCGTTCATGTTCTTCCACGCTTCGACGGTCTTGCGAGTCCGAGCGTCGTAGTCGCCTATCGACAATTCAGGCCAGATCGACGACGCACCCTCGACAAGCAGTTCGGTCCGGAAGAATCCCGGCTCCACGATCGTCGTCCCGATTCCGTACGGTTCGACGTCGAATCGCAATGATTCCATCCAGCCCTCCAGCGCAAATTTCGACGCGGCGTAGGCTGCGCAAAACTCCTGACCAACCAGGCCCGCAAGCGAACTGACAGTCACGACATGTCCACTCCGTTGCCTACGCATCACCGGCAACACCGCCCGTGTCACATTGATCGGCCCGAAAAAGTTGGTCTCCATCTGAGCGCGAAGTTGCGCCGGACTGACAACCTCGAAGAACCCGGCGTAGAAGTTTCCGGCGTTGTTCACCAGCACATCGATTCCACCGAATCGTGCAACTGCCGTGTCCACCGCAGCATATGCGGCTTGTTCGTCCGTGATGTCCAAGGCAATCACCAACAGGTCGTCATGCTCACCGATCGCTGCAGAAACACGGTCCGCATCACGCCCCGTTGCCACCACCGCGTGCCCGCCGGCAAGAGCGGCCTGAGCAATGTCGACTCCCATGCCCCGGCCTGCGCCGGTTACGAACCAGACCTTCTTGTCACCCATGTTCACTGTCCTCCCGTTTGATGGAGTCCAGTACAGAACAGATTCCACGGGCCTGGGAGTGCCTATCGTTCCCGGTAACGGCAGACCCCCTCGACGCCCCTCCTACTCGCGAAGAGTCGTCAAGAAGGCAATGCGGTCACCACGGTAGAGCGAGCGAACCCGCTCGATCGGCACACCCTCCGGATCGACGGAGGTCCGGTGCAGCAGAAGCATCGGCATCGAGGTCGTGGACTCGACGAGCGTTGCCTCACGCGGTGACGCGAACACCGTCTCGATCCGTTCGGTTGCGGAGGCGAAGACCACGCCGATGGAACGGATGGCCGCGTACAGCGACGTCGTGGCATCGAAAGCGTCGAGCATTTCACCGAACCTGCTGTCCGGCAGGAAGGTTGATTCGAGTCCGATCTTCTCGCCGTCGGCGAAGAGGACACGCTCGAGATGAACGACGCTGTCGCCCACCTCGATACCCAACTCCGTGGCGAGACCGTCGTCGGCCGACATTCGTTCGAACGTCACAACCTTACGACTGGGCACTCGCCCAGCACTCAGTGCGCCTTCGGTATAAGAACGAATCGAGAGCGGCTGAACCAACTTCGGACTCGCGACGACAGTGCCCCGCCCCCGCCGCTCGATCCGTCCTTCGACAAGGAGATCACGAAGCGCTTGACGGACCGTCTCGCGAGCGACAGTGAACCGTGCCGCCAATTCCCGCTCGGACGGGACTGCGTCGCCCTCCTCGAGCCCACTGAGAATGGTCTCGATCTCGGTGCGCACCCGGTAGTACTTCAGCTCCGGTTCGATCACGACGCTCGAGGTCCCCGGCCCGGTGGACGTCTGCTGATTCATGGCGCAAGCGTACAAGAATTCGGTCTATACCAATTGTTAACCTGGAGTTCGTCTCGATTCCCCCTATTGGTCTAGACCAAACGTCACTATCTCTACATGCGAATTTTGATTGTTGGCGGAGGAATCCTCGGAACGGCGCACGCCGACGAGGCAATCCGCCGGGGACACGACGTCATCCATCTCGAACGCGAGCCCGAAGCCCGCGGTGCAACGGTACGGAACTTCGGATTGGTCTGGGTATCCGGGCGTGCTCCGCACGAACTCGAAGCCGCGCTGCGTTCGCGCGAGCTGTGGGCGGACCTTGCCGCCCGTGTCCCCGGCGTCGGATACCGCCCGGCCGGCTCCATCACCCTCATGCGCACCGAGGAGGAGGTCGCGGTCGCGCAGGAAGCATTCGCTCGGCCGGACGCCGACAACCGAGGGTTCGCACTTCTCGATCCCGACGCCGTTCGCGTCGTCAACCCCGCGCTCCGGGGCAAGTTTCTCGGCGGACTGCACTGCACCCTGGACGCCGCTGTCGAGTCACGGCAAGCGCTCCCCGCCATCCGTTCTTACCTCGAATCCACCGGCCGTTACACCTTCCACGCCGGAACGGAAGCCCGCGAGCTCACGACGAACACCCCCGGCGTACACATCCGCGACGATCACGGTCGCAACTTCGACGCCGATCTCGTGATCGTCTGCCCCGGAGCAACACTCGGCGGATTGGCCCGCGATCTCGCCGGCGATCTCCCGTTGCGACGTGTGCGCCTGCAGATGATGCAGACCGCCCCACTCGGCGAAAAGCTCACCACCGCAATCGCTGACGGTGACAGCTTCCGCTACTACCCCGGTTTCGCCGGATCTGCCCTCGATCACCTTCGCACGGTGCAGCCACAGGAACCGACTGCCGAGGAGCACCGCATGCAACTCCTGTGCGTGCAGCGCTTGCACGGCGGTCTGACCATCGGTGACACCCACGAATACGAGGAGCCCTTCGACTTCGACGTCGACGAGGCGCCCTATCGCCATCTGTCCGGAGTGGTGGAAACACTTCTGGGGCGCGATCTTCCGCCCATCGTCAAGCGATGGGCGGGCGTCTACAGCCAGTGCCTCGACCCCTCACAACTTGTTCACCGCGCACAAGCCGCCGACAACGTCTGGGTGGTTGCCGGTCCCGGTGGCCGCGGCATGACGCTCGGCCCGGCACTGGCGGAACAAACCGCCGACCAGCTCGGTCTCTGAATCCTTCCGACAAGAAAGACTTCTCATGTCTCCCATCACCCTTGCCGTTCTCGACATGGCCGGCACCACCGTCGCCGACGACGGACTGGTTCTTCGCGCGTTCGCCGCCGCTGCCGAAGCCGGCGGACTGCCTGCCGAAGGCCCGGAAGCCGACGCCGCTCGCCAGTACGTCCTCGACACCATGGGCCAGTCGAAGATCGTCGTGTTCCGGGCGATCTTCGGTGACGAAGACCGCGCCCAGGCCGCGAACGCCGCCTTCGAAACCACTTACGATTCCCTCATCGACCAGGGCCTGGCCGAGCCGATCCCTGGCGCGGAGAAGGCGATCACCACACTGCGCGAGGCCGGCATCAAAGTTGCCTTGACCACCGGTTTCAGCCGATCGACGCAGGACAAACTCCTCGTCGCACTCGGCTGGGAAACCCTCGCCGATCTCACCCTCTCCCCCGCCGAGGCCGGTCGCGGTCGACCGTACCCGGACCTGATTCTGACTGCCCTGCTCAAACTTTCGATCGACGACGTCCACCAGATCGCCGTACTCGGCGACACGTCCAACGACGTGCTCAGCGGCATTCGTTCCGGCGCATCCATCGTCGCCGGAACTCTGACCGGCGCACACGACGAGCAACAGCTTCGCGACGCCGGAGCCACCCACATCGTCCCGTCGGTGACGGAGTTCGCCGAACTCCTCACCCACTCCTGATCTCACCTCCGAAAAAGGAATCGTCATGCGTCTACGCCCGAGCATCGCTGCGGCCGCTCTCGCCGTGTCCGTCCTTTCGTTCACCACCGCCTGCGGTGGCACCGGCACTGCTGCCGGATCAGACACCGAAACCGTCACCGTCTACAGCGCCGACGGTCTGTCCGGTTGGTACAAGGGAAGATTCGACGCCTTCACCGCGCAGACCGGTATCGCCGTCAACCTCGTGGAAGCCGGATCCGGCGAGGTCGTCTCGCGGGTCGAGAAGGAACAGTCCAACCCACAGGCAGACGTGATCATCACGCTGCCGCCGTTCATCCAGAAGGCCGACGCCCAAGGTCTGCTCGAGCCCAGCGGAATCGACACCTCCGCCGTTCCCGCCGACGAGAAGGACGACGCCGGCAAATACGTACCCGTCGTCGAGAATTACCTCTCGTTCATCGCCAATCCGACTGCATCACCCGCCCCACAATCTTGGGACGATCTGCTCACTGACCAGTTCAAGGGCAAGTTGCAGTACTCCACGCCCGGCCAGGCCGGCGACGGTACCGCGGTGTTGTTGCTGCTCCAGCATCTGATGGGCAAGGAAGGCGCACTCGACTACCTCGGAAAGCTCCAGGCCAACAACGTCGGTCCCTCGTCCTCCACCGGAAAGCTCCAGCCCAAGGTCAGCAACGGAGAACTCCTGGTCGCCAACGGTGACGTCCAGATGAACCTCGCCTCCATCGCCGACGACGGCTCGAAGTTCGACATCTTCTTCCCCGCGGGAGCCGACGGCACTCGCACCACCATTGCACTGCCCTACGTAATGGGCCTCGCCAAGAGCGCACCGAGCAGCGAACAAGCCAAGAAGTTGATGGAGTTCCTGCTCTCCGAAGAATCCCAGAAGACCGTCGCCACCGATGCACTCGGCGTATCGGTCCGCGAGGACGTCCGAAGCAGTGCCGGTGAATCGACCGACAAGAACACGCCTTCGGGAGTTCTGCAGGGCGTCAACGTGTGGACCCCGAACTGGAACGACGTCCTCAGCTCGCTCGACGCCGACATCGCCGCTTACCAGAAAGCCACCGGGAGCTGATCATGGCAAGAACCAGACTGGGGCGGACGCTCCCCGAGACCGTCGGTGTTCACGGAGCGATCGAACATTCCGCTCCGGCCATCACCTTCGATCGCGTCAACGTCGCCTACGGCCGCGGGAAGACCGCAACCCATGCACTCGTCGATTTCAATCTGCGAGTGGCACAGGGTGAAACTGTGGCACTGCTGGGGCCCAGTGGATCCGGCAAGTCGACCGCCCTGAAGGCCCTCGCGGGATTTGTCCGCCCCACGTCCGGTTCCGTCAAGCTCGGCACCCGAGACGTCACCAATCTGCCTCCCGCACAACGCGGTATCGGCGTCGTCGTTCAGTCGTACGCTCTTTTCCCGCACATGCGAGTTTCCGAGAACGTAGCCTTCGGACTCCGAGCCCATCGCGTTCCGCGCTCGGAGATCGGCCCTCGCGTAGCCGAAGCCCTCGACATGGTCGGGATGTCGGCGTACGGAAAGCGCCTTCCCCGTGAGCTTTCCGGCGGTCAACAGCAGCGAATCGCAATCGCCCGAGCCTTGGCAATTCGCCCTGGAGTACTCCTCCTCGACGAACCACTGGCCGCCCTGGATGCGCAACTTCGCGAGAGCATGCTCGGCGAACTGGCGAGACTGCGCGCCGCACTACCTGACACAGCCATGCTCTATGTGACGCACGATCAGAGTGAAGCACTGGCGCTCGCAGACCGAATCGCAGTGATGCGCAACGCCAGACTCGCGGACATCGACACCGCCGAGGCCTTGTGGAAACGCCCGCCGTCCAGCTTCACCGCGGCCTTCCTCGGGGGTGCGAACCTGCTGCCCTGCACCGTCACACGCGTCATCGGCACCTCCGCACTGGTCTCGATCGGTGGCACGCCGTTCACCGCTCACGCCCCGCAGCCCGAGATCGGGCACATCGAATGGGAGTCCGACATGGACGCCTACCTGTGTGTTCGTCCACACGCGGTAGGCGTAACCGGCGTCGGCGCACGAGGATCATTCCCGGCGCGCATCGTCTCGAGCGTCTGGCGCGGTTCCACGACGCGACTGACGCTGGCTGTCCGTGGCCTCGACGACGTCCGCGTCGACGTGGATGTTCCAGGGCACGACGAACGACCGGTCGACACCGAAGTGGGCGTCGTCTTGCCCACGGACGGCAGTGTCCTGGTGCCGGCGGATCGCCACCCATGACGACAACCTTGGAACGCCCTGAAACCGCTGTGCCCCAGCACAAAGACCCGATCCCGTGGCGCCGGATCGGGTGGACGCTACCGCCGCTGCTTCTTGTCCTCGTGTTTGCTGTCTATCCCACTGCGCGTGTCCTCACGGAATCGCTGAGCACCGGAAGCGGCACCGGGTTGTCCACGTGGTCGTCCGTGCTCGGTTCGGAACTGTTCCGAACCGCACTGTGGCGGACCATCCAGATCGCCGTGGCGTCGACCCTGGGGTGCCTGATCCTGGGAACCTTCCTCGCCTTGGTGCTTGCCTTCGTTCCATTCGCCGGATCCAAGGTGGTGGGGCGATTGATCGACACGGTGCTCGCCCTGCCGTCATTCCTGATCACGCTGGCGTTCACGTTTCTGTACGGCACGGCCGGCGCCGTCAACGCCTTGATCATCCGCATCACCGGCGACGCGAGCGGCCCGCTGAACTTCCTGAACACTCCGTTCGGAGTCATCGCGGCCGAAATCACCTTCTTCACACCCTTTGTCGTGCGTCCACTGTTGGCCGCGTTCACCCAGATTCCGCGTGAACAGCTCGACGTTGCAGCCAGCCTCGGCGCGTCACCCGTCCGAGTTCTGCGGCAGGTGGTGATGCCGGAAGCGTGGCCAGCCCTCCTGGCCGGTGGATCACTCGTACTTCTGATGACACTGAATGAATTCGGCATCGTGCTCTTCACCGGAGCAAAAGACGTCGTAACTCTTCCGGTCCTCATCTACACCCGCGGCATCGTCACCTTCGACTTGCCCGGCGCGGCAGTGATCGCGACGGTCCAGGTCGCACTCTCACTCGGCCTGTACTGCCTCTACCGATTCACCTTCAACAGATTGATGGGAGGCAGCCGTGCTGCTGTGGACACGAAGCTCTAGGGCCCTCGTACTCGGATTCTTCACCCTGGTCGTCGCGGTGGTTTTTGTCGCGCCCATCGCCACCGTCGTCGCGGCTGCCTTGGCCGGATCGTGGACCGGTCCACTTCCGTCGAATCTCGGCGGCAAGAACTTCTCCACGGCGCTGTCCGACGAGAACTTCGCCAGCCTGATCGTCAGTTTGCAGACTGCATTCATCTCGGGAGCATTGGCATTGATCGTCGGAACGTGGGCCGCGCTGGCCTCTCCTGAGGCACCGATGTGGCTGCGGCGCATCACCGATGCCGTATTCCATTTACCGATTGCGGTTCCGTCGGTCGCGATCGGCTTGGGTCTGCTCATCACTTTCAACGAGCGCCCACTACTGCTCGGCGGCACCAAATGGATCGTGATTCTCGCTCACACGGTTTTGGTGCTTGCCTTTGCCTTCAGTTCCGTATCGGCCGCGCTCGAACGGCTCGATCCCGCCTACCGTCAAGCTGCCGAATCACTCGGCGCCGGCCCAGTGCGGGTGCTGACGCGGGTGACGCTACCGCTGCTGCTCCCAGCGTTGGGTGCGGCCGCCGGGCTTTCCATCGCACTGTCGATGGGTGAGCTGGGCGCAACGGTCATGGTCTACCCGGCGACATGGAAGACCTTGCCGGTCAGCATCTTCGGACTCACCGACCGCGGCCAGGTATTTCTTGCCGCAGCAAATACGACACTGCTGCTTGCAGTTACCCTGATCGCCCTCATGGTGGTCGGCAGAATCCGTCGGCGCTGACCTTGCTGTGCGCCTTTATTAACCGCCGGGGGTTAATAAAGGCGCACAGCAAGGGGTTTATCCCTTCCGCAAGATGTACCGCTGAACCTTGCCGCTCGGGGTCTTGGGCAGGTTCGGAACAAAGTGCACCGTGCGTGGGTACGCGTGCGCTGCAAACTTCTTCTTCACCAGGGTTTGCAGTTCCTTCTCGAGTTCGTCGTCACCGTCGACACCTTCGCGAAGTACGACGAACGCTTCGAGGACCTCACCGCGCAACTCGTCGGGCATGCCCACCACTGCCGCCTCGATGACGTGCTCGTGCATGACCAGCACGCTCTCGACGTCGAAGGGACCGATGCGGTAGCCCGCCATGATGATGACGTCGTCGTCGCGCGAGGAGAAGAAGAAGAATCCGTCCTCGTCCGTCATTCCGGCGTCACCGGTGATGTACCAGCGACCGTCTTCGCTGAATCGCTGCTTCGTCTTCTCCGGCGCATCGACGTACCCGGTGAACCACATCAACGGACTGTTGTGAGTATCGATCGCCACGCGTCCCTGAGTGCGAGCCGGTGCGATGTCATCCGAATTGTCCTCCAGCACAGCGGCAGACCAGCCCGGCAACGGACGACCCATGGATCCTGGACGGACGTCCTCGCGGAGTCCGTCGGCCCAGGCGTTGACAATGAACATGCCGTGCTCGGTCTGGCCGTAGTGATCACGAACCTCGACGCCCAACGAGTTCTTCGACCACGCAACAACATCCGGGGTCAAGGGCTCACCGGCCGAGGACGCGCGGCGAAGCGAGATGCCTTCCGGAACGGGCGCCTTGTCGGCACGCAGACTGCGGTACACGGTCGGAGCAGCGGCAAAATTGGTGACACCGAACTTCTCGATGATCTGCCACGTCAGCGGCGCGGAGAATCCGGCGTGCAGCAGAATGCTTCGCGTTCCCGCGGCAAGCGGACCGAGCAACGCGTAGTACAGCCCGTACGCCCAGCCCGGGTCTGCGGCGTTCCAGAACACGTCGTCCTGACGGACGTCGAGGCCGAACTCCTGGTAGGCATGGAACGACGCGAGCGCGCGCACCGGAACCGGCACGCCCTTGGGTGTCCCCGTGGTGCCACTGGTGAACAACTGCACCATCGGTGCGTTGCCGCCGACTGCCTGAGCAGCGCCCTTCGGGTCTTCGGCATCCTGAGCTGCGACAAGTGCATCGAAGTCCAACTCGTCACCGGCCGCGCCGCCCGCGACGATGACCTGCCACGCTGCGTCGGCGGGGATGTCCTCACCCGGCGCGAGCTTGTCGAGCTGATTGGCGTCGGAAACGACCACCTTCGCGCCACTGGCCGTCAAGCGGAAAGCGATGGCCGGCGAAGCGAACGCCGTGAACAAGGGCACGTGGACCGCGCCCCGGCGCCAGATTCCGAGGAGCGCGACCACGAGGTCCGCAGACTTGCCCATCAAGGTCGCGACGTTGTCACCCGGCTCGACTCCGAGGTCCGCCAGAGCTGCCGCGAAACGCGCGGACTGCTCACGTAGATGACCGTAAGTGAGGTCCACCGAGCTAAGGTCTGCCTCGACGACGGTGAATGCAACGCCATCCGCGGGATGCCGATCGCAGAGCAATTCTGCGGCGCTGGCATGCGGGGTGTCGTACTGGTCCAGCAGCTCGCGCACCCGTGCGGTGGGATCGGTGCTCATCAACTTGCTCCTTATCGATCGTCGTATGGTTGGCCCGACCGGTTACGTTGGCGGCTCGTCATACGTACTGTTCACCCCCTATGATCTAGCTCACAAGAGAACTTCACTACCCCCAGAAAGGGGTACCTGCGTGAATCGACATGCTTCGTCACTTCTGCGTCCCCGCGACGGGGACGCTATGCGAGGTGAACTCCGAACAATTGCAGCTCAGGGCGTTGTTCCCGTGCTGTTCGGAGGCGAGGTCCAGGACGGAACCCTGCACCTGAGCGAATTCGTCGGCACCCGCACCAACAATCTCAAGGGCTTGGCCATCCCGCCGCGCTCGGGCATGGGCGGACGCGTCGTCGCCCAGGGTTCACCGATCACCGTCAACGATTACGGCAATTCGCAGTCCATCACTCATCACTTCGACCGGCCTGTTCTGAGCGAGGGCCTGCATTCGATCATCGCCGTTCCGGTCATGGTGTCCGGCAAATCGCGCGCGGTCCTCTACGCCGCGATCCGCGACTCCGCTCCCCTCGGCGATCGCACAGCAGACGTCATGGTCAGCGCATCCCGGCGTCTCGGGATGGAGTTCGCCATCCGCGACGAGGTCGATCGTCGCCTGCAACTACTTCAGGCCGCCGCCGCGACCACCGCCGACGGTATGTCTTCGGAAGAGATCCGCGGAGTCCACGCCGAACTACGCAGTGTCGCCCAGACCGTGACCGACACCGACTTGCAGACCAAGCTCCGCGGACTTTCCCAGCGTTTGGCCAACCTGCTGCGCCCTACCGCCGACGCCGAATCCGCCGTCGCACTCACCCCACGTGAAGTGGATGTTCTCTCGCAAGTCGCACTCGGCTGCACCAACATCGAAGCCGGCCAAAGGCTTTCCCTTCGACCTGAAACAGTCAAGAGCTATCTGCGAAGCGCGATGGGAAAGCTGGACGCGAGCTCACGCCACGAAGCCGTGGTGACCGCCCGCAGGTTGGGACTGCTCCCCTGACGGGTCAGTAGCCCTCCGGCAGAGCGGTGAGCATGTCGCGGGTGACTGCGACGGCGTTGTCCGAACTTCCGCCCCGCACAACCAGAGTGGCGAAGGCCAGGTTGCCGCGATAGCCGACGAACCACGCATGCGATCCCCCGTCGACCTCGGCTTCACCGGTCTTGCCGTACACCTCACCCTGATCTTCGACGCGTTCTGCAGTACCGCTCGTGACCACGAGTCGCATCATGCCGCGCAGACCGTCGACCATGGCCGGCGTGATCGCCGGGCGCTCACCGTCGATGGTGGTTTCGCGCCCCGAAATAAGTTGCGGCACCGGAGTCGAACCGTTCGCGACCGTCGCAGCTGCCATCGCCATTCCGAACGGACTGACCACGACCTTGCCCTGACCGAACCCGTCTTCCGTCCGCTGGACCAGGTCCGACGCCGGCGGCACCGAACCGGAATCGATCGGCAATCCCACCACGTTGTAGTCCTGGCCGATGCCGAACTGCGCTGCGGCAGTGGTCAACGTGTCTGCCTGCATCTCGCTGGCCAACTTGGCGAAGGACGTGTTGCACGAACGCGCGAAGGCCGTTGCCATCGGCACCGTGCCGAGTGCGAACTCGTTGTAGTTGGGCACGCTGCGCTCGCCGATCTCGATTCGGCCCGGGCATGGCACCATCGTGTCGGGGGTCGCCTGACCGGTCGAAATTGCCGCACCTGCCGTGATGATCTTGAAGGTCGAACCAGGCGGGTACTGACCCATCGTCGCGACCGGCCCGTCGCGGTCAGCTGCCTTGTTCTGCGCGACGGCCAGGATCGCGCCACTCGACGGTTCGATCACCACCATCATCGCCTGATCCTTGTTCACGTTCACCGCGCGCTGAGCAGCGATCTGGATGTTGCGGTCCAGACTGATACTGAACGACGGAACCGGTTGTGGCGCAGTCTCGGTCAACACGTCGGTGTCGACGCCGTTCTGGTTGACCGTGACGACACTCCAGCCGGCTTTGCCGTCGACCTCGTCGATGATCGTCTTCTTGATCTGCCCGAGAAGGTCAGGCGCGAACTCCGGGTCGGTCGACACGAGATCCGATTCGTCCGATACCGATACTCCCGATATCGCACCCAACTGCGCCGAAACTTGGTCGTAGTCATCACTGCGCAGCCGCGTCACGAGATAGTCACCCTTGACGGCCGTCGAGGATTCGGCGATCGACTGACCGGTCAGCGACGCATCGAACCGCCCGAGAACACTTGCGAGACTGTTCGCGGAACCTATGATGTCGTTGCTCTTGGAGCGATCGAACTTCACTCGGTAGACGATTCCCGGCACCAGGACGTCGGTCCCCGAATGCTCGTTGACCCGCGCTCGCGGCGCCGCGGTTGCCCGCAACGACATCGTCTGCTTGTCACCGAGGCGCGGATGAACGTCCGTCGAACTCCAACGGACGGACCAGTCGCCGTCCTTGCGTCCCATCTGCAGCTCGCCGTCGTACGTCCAGACGCGGTCTTTCGGCAGGTGCCACTCGTAGGTGTAGCCGACCGTCGCAGTGTCACCGTTCATCTTCACCGACGTGGTCTCGGCAGTCATCGACTCCGCCTGAAGCGCATCCCAGGTGTCACTCAATACAGGACCCGCGGAATCAGGCCGGTCCGTCATTTTTGCTGCCTCGTCGATGTCCCTGTCACCGAACGCACTCAGGAACTGCTGCGCGACGGGCTCGGGGCCGGCGGGTTTCGGAGTACACGAACTGATCCCCACCGCCAAAAAGATCACGGTGCAGGAGGCCAACAGTTGGGCCGAGCGACTACGAGAGAAATGCCGAGTGTTCATCGAGCCCCATAGTAGGGCGACAAATGCTCCACCCAGCGTAGGCGCGACCATTGCACGCAGCTTGGACGCTCAGTCGAGCAGCACCGTCGAGAAGGTCGCGACCTGCCGGAATCCCACCCGCGAATAGGTCGACCGCGCAATCGTATTGAAGCTGTTGACGTACAGGCTCGCAATGCGGCCGGTCGCCATGATCGACTCCGCTACAGCCGCTGTACCGGTCACGCCGAAGCCCTGCCCACGAAATTCCGGGTTGACCCACACGCCCTGAATCTGGCCACAGCGAGCAGACATCGAACCGACCTCCGCCTTGAAGACGACCTGGCCGTCCTCGATATGCGCCCACGCTCGACCAGCGGCGATCAGGCTTGCCACACGATGTCGATATCCGCGCCCACCGTCGTTTGCACGCGGATCGACGCCAACCTCTTCGATGAACATCGCGATCGCGGCAGGCAGATAGATCTCGAGTTCGTCCGAGCGAACCTGCCGCACCAGTGGGTCCGACGGGCATGCCAGCGGCTCGGATACCGCGAGCAACGGCTGTTCGGGGCGAACCTCCCGCGCAGTTCCCCAATCGAGCTCGAGCATCTCCCACAGCGGCAACGCCAATTCGGCGCGACCGACCACCGACGAGCACATGCGCGGAATCCGACAGGCGCGGTCAGCGAATGCCCGAATGTCATCCGGATCGCCTCGAAGTGGAACCAGATTTGCCCCGGCAAAGCACAGCGAGGACAACGGCCCGCCTCGACTCCACAGCTCGCCGTGAATCATTCGTGGGTCGACACCGCATTCTTCGACGCGCGCGGCAATCATGCAGGCGGCCACCGGATCGGCGTCGAGTACCCGTCGGACGTCTTCGAGATCTCGACTTCCGACCTGCTTGGCTCCGAGGAGTTTGAGCATCCGTCAACCCCCTCGACTCGACTGCGCGTCCACGAATATCACTACCCGATCATGATGCACTCAGATTGCCACGAACCTGACACCGACGGGGAAGATTCATCCGGCAATCACTCAACTCACGGTGACGACCGGCGCACCCTCCGAAGCGTCACCCTCCATGCTTTCGGCGATTTTCATCGCTTCTTCGATCAAAGTCTCGACGATCTGCGCCTCGGGCACCGTCTTGATGACCTTGCCCTTGACGAAGATCTGGCCCTTGCCGTTGCCGGACGCCACACCGAGGTCAGCCTCACGTGCTTCACCCGGTCCGTTCACGACGCAACCCATGACTGCCACGCGCAGCGGGATCTCCATGCCTTCGAGGCCTGCAGAGACCTCGTCGGCAAGTGTGTAGACATCGACCTGTGCACGGCCACACGAGGGGCAAGAGACGATCTCGAGCTTGCGGGGACGCAGGTTCAGAGACTGCAGAATCTGGTTACCGACCTTGATTTCTTCGGCCGGCGGGGCCGAGAGCGAAACCCGGATGGTGTCGCCGATACCCTCCGCGAGCAGCGCACCGAAGGCGACCGCGGACTTGATCGTGCCCTGAAACGCCGGCCCTGCCTCCGTGACGCCGAGGTGCAACGGGTAGTCGCACTTGGCGGCGAGTTGGCGGTAAGCCTCGACCATGATCACCGGATCGTTGTGCTTGACGGAGATCTTGATGTCACCGAAGCCGTGCTCTTCGAACAACCCGGCCTCCCACAGCGCGGACTCGACCAACGCTTCGGGCGTCGCCTTGCCGTACTTCTCCATCAACCGAGGATCGAGCGATCCCGCGTTGACACCGATACGAATCGGAATGCCTGCATCACCGGCAGCCTTGGCTACCTCTTTGACACGGCCGTCGAATTCCTTGATGTTGCCCGGATTGACGCGCACCGCAGCGCATCCCGCATCGATTGCCGCGAAGATGTAGCGCGGCTGGAAGTGGATGTCGGCGATAACCGGAATCTGGCTCTTCTTCGCAATGATCGACAACGCGTCCGCGTCTTCCTGACGCGGGCAGGCGACACGGACGATGTCGCAACCGGACGCGGTCAGTTCCGCGATCTGCTGGAGCGTTGCATTGACGTCGTGCGTCTTCGTGGTGCACATGGACTGCACCGAGATGGGGAAATCGCTGCCCACACCTACCGTGCCGACCTGCAGCTGCCGTGTCTTGCGTCGAGGAGCAAGAATCGCTGCGGGTGCCGAGGGCATTCCCAGTCCGATAGGGATGGTCACGTCTGTGCCTTCTTTCATAGCTTCACTGCAAGTTTAGCCGGGCGATCGCCGCACTACCGCGCGGCAACCGTCGCCATGCTCACACGGTCAGAAGATCTTGATCGGATTGACGATGTCAGCCGTGAGTGTCAGCAACATGAACGCGCCACCGATCACGATGAATACGTAAGTAATCGGAAGGAGTCTCGTGTAGTCGACGGGACCGCCCGGAATCAAGCCGCGGCGAGCGCGGAACCAATCGCGGATCTTCTCGTAGAAGACCACCGCGATGTGACCGCCGTCTAGCGGCAACAGCGGCAGAATGTTGAACACGCCGAGGAAGAAGTTGATCGACGCGAGCAGTCCGACGAACATCGGCCACTCGGCTCGATCAGCGGCCTCGCCACCGATCACGCTGGCGCCGACCACGCTGATAGGTGTGTCCAGCGCCCGCTCGCCGCCCGTGATCGACTCCCACAGAGCCCCCACCTTCGACGGAATGTCAGCCAACGCCTTCACTGAGTCGACCATGATCTGTCCGGTGTAGTCGAAGGCTGCCGGAACAGCAGAGAGCGCGTTGTACTCGATCAGATTGCTGACACCCTCGATTCCGACAGCGCCTACCTTTGCCAGTTCCGGCGTTGTGCTGCCCTCTTTGGCTACGTAACGCTCAACCGGCGATACGTCGACCGGAACTTGAACAGTCTCGTCGCCGCGCTCGACTGTGAGCGTGACTGTCCCGGACTTGTCGCGGATCGCCGCGGAAACCTTGGCGAAAGTGTCCGTCGGTTGACCGTCCACCGCGACGATCCGATCGCCGGCAGCAATTCCGGCTGCCTCCGCCGGGCCGGTACCGGTGCAATCCGCGAGTTTCCACCCCTGATCCTGACCGAGTTGCGTCGGAGCAACACACGTCACGCCCTTGACAACAGGCGGTGCCGGCTCCGAACTAGTTCGACCCCAACCGAGGAGCAATGCGTAAATCAGGAGGAACCCGAGAATGAAGTTCATCGCGATACCGCCGGACATGACGACGACGCGCTTCCACGCCGCCTTCTTGTACATCGCGTGCGGCTCTTCTTCGGGTGTCATCTCGTCGAGAGCCGTCATACCGGCGATGTCGCAGAATCCACCGAGCGGCAGCGCCTTGAGGCCGTACTCGGTCTCACCTCGACGGAACGAGAAGATCTTCGGTCCGAAGCCGATGTAGTAGCGGCGAACCTTCATTCCCAAAGCCTTGGCCGTCCACATGTGGCCGGCTTCGTGCAGGGCGATGGACACGCCGATGCCGAGGGCAAACAGCACTACGCCCAGTGCAAAAACCATGAAAGCTCTAGCCCTCCTGCTTCACGAGCTGACGCGCTCGTGTGCGTGCCCAGCCGTCTGCGGCCAGAACGTCGTCCACGGTAACCGGTTCCGCGGACCATTGACCTGCATCGTCGAGAACAGCGGCCACCGTGCGGACGATCGCCGGGAAGGAAATGACACCGTCGAGGAATGCCTGAGCCGCCACTTCGTTGGCCGCGTTGTAGATCGCGGTGAAGCAACCGCCGGATTTGCCCGCGCTTCGCGCCAGATCGACGGCGGGGAACACCGACGAATCGAGCGGCTCGAATTCCCAGGTGGAGGCGGTGGTGAAGTCGCATGCCGACGCAGCACCTTCGATGCGGTCCGGCCAGCCTAGAGCGAGAGCGATGGGGAGCTTCATGTCCGGCGGGCTTGCCTGCGCCAGCGTCGACCCGTCGAAGAAGGTGACCATGGAATGCACGATCGACTGCGGGTGCACGGTGACGTCGATGCGGTCGTAGTCGATCCCGAACAGCAGGTTCGTCTCGATCAGCTCGAGGCCCTTGTTGACCAGAGTTGCCGAATTGAGGGTGTTCATGGGCCCCATCGACCAGGTGGGGTGCGCTTTCGCCTGAGCTGGATTCACACTTTCGAGATCCTCGGCGCTCCAGCCACGGAACGGTCCACCCGAAGCGGTGAGAACCAACCGAGCCACTTCGTCGCCTGTTCCACCACGTAGACACTGGGCAAGCGCCGAATGCTCCGAGTCGACCGGCACGATCTGACCGGGTGCGGCGGCTTTGGTCACCAGCGCTCCGCCGGCGACAAGCGATTCCTTGTTCGCCAGCGCAAGGCGCGCTCCCGAGTTCAACGCCGCCAGAGTCGGTTCGAGTCCCAACGAACCGACGAGTGCATTGAGGACAACATCGGCACCGCTGTCCCGAACCAGTTCCGTCACGGCGCTCGGTCCCGAACGGGCGGTTACCGATTCCAGCGCCGATGCCGCTGCAGGATCGGCGACGGCGACGTCCGTGACGCCGGTTGCACGAATCTGTTCGCCCAACAACTCGACGTTGTTGCCGCCCGCTGCGAGACCGACTACTTCGAAACGATCGGGGTTGGCTGCGATGACCTCCAGCGCTTGGGTACCGATCGAACCGGTACTGCCGAGGAGGAGGACGCGGGTACGTGTGGTTTCCTGCACTCGCCCATTGTTCCTGATAACACCTGAGAACAACCTTATCGACGCCCAACTACGTACGACAGGCAGTCGTATGTCACCATATTGGGCAGTAGTGCAACCGAATGAGCAGGAGGATCGACCGTGGCCGATACCCAGTTGGACGTCAAGTCCAGCGCCCCCGTCGTGGTCTCGCACGTCGATGAGGCCGAGGTCCCCTCTGCCGCATGGGGGTGGAGTGGTGAAGGACTCAAGTTTTTCCGTTTCCTCGGATGGTTCTTCGCAATATTCCTGCTTCTGATGATGATCGGAAACCATCACGGCAAGGTCGAGGATCTGTGGCTCATCGGCACTGCCGGATTGATGATCTTCGTTCTGGTCCGCGACATCGTCATCCGTCGCCGCCCGCGCTAGAGACCTGACAAAGAGAAGGCCTCCACGAACGAAAGTTCGTGGAGGCCTTCTCTTTATGTGTTTTTCAGGCCTGGAGGGTTTCAGTTCTCGGCTGCCAGCTGGCCACAGGCTGCGGCGATTTCCTGACCGCGCGTATCGCGCACAGTGCACGAGACGCCCTGGGCGATGACCCGACGCACGAACTCACGCTCGACGTCCTTGGGGCTCGCGTCCCACTCGCTACCCGGAGTCGGGTTGAGCGGAATCAGGTTGACGTGCACCAACCCGCCGAGTGCTTTCTTCAGCTTCTTGCCCAGCATGTCCGCGCGCCACGGCTGATCGTTGACGTTCTTGATCATCGCGTACTCGATGGACACACGCCGACCGGTCTTGTCTGCGTAGTACCGGGCAGCCTGAAGTACCTCCGACACCGACCAGCGATTGTTGACCGGCACAAGTGTGTCGCGCAGTTCGTCGTCCGGTGTGTGCAGCGATACCGCCAGCGTGACGCTCAGGCCTTCGTCAGCGAGCTTGCGGATAGCGGGAGCGAGGCCGACGGTCGAGACCGTCACGGACCGCTGAGACAGGCCGAGCCCGTCGGGTGCGGGCGAAGTGATGCGTCGTACCGCTGCCACCACGCGCTTGTAGTTCGCCAATGGCTCGCCCATACCCATGAACACGACGTTCGAGAGGCGTCCGGGTCCGCCGGCAACATCACCGTCGCGCATTGCGGCCGCTGCCTCGCGAACCTGATCGACGATCTCGGCGGTCGAAAGGTTGCGGTCGAGGCCGCCCTGACCCGTCGCACAGAACGGGCAGGCCATTCCGCAGCCTGCCTGACTCGAGATACAGAGCGTCGCCCGATCGGGATAGCGCATCAGGACGCTTTCGAGCAGCGTTCCGTCATGCGCCTTCCACAGGGTCTTGCGAGTGTCGCCCGAATCGCACGCGAGGTGCTTGATCGGGGTCAACAAGGTCGGGAACAGCGACTCCCCCACCTTCTCGCGCACCGATGCGGGGAGATCGGTCATCTTCTCCGGATCGGCTTCGAGCCGCGCGTAGTACTGACGCGCGAGCTGATCGGCTCGGAAAGCCGGAAGGCCGAGCTCTTTCACCGCTTCTTTGCGCTCGGCGGAATCGAGATCGGCGAGGTGCCGTGGAGGCATTCCGCGCTTGGGTGCAGTGAAAACGAGGGGAAGAGAGGCAGCCATAGTTACACCATTGTCCCATTGTTTTGGGGTGCTACCCCACTGCCACCCGATTGTGGCCGGATTACCCGTGCAACTTTGCGCAGGTTGCGTGATGATCATGTCATGTCAACCACACCAGAGGATCCGTCGAACTCCCCCGTGTACGGCCCCGCCGACGGTTTCGGTCCCGATCCGGAACTTCCGAAGGTGGGCGAGGACAAGGCAGTGGAAAAACACGATCCGGAACCGACACCGACGCCTGAACCGGTGCCGACCGGAACGTCGGTCACCGACCGAACCAGAGCTGCGACGACCTGGGTTGGCCTGGTCATAGGCGCAATTGTGCTGATCTTACTGCTGGTGTTCATCCTGCAGAACCTCGAGAGCGTCTCCGTCAAGATCCTCGCCTGGCAGATCGACTTTCCGCTCGGAATCACGATCCTGCTCTCCGCGATCGCGGGCGCATTGATCATGGCGTTGGCAGGCGGGGTTCGCATCATTCAGATCCGGCGCGCAGCGAAGCGGCAGATGTGACTGAAATCTAGTTACGCAATTGGGTCGATCGATGGGCCAGCAGGCATCATTGATGTCGTGGAAATCACCGGAAAGGCCCTGATGTGACTACTCACATGGAGAGACCTGTGACCTCGCGAATTGCCCCACAGCAGGCAAGATCCTGGCTTCTCGTCCCCGCGTCCAAACCGGACACCTTCGACGCCGCACTCGCGAGTGCGGCCGACGCCGTCATTCTCGACCTCGAGGATGCCGTCACCGCACCCAACAAACCGGCGGCCCGCCGCGACGTCGCCGCATTCCTGAGCGAACACAATCACGCCTGGGTTCGGATCAACGATGCCACGACACCGTTCTGGGAAGAGGATCTGGCCGCACTCGCGGGCCTCCCCGGACTCGAGGGTGTCATGCTCGCAAAGACCGAAAGCGGTCAGCAGGCCGACGCCACGGCCGAGCGACTTCCCGAAGGCACCAAGATTCTTGCTCTCGTCGAATCCGCGGTAGGACTCGAGGCTGCGCCCGAGATCGCACGCACAGACGGCATCTTCCGTCTCGCATTCGGCAGCGGCGACTTCCGGCGCGACACTTGGATGGACGACTCCCCCACGTCGATGTCGTACCCGCGTTCGCGGCTCACCATCGCCAGCCGCGCGGCACGCATCGCTCCGCCGATCGACGGTCCCACGCTCGGCCCCGATCTGGATCTGCTCGCCCGAGACTGTGCGATCACCTTGTCACTCGGTATGGCCGGCAAACTCTGCATGACCACCGCGCAGACTGCCCCCGTCAACGCGGGACTGAGTCCATCCGTGGCCGACGCGATCTGGGCTCAGAATGTCATCGACGATCTCGGCGAAGACGGCTCACGCGTGCGCGATGGCAGCGACCTGCCCAAGCTCGCCAAGGCGAAGAAGATTCACAAGCTCGCCACCCTGTTCCACATCCCCACCGATCACTGATTTTTTTACTACTGAATCGGTGCAGAAAACGTCAGGCGCTCAAGTCGGAGCGCCTGACGTTCGTCTTTTGAGCCCGCTTTCACGCAAGTTCGAGTGATCGTGGTTTGGACCGAACATGGATCCGGTATCGCACCGTGAAGCCCAATCCCGTTACTTGCGAGAACGCACGCTCGGCAGTCTTCTCGGTGAACTCGATTCCGAGTACCCGCCGCAAGTCGTCTCGATTCTCGAACTCCCACCGGGCGTCGACACGCGTGAGCGAGAACCCTTGAGCCTCGAAGAATCCTTCGACCGCCGCGGGATCGTATTTGGGCAGATCCGCCCTCATCCACTCTCCGTACGGGCCGGCGCTCACATCGAGATCCACGATCAGCAGGGCTCCCCCGGGCCTCAGGATGCGCATGGCTTCACGAATTCCCGGGCCGCAGCCTTTGCCGAAAAAGTACGCCGTACGGGCATGAACGAGATCGACTGAAGCATCCACCAGACTCGTGGACTCTGCTGAACCCTGGACTACGTCGATCGACGCCGAATCGCGGGTTCGTTCCCGCGCGGCCTTCACCAGCGGCGCGTGCGGCTCCACTCCGACAACACGACGGGCAGTACGAGCGAACTCCGGTAGATGGAACCCCGCCCCACAGCCGACGTCGACGACGTCGCGTCCAGACCAGTCGACCTGGGCTCGCATCGCGGCCCAGATGGAACCGTCGACGTCCTGCGCGCGGTTCTCGATTTCGTACACGTCCGGCCAATGCCAGATGTTCGGGCTGGGGATCGGCTTGGAACGGCCGGAGAAGAAATCACGCACGCGAAATCAGACGAGTGCGTACAGAATCAGCCAGGTGACAAATGCCGACGGCAGGAGTGAATCCAGGCGATCCATGATTCCGCCGTGGCCGGGAAGCAGGGTTCCCATGTCCTTGATGCCGAGTTCACGCTTGATCTGCGATTCGATCAGGTCGCCGACCGTCGCGACTACCACCAGGACGACACCGAGCAGGACGCCGATCATCGAGTTCGCGTCGAGGATCAACGTCACCGAAAGCAGACTGCCGATGACGCAGAAAATGAGGGAGCCGACAAATCCTTCCCAGGACTTCTTCGGACTCACAGCCGGCACCATCGGGTGCTTCCCGAACAGCACTCCGGCCGCGTAACCGCCGATGTCGGAGCACACGACACCGATCATCAGGACGAAAACGCGACCCGGGCCGTCGTCTTCGAGCACCATCAACGCACCGAATGACGCCAACAGCGGGATCCACGCCAGAACGAACACCGTGATGGAGGTGTCTCTCAGGAAGTTCTTCGGGGTCGCCTTGAGCCCGTGGTCGAACAACCGCCACACCATGCACACCAGGACGGTCGCGGTGAATCCGCTGAGAACCCCGACCGGTCCCCACGGCCAGCCGAGCCAGATCGTGGCTTGCCCTCCGACGAGAAGCGGAATTCGCGGCACCTCGATGTCGGCTTCACGAAGCCGCGTGGTGACCTCCCACGTCGCGATGAACATCGCGATCGCGACGACAGCGATCCATCCCGGGGGCAGGAAGATCAAAGTGCCGATGACCAAGGCTCCGAGACCAGCTCCGACGCCGATGGCGGCAGGTAGGTTCCTGCCCGCCTTCGACTTCGGCGGTTGCGCGCCCTCAGCGCCGCCCGTAGGCCCGTCCGTGACGGGACCACCGGCGGTTCCCTCTTGTGCGTGCACCCAAACTCCCTGATCTACTCCCGACGACAAACACTGCAAATGAGGAGGCTATACCTCCATCAACTCTGCTTCCTTGTGCTTGACGAGTTCCTCGACCGTGTGCACGTACTTCGCCGTGGTCTTGTCGAGTTCTTTCTCTGCGCGACCGACCTCGTCCTCGCCGGCTTCACCGTCCTTCTGGATCCGGCCGAGTTCGTCCATCGCCTTGCGGCGGATGTTGCGCAGCGTGACCTTCGAGTCCTCGCCCTTGGACTTGGCCTGCTTCACCAGTTCACGACGACGCTCTTCAGTGAGCTGCGGAACCGAGATGCGGATGATGCTGCCGTCGTTGGACGGGTTCACACCGAGATCCGAGTTGCGGATCGCCGTCTCGATCGCGTTGAGCTGCGAAGCCTCGTACGGCTTGACGATGACCATGCGGGCCTCGGGGACGTTGATGCTCGCGAGCTGCGTGATCGGCGTGATCGAACCGTAGTAGTCGATCACGATGCGCGAGAACATACCGGGGTTCGCGCGTCCGGTGCGAACCGAGCCGAGATCGTCCTTGGCTACCGTGACAGCCTTTTCCATCTTCTCTTCTGCCTCGAAGAGCGCTTCATCGATCACGGCTGTTCCTCCATGTTGTTCTGCATCATTTTTTGGGTGTCACTCACGACTTGATCAGGGTGCCGATCTTCTCACCGGACACCGCGCGAGCGATGTTTCCTTCGGTGAGGAGGTTGAACACCATCATCGGCATCGAGTTGTCCATGCACAGGCTGAACGCCGTCGCGTCCGCGACCTTGAGTTCACGTTCGATGACCTCGCGGTGCGTGATCTGTTCGTACATCGTCGCGTCCGGGTCGATACGCGGGTCGGCCGAGTAGACGCCGTCGACGGCCTTGGCCATCAGCACTACCTCGGCACCGATCTCCAGCGCGCGCTGCGCAGCAGTGGTGTCGGTGGAGAAGTAGGGCATACCCATCCCGGCACCGAAGATGACTACGCGCCCCTTCTCGAGGTGCCTACGTGCGCGAAGCGGAAGGTACGGCTCGGCGACCTGTCCCATGGTGATTGCCGTCTGCACTCGAGAATCGACGCCGGCCTTCTCCAGGAAATCCTGCAGAGCGAGGCAGTTCATGACGGTGCCGAGCATGCCCATGTAGTCGGAGCGCGCGCGATCGAGGCCACGCTGCTGCAGTTCCGCTCCGCGGAAGAAGTTTCCGCCGCCGATGACCACTGCAACCTGCACGCCCGATCGAACGACCTCTGCGATCTGCTCAGCCACCTTGGTGACCACGTCGGGATCGAGACCGACTTTGCCGCCTCCGAACATTTCGCCGCCGAGTTTGAGCAGGACCCGCTTGAATCCTGGACGTTCGTTGGCTGGTTCGGACATTGTTCTCCTCAGTTCGATACAAGACCTTGTAGGTCCTTCATTCTTCTTCTGCCGCCGAATCGGACACCGCGACATAGGAAAGCCCCCGGGACTCGTCCCGAAGCACTCTTATCCTGCCTCATCGGAGGCCCCAGGTACACGTAGACCCCGCCGGTAGAGCAAATGCTCTTCAGGCGGGGTCCATGTGTACGGGCTCCGAATTAAGCGGAGGCGCCGACCTCGAAACGCACGAAGCGCTTGATGGTCACGCCTGCCTCGTCGAGGATCGCCTTGACGGTCTTCTTGGAGTCCGTGACCGAAGACTGCTCGGTCAGAACGACGTCCTTGAAGAAACCGTTGACGCGGCCTTCGATGATCTTCGGCAGAGCCTGCTCGGGCTTGCCTTCTGCGCGGGCGGTCTCCTCGGCGATGTGACGCTCGGAAGCGACGATTTCAGCGGGAACCTCGTCACGCGTGACGTACTTTGCCTTGAGTGCTGCGACCTGCATTGCAGCGCCGCGAGCGGCCTCAGCAGCAGCATCGCCTTCGCCGGTGTACTCGATGAGAACGCCGACAGCGGGCGGCAAGTCGGAGCTGCGCTTGTGCAGGTAAACGGCAACGGGGCCGTCGAAGGAAGCGACGCGGCTCAGTTCGAGCTTCTCGCCGATCTTCGCGGACTGCTCGGCAATGACGGTGTCGATGGTCTTGCCGTCGAGCTCGAGCGCCTTGAGAGCGTCGAGGTCCGCAGGCTTGCCAGCAGCAGCGACGGTCACGATCTCGTCGGCCAGCTTGATGAACTCGTCGTTCTTGGCGACGAAGTCGGTCTCGCAGTTGATCTCGATCATGACGCCGTCCTTGGCGACGACGAGACCCTCAGCGGTGGTGCGCTCTGCGCGCTTTCCGACATCCTTCGCGCCCTTGATGCGCAGCTGCTCGACGGCCTTGTCGAAATCGCCGTCTGCATCTGCGAGTGCGTTCTTACATGCCATCATTCCGGAGCCGGTGAGCTCACGGAGCCGCTTGACGTCAGCGGCGGTGTAGTTCGCCATGATTAGCGAGCCTCCTCATGTGTCTGTTTCGGACCTAGGACTAACGGTGAAGCACGGCCTAGCGGTGAAGCACGGCCTGACGGTGGTGCTCGGGCCTAACGGTGAAACGGCCCTGACCAAAAGAACTCTTGGTCAGGGCCGGTTTCAACGAATCAGGCCTCGGTGGCCGGTGCCTCTGCGGCGGGGGCTGCCTCAGCCTCTGCAGCCGGAGCTGCCTCAGCCTCTGCAGCCGGAGCTGCCTGCGAGAGCAGTTCCTGCTCCCACTCGGCGAGGGGCTCGCCTGCGCCGGCTTCGGGCTTCGCGTCCTTGTCGGCGCTCAGTCCTGCACGTGCCTGCACACCTTCGGCAACCGCGGAAGCGACAACCTTGGTCAGCAGTGCTGCGGAACGGATGGCGTCGTCGTTGCCCGGGATCGGGTAGTCGACGAGGTCGGGGTCGCAGTTGGTGTCCAGGATCGCGATGACCGGGATGTTCAGCTTGCGAGCCTCGGCAACTGCCAGGTGCTCCTTGTTGGTGTCGACGATCCACACCGCGGAAGGAACCTTGGCCATGTCGCGGATACCACCGAGGGTGCGATCCAGCTTGGTCATCTCACGCGTGAGCATGAGGATTTCCTTCTTGGTGCGACCTTCGAATCCACCGGTCTGCTCCATTGCCTCGAGCTCCTTGAGGCGAAGCAGACGCTTGTGAACGGTGGTGAAGTTGGTGAGCATGCCGCCGAGCCAACGCTGGTTGACGTAGGGCATTCCGACGCGAGTCGCTTCGGAAGCGATGGACTCCTGCGCCTGCTTCTTGGTGCCGACGAAGAGGACGGTGCCGCCGTGGGCAACGGTCTCCTTGACGAACTCGTACGCCTTGTCGATGTACGTCAGCGTCTGCTGGAGGTCGATGATGTAGATGCCGTTGCGGTCGGTCAAGATGAATCGCTTCATCTTCGGGTTCCAGCGACGGGTCTGATGTCCGAAGTGGGTTCCACTATCGAGCATCTGCTTCATGGTTACGACAGCCATGGCTGTGTACCTCAAACTTTCAATCCGGTTGATGCAGGCGATCGGGTGATCCCTGCCCTGGCACCCGCACGGCCGTCGGACCTGTTTCGTGAGAACCAGGACCAGCCGAGGCCGGAAAACGTGCGCGGGCGCGCGAAGTCGGACTGTGCGAGCACAGACCGCTCGACAAGTGTACGTCCTTGTCCGCGGATGCCATAACCACCCTGTAAGCAACAGACCGAACCGGCGGTTGTGGATCGGCGATCATCCTGTGGATTACCCGTCTGATCTGCATTGAAGTGCGTGCGACTCCACGCAAGATCAAGGAATGACGATGTTGCTCGGAGCTCGACGAGGAGTGGTCGTTGCCGTGATCTCCTGCTGTGTCGCCGTAGGCACGGCGTCGGCAGACACGCGTTTCGACTGGCCGCTCGCTCCCCGGCCGCACGTGGAACGCGCTTTCGACAAACCGGCCAAGAATTGGCTGCCGGGTCATCGCGGGGTCGATCTCGGCGGCAGTGCCGGCCAATCCGTCCTCGCGGCCGGCGACGGCATTGTGGTGTTCGCGGGAGTGGTCGCCGGAAAGCCGACGGTGTCGATAGATCATTCCGGCGGCCTACGCACGACCTACGAACCCGTCGTGGCAGTCGTTCGCGCAGGTCAACGCGTCGCCGCCAGGGCCGTGATCGGAACCCTCGAAACCGGGCACGAAGGGTGTGCTGTCGAAGCATGTCTGCACTGGGGCTTGCGCCGTGGACGCGAGTATCTCGATCCACTCGGACTCGTTCGGACGCAACCGCTCAGGCTCAAGCCATTGAAAGGAGGCTGACCGGTCGCAGAAATCGGTCGCAGAATCAGTGCCACTCGGAAACGGCGTGCCGACCCACAGCGTCCGCGAAGTCGTCGGCCACCATCGCTGCCAGTTCCATGAACGCTCGTCTGGTGGCCGGTCGCATCAACTCGAGGACCATCACCGACCCCTCCGCGAGATGCTCGTCGAAAGGAATGACCTCGACGGCGCGGCATCGACGCATGAAATAGTCCACCAAAGCGTCCATGTCGATCACGCTCGACCCTGGTCGGGCGGCGCTGATGACGACGACGGTCCGTTCGACCAGATGGCCGTATCCGTGCAACTGAAGCCAATCGAGCGTTGCCGCTGCGCTGCGCGCTCCGTCGATTGCCGGCGAACTGACGAGAACCAACGAATTGGCAAGATCGAGAACGCCGTTCATCGCCGAGTGCATGATCCCGGTACCGCAATCAGTGAGGATGATGTTGTAGTAGACCTGCAAGATGTCGATGACCTGGCGATAGTCCGCCTCGCTGAATGCCTCCGAAATCGCCGGATCCTGCTCACTCGCCAGGACCTCGAGACGACTCGACGACTGGGATGTGTGCACTCGAACGTCCGAATAGCTCTTTATGTCCGGTCTAGCAGCAATCAGATCGCGCACCGTCGAATTGGTCTGCAGCGGAACACGTTGCGCCAAAGTTCCGAAATCGGGATTGGCGTCAACCGCCACGACGCAGTCACCACGAAGCGAAGCAAATGTCGCACCGAGTCCGACCGTGACCGTCGTCTTGCCCACGCCCCCTTTGAGCGAGAGCAAAGCGACTCGGTAGTCGTTACGGATCGGCTGCTCGATTCGGGCGGCCAGTGCACGGTTGCGCTGTTCGTTGGTCGAATCCCCCAGATTGACCACACCTCCGGTCGCACGATGCAATCCCCTACGCCATCCGCCACGCGGCGTCCGTTTAGGGCGTTTCAGTAAAGCTTCGGCAACCAGATCCTGGTTTGTCACCTGCTGTTGGCTCGACGGTGGCGGTGGCGTGGTCCAGACCTCTTGCAGTCGTGCCACAGGCTCCGGCGTCGGCGCCGGCTCGGGAGCCGGTTGCGGCGCTTCGGACAGCCAGGCCGGTTGGCCGCTGTTCGGCAGGTGCTTCACATCTTGGCGGTTCACGAATCCCCCGGATTTCGCATGTCATCGAGTGTCTCGACACGACGATCGAACTTGCCGATTGTTCACTCTTCTGAGCTGCGACGCTACCAAATACCGGCCGAGAACTCGCGTCGCTTCACAATCTAGGCGCGTGGATGGGCCTGATCGTGGACCGATCGAAGGCGTTCGACCGACACGTGCGTGTACAGCTGAGTGGTCGCCAAACTCGCATGCCCGAGGAGTTCTTGGACCACACGAAGGTCTGCACCACCCTCCAGCAAATGTGTCGCAGCCGAGTGCCGAAGCCCGTGCGGACCCATGTCGGGAGCCCCTGGAATTGCAGCCATGGTTTCGTGGACCACCGAACGCGCCTGACGCTGATCGAGCCGGCCGCCTCGAACTCCGAGGAGCAATGCTCGCCCGGACCTATCCGAACTCAGCGCGGGTCGTCCGTGCTCCAGCCACCCGTTCAGTGCCGATTCTGCAGGCAGGCCGTATGGCACCGATCGCTCCTTGTTCCCCTTGCCGAGGACACGAAGCAAACGTCGATCAGCATCGACCGACTCGACGTCCAGTCCACACAACTCGCCGACGCGAATTCCGGTGGAGTACAACAATTCCACGATGAGTCGGTCTCGCAGGGCGAGCGGCTCTTGTTGCTGCGCACCGCTTTCCGCTGCATCCATTGCGTCGAGGGCCTGGCTCTGACGCAGCACCGTCGGCAGCGTGCGACGAGCAGGTGGAGCCGCCAGACGTGTGCCCGGGTCGACGGAAATACGTCCGGTCTGCGCGAGCCACGCAGTGAAACCACGCGCCGAAGAAGCCCGTCGAGCTACCGTCGTACGGGCTGTTCCTACGGCATTCTGGGCGGCCAACCACGAACGCATGACACTTAGGTCGAGGCGGTCGAGATCTGCATTCTCCGAACCCGCGGAGAAATGGGTCAGCAATGCCCGCGCGTCACCGACGTAGGCGCGGATCGTGTGTTCCGACCGGCCTCGGCTCAGTCGGAGGTGCTCGGCATACGCATCGAGGTGAACGCTCAAGCTCGCCGGCAATGGGTCAGTCATGAACACACGCTCGCTCGCCGCGATTGAAACTGCAAGCTGCCTCGCCGATAGGGTTGATCGGTGAATCGAGCAATTCCTCTGAAGATGTTGTGTGTACTGGCACTGATTTCCGCAATCGCTCCACTGTCCATCGACATGTACCTGCCCGGCCTACCTTTGATGGCGGATGCACTCGACACTACTGCGGCCAGCGTTCAGCTCACGCTGACCACCTTCATGGCAGGCCTCGGAATCGGCCAGCTGATCATCGGTCCGATCTCCGACGGACTTGGCAGGCGACGAATACTGCTGGCCGCGACAATCATCACGGCACTGAGCGGCGCGGCATGCGCGGTGGCGCCGAACATCGAGTTTCTCATCGGTGCACGACTCGTCCAGGGCTTGAGTGGAGGCGCTGCCATCGTTCTTGCCCGCGCTTGTATTGCCGACCGAGCGCGCGGCGACGACGCAGCGAAGCTCTTCAGCATCATGATGATCATCGGCGGTATCGCTCCCGTGGTCGCGCCACTGATCGGCGGCGCACTTCTGGGTCCCGTCGGATGGCGCGGGATCTTCTGGGTCCTGGCTGTCGCGGGCGCTGTGATGGTGGCTGGTGTCGTTTTGCTCGTTCCCGAGACACTTCCACCCGAGCGACGCCATGGCGGTGGTTTGAAGGCCCTGATCTCGAATCTGCAGTACGTGGTCCGAAACCGGCACTACCTCGGATATGCGCTCGCATTCGTCTTCGGATTCGGCGCCTTGTTCGCGTACATCTCCGCATCACCGTTCGTCGTTCAGAATGTTCTCGGGCTGAGTCCGTCACAATTCTCGATCGTGTTCGCAGTTAACGCCACCGGAATGGTCACGGCAGCGATGATCACCACTCGCCTGCTCGGTCGCGTCGGAGCTCGCACGCTGCTGCGTTTCGGGGTGTGCCTGCTCCTCATTGGTGGCGCCGTATTGTTCTGTACCAGCGTGGTTTTCAGTTCCACGAATACGTGGTTGATCTTGGTCCCACTGTTCGTGGCGATTTCGAGCATCGGGTTCATCATGGGCAATGCAACCGCTCTCGCCCAAGGAGAGGTCACCAACGCGGCCGGAACTGGTTCAGCCCTGATGGGAGCGGGCCAGTTCGGCTTGGCAGCGCTGGTTTCGCCGTTGGTGGGAATTGCGGGAGAAGACACTGCCGTGCCGATGGCAATCGCAATTCCCACCTTCGGAGTTCTCGCGGCCGTTGCGCTCGTGTTGCTGACTCGCGGCAAGGCCACCGCGAGTTAGTTTTCGGCCGCGGCGAGTTCGGACTTCCAGACCCGGAAGCCTTCTTCGGTGCGACCACGACGCCAATAGCCGGAAATAGAAGCAGCCGCCGCCGGGACATTTCGTTCCTTGCGAATGTACGGCCGGAGGTTGTGCATGACGGCTTGTGCTTCACCGTGAATGAACACGTGCGGTTCGCCCGGCAACCATTCGAGTGCCTTGACCGCGGCGACAACCGGAGCGTTGTCGCCAGCTAATTCTTCGCCGACCACATCGGACGATGCTCCGCGATGCAGCCAGGTCACGGCAATACCTTCTGGGGCATCGAGCGCGATTTCGTCTTCCGGCCCCCCGACTTCGACGACGGCGTAGCCGACCGCATCCGGCGCCAATCTCGCTATCGAAGCAGTAATAGCAGGTATTGCGGTCTCGTCTCCGACGAAGAGATACCAATCAGCGGATGGTGACGGCGAAAACGCGCCACCCGGTCCACGCAGGGTAATCTCAGCGCCCGGCTGAACGGACGCGGCCCACGGACCTGCAACTCCCATGTCGCCGTGGACGACAAAATCGATTGCAATCTCTTTGGCATCAAGATCGTACGAACGAATCGTGTAGGTGCGCAGTATCGGCTGATCAGGAGTGCCGAATTCGATCTTTACATAGGAATCGCTGTATTCGCTGGGAGTGAAGGACTCGAAGCCCGGTCCCCCGAGAAACACTCGCACCATATGGGGAGTCAATTGTTCGGTCCGCAGAACCGTCAATGCAGTTGTCGGCTTGGCCACAGAAAGATCCTTCCAAAAGTTAGTGTTACCTAACTAAGGTACACGACAATTGCAGCGCATGGACAAAATGCCTCCCCCGGCACATCCGCCCCGCGCGCGACAGACCACGGTGCGCAACGAAATAAACCGACCACTCTGCCGGGTAAATTCGTCGGTGGCAGCCAAATTTCCGAATCAGGACTCGTGCATGATCAGGCAGCACATCGCTATCGGAGAAATTCAGCAAAGCAATAGTAAAATACGCCTCTGGCCCCCGGCGAGGTTCGCCAGGGGCCAGAGGAGGCATTAATTCAACCTAGTGTGCAGCGTCGAAAGCGTCGATGATTTCCGCTTTGATACGCCCGCGCGGAGCAACTTCGTAACCGTTCTTACCCGCCCAATCACGAATGGCCTGGAGCGTCTCCTTGGAGCGGCCAGAACCCGACGTGGCCTGCGGAGATGCAGCCTGCGCCTTCTTGCCACGCTTCCCGCTCACCTTCGCCGCCGCCTCGACGAACGGCTTCACCGCAGCGTCGAACTTCTCTGCATTGGTGGCGCGCAGATCGATCACGTAATCCGTTCCCTGGTAAGAGAACTCAATTCGATCACCGAATCCATCGTCAATCGGCTTACCGTCAAGGTCGTCGATGAGTTGCCGAATCAGCTTCTCAGCCATTGCACTCCTCTTTCAATGATCGATTCAATTCTCCTTCACAATACACAGATAGAGCGTTGATGAACAAAAGAAGTCCGGAAACCTGTGCCATTTCCGAACAGACTCAATGGTCCGAATTAGCAGCGGGTTAACGACGCACCAATCAATACCCGCACTCAGGGGATCCAGACTAATCAGACTTCAAAGCACATTGACCTGAGACTTTCCTGAGGCCCGTTAAATTCACGGCCAGGTCTGCAAAGCTGGGTCGAGAATAACGCTGCACACAGGCCGATCGAGTTCACGAAAAGCAGTCCTGACGTGCAATTACCAGCATCGCGAGGGTATTCGAGTTTCGTTCTCGCCGGAACGGTTAGTGGGCATCGCCACCCGCCCACCGGACGAGCACAATCAAGTTCACGCGCTACCGCGTCCGAAACCATCCACTCGAATCCGAACTCGCAAACCCCTCGAGTTCGAGCAGAGGAAGAGTTGCACGAACCTGCGTTATGAGCAATCCCGATTCCTCGGACAGCTCACGCGTACTACGTGAACCTGTTCCCGGCAATGCTTCGTATACCAATCGAGAATTGCCCCGCAATGCGTCGATGTCACGTGTAGCGGCTGCATCCTCCGCGGAATCCCCGACACCAAATGGACCTGACGCTTCGACTACATCCACGGCATTGGAAACGAGTTGCGCTTCACCTTCGCGGATCATCCGGTGACATCCGGTCGACGATGCCGAAGTAACCGGCCCGGGCACCGCCATTACCGGCCGGCCCAATTTCCGGGCCCAATTGGCGGTATTGCGTGCACCACTGCGCCAACCCGCCTCGACCACCACTACTCCGTCCGACAACGCAGCTACCAGTCGATTCCTTGCCAGAAACCGGAACTTTGCAGGTGTTGTGCCCGGTGGATATTCACTTATCACTGCACCCGAACTCGCTATCTGTTTGAGTAGTCGCGTATGCCCTGACGGATACGCTCGATCGACCCCACAGGCCAAGACAGCCAGTGTGTTTCCACCTACGCCCAATGCAGCGCGGTGCGCGGCCCCGTCGATACCGAAGGCCGCCCCGGAAATCACGGTCCATCCGTCGACAGCGAGGTCACCGGCAATCTCTGCCGTCACGTGTTCGCCGTACGCAGTAGATGCTCGCGTGCCGACAATCCCAACCGATCTCTCGGTCAGATCAACCAAATCCCCGGACCCCAACACCCACAACACAAATGGCGCCGTCTCACCCCCGGAGGCATCGAGTCCGTCGAAGGAAAGCATTCGCCACGCCGGCCAATCGGCGCAGTTCGGTGTTACGAGCCTGCCACCCATCGCCTCCATCAGGTCGAGGTCTCGTTGGGCTGTGTCGATGTGAGCGCGGGCTCGTGTCTTCTCCTCGATCGCGGGTGGCAGATCGCCGTTGCGGACCGCCCTCGCAGTTTCTTCGACCCCGAGCTCGTCGATCAACATGGACATATACGCGCTTGGGCCCTGCACGACGCGGGACAGATATGCCCAAGCGAGTAGTCGCGGATCGTGCGCAGTCATTGGAATCCCCTGTCTCGGAAGTCGAGTGCGGTGACAACTTGGTCTGGTCCGGGCATCGCCTCACCTGCCAGATCGGCGACACTCCAGGCAACCCGCAACGCTCGGTCCGCCCCACGAGCAGTGATGACACCTTTGCGCAGCGCCCGTTCCACCGGCGCCAGCGCCGCACGCGAGAGTCTGAACTTCTGTCTCAACGCCGGCCCTGGTACTTCCGCGTTGGTCCGCCACCCGTACTCACTCCACCGCTGGGCTGCAGTGTCTCGAGCCGCCGCCACGCGCGCACGAACGTCGCCGGTACTTTCCCCTACTTCGTCGATCAGCGCTCCGGTTGCAACGGCCTGCATCCGGACCCTGATGTCGACTCGGTCCAAGAGCGGGCCGGACAATTTCCCCAGGTAACGGCGACGCGCCGCGGGTGCACATACACAATCCGCGTCTCGCGGCGGCGCGCATGGGCAGGGATTGGCGGCCAGGATCAGCTGGAACCGCGCCGGGTACCGCGCAACTCCGTCCCGCCGGGCGATTCGCACTTCCCCGTCTTCGAGTGGCGTGCGTAGCGCTTCGAGCACCTTCACCCCGATCTCGGCACATTCGTCGAGAAACAGCACGCCGCGATGGGCGCGGCTGACCGCACCAGGACGAGCCATCCCACTACCACCACCCACCAGCGAACTGACCGACGAACTATGATGCGGCGCAATGAAAGGCGGCATATCGATCAACGGCCGATCCTCCGGCAACACCCCCGCCACCGAATGAATCGCCGTCACCTCCAACGACTCCCCCTCCGTCAACGGCGGAAGAATCCCCGGAAGCCTCTGCGCCAACATCGTTTTCCCGATCCCCGGCGGACCCGTCAACATCAAATGATGCGCACCCGCCGCAGCAACCTCGATCGCCCACCGAGCATCCGTCTGCCCGACAACCTCACTCAAATCACGCACCGTCACCACATCCGCACGCTCGAAAACATCAGGAACAGCCAGCGCCAACTCACCACGCAACCACCCGATCACCGCAGACAGATCGTCAGCTCCCAGCACTTCGATCCCCTTCACCAGGCCCGCCTCAGCCAACGCCCGAGCTGGAACCACCACAGTCCCCCACCCCGCCCGCTTCGCCGCAAGCACCGCAGGCAACACACCACGCACCGTCCGCAGTCGACCGTCGAGTGCCAACTCCCCCAAAAAGACAGTCTCCCGCAACAACTTCCGCGGCAACTTCTTCGCCGCATCGAGAACCGACAACGACAGAGCCAAATCGTAAACGCTGCCCACCTTCGGCAACGTCGCCGGCGACAACGCCAAAATCACCTTGCTGTCCGGCCACTCCTCACCAGAATTGGTCACCGCGGCCCGAATCCGATCACGCGACTCGTGCAACGCCGTATCAGGCAGCCCCACCAAATGCACCGCAGGCAACCCGCGCCCGATATCCGCCTCGATCTCCACGATCTGCCCGTCCACGCCACTGACCGCAACAGAATGCGCCCGCCCCAACGCCATCAGAACGCATCCACAAAATGCTCGACCGAAGGCACACCGTCGCGGCCGATCAACACCGCCACCACATCGAAACGCACCCTCGACCACGACCGACCCGAATCAGTGAGCCACTGCATCGCCAACACCCGAATCCGACGCTGCTTCGCGAACGTCACCGACTCCGCCGGACTCCCGTACCCGACACCCGACCGAGTCTTCACCTCCACGAACACAATCCGATCACCGGACGTGGCAACAACATCCAACTCGCCGTACCGACAACGCCAATTACGCTCGACAATCTCCAAACCAGAATCGATCAGGAACTCGACAGCCACATCCTCGCCCCGAGCACCCAACGCCATATTCCTCGCCATCCCAGCCC
>NZ_JASDCV010000100.1:0-667 GCF_030407755.1 Rhodococcus sp. APC 3903
CGCACGCGCACCGTCGACTCCGACGAGCGATCCACGAACTCCGCGACCGTCGAATCCGAAATCAACCGACCCCGACCGATCACCACCAACTGCTCCGCCGTCAACGCCATCTCCGAGAGAAGGTGACTCGACACCAGCACCGTGCGGCCCTCGGCCGCCAACCGCTGCATGAACTTACGAATCCAGACGATGCCCTCCGGATCGAGACCGTTGACCGGCTCGTCGAACAACAACACCTTCGGATCACCCAACAACGCACCCGCCAACCCGAGACGCTGCGACATACCCAACGAGAACCCGCCGGCCTTCTTGCCCGCCACCTCGGACAACCCGACCAACCCGAGCACCTCGTCGACGCGGGACTTCGGGATCCCGTTCGAAGCAGCCATCCACTGCAGATGCGCCCGCGCACTGCGATTGGGATGCACCCACTTCGCATCCAACAACGCGCCCACCGTCCGCAGCGGTGTCTTGAGCTCGCGGTACGGCTTGCCGTCGATCAACGCCGCACCCGACGTCGGCTGATCCAAACCCAGGATCATCCGCATCGTCGTCGACTTACCGGCACCGTTGGGGCCCAGGAAGCCCGTCACGATGCCCGGCTTGACCGTGAACGACAAATCGTCCACCGCTTTCGTCGGTCCGTAAACCTTGGTCAATCCCCTCA
>NZ_JASDCV010000101.1:0-629 GCF_030407755.1 Rhodococcus sp. APC 3903
CCTGCTGCCATCTCCGCGACCTGATCGTCGGTCATGACGAACGTCGGCGAAATCTGCATCGCACCCTGACCCGCCGCGCGACCCGAAATACCGTGCTCACGCAACGTCTTCACGAACGGCAACGCCTCCGCCGGATCAGCCAACTGCACCGCAGCGACCGCACCCAGTCCACTACGAACCTCCGCCACCCGCGGATGCTCCGCCAACGGCTGCAGATGCGTATGCAACGACGCCTCCAGACGCTTCGACTCCCCAAGCAAATTCTCACGCTCGAGAATGTCGAGGTTCGCCATCGCCGCCGCAGCAGCACCGGCATGCCCGCCATACGTGTAACCATGACGCCACCACGAACCCGCATAGAACGGCTCCGCCACCCGCGGCGCGATGAACACCGCACCCATCGGAACGTAACCGGACGTCAAACCCTTTGCCGTGGTCATCATGTCGGGCTGCAAATCGAAACGAGTAGACGCGAACCACTCGCCGCCGATACGACCGAAACCGGTCACGACCTCGTCGACGACAAACAGAATGTCGTGCTCGCGGCAGATGTCGCGCACCTCGGCCAGGTACCCCTCCGGCGGAAGATACACCCCACCGGCACCGATGATCGGCTCCGCGAAGAACGC
>NZ_JASDCV010000102.1:0-610 GCF_030407755.1 Rhodococcus sp. APC 3903
GTTGGGGGTGTTGTTGCCTGAGCATGCGGTGTATGTGATGTTCACGTCGGGGTCGACGGGTCGTCCGAAGGGGGTGGTGGTTTCGCATGCGGGGGTGGTGAATCGGTTGTTGTGGATGCAGGGGGAGTTTCCGTTGGGTGTGGGGGATGTGGTGTTGCAGAAGACGCCGGTGTCGTTCGATGTGTCGGTGTGGGAGTTGTTTTGGCCGTTGATGGTGGGTGCGCGGTTGGTGGTGGCGGATCCGGGTGGGCATCGTGATCCGGTGTATTTGGTGGGTGTGATCGAGCGGTGGGGGGTGTCGGTGGTGCATTTTGTGCCGTCGATGTTGGAGGTGTTCGTGGGGGAGCCTTCGGTGGTGGTGGGGTGTTCGAGTGTGCGTCGGGTGTTTGTGTCGGGTGAGGGGTTGTCGTCGGTGTTGGCGGGGCGGTTTGCGGGGGTGTGTGGTGCGGAGTTGGTGAATTTGTACGGGCCGACGGAGGCGTCGGTGGATGTGACGTTTCATGTGGTGGATGGTGTTGTGGGGGTGGGTGTTCCGATTGGTCGGCCGGTGTGGAATACGCGGGTGTTGGTGTTGGATTCGCGGTTGCGGCCGGTTCCGGTGGGTGTGGTG
>NZ_JASDCV010000103.1:0-590 GCF_030407755.1 Rhodococcus sp. APC 3903
CTTCGAGTTGGGTGGTAATTCGCTCAATGCGACCAGACTTGTCAGCCGCATCAACGCAGACCGAGGCACTGACATACCGCTGCGGGCCATCTTCGACTCGCCGACGGTAGCCGAACTTGCTGCGGTTCTCGACGCCTCATCATCCTCGAGTAGGCCGGCCCTGACAGCCCGGGTACGCCCGTCGGCGGTCCCGTTGTCACCGGCTCAGTCCCGGATGTGGTTCCTCAACCGCTTCGAACCTGAGTCGTCGGCATACAACATGCCAGTGGTCCTTCGCCTCTCCGGCGCCCTCGACGTATCGGCGCTTGGTGCGGCAGTGGGTGATCTGGTGCTGCGCCACGAAGTTCTCCGGACGGTCTACCCTGAAGTGGACGGCATCGGTTTCCAGAGAATTCTCTCGCCGGATGACGCGGCCGTGGACCTGACGATCGAGTATGTGTCCGAAAGTGCTCTCTTCGTACGAGTTTCCGAAGTCCTCGGCGCAACTTTCGACGTCACGTCCGAAATTCCCATGCGAGCTCATCTGTTCCAGCTCGACGAGTTCGAGTACGTCCTGGCGATGACGGTGCATCACATTGCGGGTGACGGTT
>NZ_JASDCV010000104.1:0-538 GCF_030407755.1 Rhodococcus sp. APC 3903
AGATTTCGCCGACGTTCGTCATGACCGACGATCAGGTCGCGGAGATGGCAGCAGGAATCCTCGCAGCCCTCGGCTAGGTACCTCGTTTTCCGTTGACAGACATCGTGTTACGGAATCATTAAGCCGAAGAAAATGTTTGGGCCCTTCGCGGAGCGGTCCTCATTTCGGTCGAAACTGTCTCCAGCACTGACGATGACCCCTGCCCGCGTCATCTGCCACCATTGTTGCCAATCTCGGCGAGTGGGTTCTGGCAGATTGTCATCACGTCCAAATCTGATTGCTGCATTAGCGTTTCACTCCAGACACGGTGTTTGTGAGCTGGGGCACAAAGCATTTCGAACACCTTCCTCCTTCGCGAAAGGTCTCGTCATGCCGATCTGGACGTTGCACGGAGACGGAAAGAACATCGGACCCGGTGAAGTGGTCGCTCCCGGCGAGCGACTCAGTTGGGGAAGAACCATCGGGTTGGGTGGCCAGCATGTCGTGTCGATGTTCGGCGCGACGTTCGTCTTCCCGATCATCATGGGGCTCAATCCTC
>NZ_JASDCV010000105.1:0-502 GCF_030407755.1 Rhodococcus sp. APC 3903
CTGTTGTCGGATGTGGTGTCGGGTTCTGCGGTGGGGTTGCGCGGACGCCTGTGGCAGTTGTCTGCTTCTGAGTTGCGTGCTGCTGCGGTGTCGGCGAGCGCGGAGATTCTTCGTCTCGAGGCCGTTCGGGTGGCGGCGGTGGACGAACTCTCAATGCGCCCGGATGATCAGGTGATCGCCAGCCGCGGGGTCGGTGCCTGGTTGGCGGCGAACACGATGCTGCAAATCCGGGACGGGAAGAAGATCGCCGCCCTGGGTGCGGCGCTACGGCCGTTTCCCGCGGTGACGGCCCGGTTCGATGACGGGGACTGCTCCTTCGAGCACGCCGCGCTGATCGTGGCGTTCTGCGAATCACCACCGAAGGGCATGCCGGACGAAGCGCTCCCTCGCTGTATCGACCTACTGTTGGCTGCCGCGTCGGGGGTGGAGGCGACGACCACGAAAGTGCGGAACGTCATCGCGACCTTGGAGCGAGTGTTCGAATCCGATGAGATTCCACCCG
>NZ_JASDCV010000106.1:0-501 GCF_030407755.1 Rhodococcus sp. APC 3903
TGCTGTGTCGGATGTTGTTGCGCGGCATGAGATTTTGCGGACGGTGTATCCGGAGGTCGACGGTGTCGGGTTCCAGGAGGTGTTGTCGGCGGATCGGGTGCGGTTGGATGTGTCGCCGGTGGCGGTGTCGGAGTCCGATGTCGTTGGTGCGGTGACGGAGTTCTTGTCGGCTGGTTTCGATGTTGCGGTGGAGGTTCCGGTTCGGGCGCGGTTGTTCGCGGTGTCGGAGTCGGAGTTCGTGTTGGCGTTGGTGGTTCATCACATCAGTGGTGATGGTGTGTCGATGGGGCCGTTGACGCGTGATGTGATGGTGGCGTACGAGGCTCGTTCTCGGGGTGAGGTGCCGGGGTGGGCGCCGCTCGAGGTGCAGTATGCGGATTACGCGTTGTGGCAGCGTGAGGTGTTGGGGTCCGAGGATGATCCGTCGTCGTTGATTTCGCGTCAGGTCGGGTTCTGGGAGTCGGCGTTGGCGGGGTTGCCGGATCAGTTGGATTTGCCGGC
>NZ_JASDCV010000011.1:0-243647 GCF_030407755.1 Rhodococcus sp. APC 3903
AACACCATCCGCGACTGCAACTCGTGCCGGACACGCACCAGATCCAGAACCTCACCCTTGAGGCCCTCACCATCCAGTTGCCATGCTTCCCGACTGTCCATGCCGAAAGTTTAATCGAACAAAGTTTCGAACACAAGAGGTTGTTGATCGAAAATTGCTGCTATCAAATCGATTTCGACAATTCGGACATTCGGGTATAGGGGGTCGTCGACGTAGTCCACGTGCGCCGACGAGTGCGAGCGCCACCATCAACCCGGAGCGCAACAGCATCACGTCGGAATTGTCTGAGCCCCAGCACATTGTGTAATCGGCGTCGATCATGTTGCCGCCTGTCCCCGGCAAGCGTATGGGTCCAGTCGAGCACCAGGCCCAGGAGTGTCATCGCCAGCGTGATGGGAACGAAGACCACCAGGACCCGCAAGAAATACCCTCGAACACGGCCGGTGGATTCGCGAAGATCGACGAGTAGTGGAAGCGCCGGACACGACGGACACCGATTTGTTACTCATCGGTCTGGTGTCGAGTGCGCATCTGCAGTCCCGAGTCAGAACCAATCTTCAGCGCTTCCGGCGGCCGAACAATACGCCGACAGCCGAGATCATGATCAGCGCCACAAGAACGACGACGATGTACGACCTGTCCGCGGCCGGTGCCACGGTTTCGCTTTCTTTGGTCACTGCATCAGTGAATGTACAGCTTATGCCTGGAGGGAACCATCCCCAGAAGTCTGTAATTCCTGCCGCTACCCTCTCCGCCCGGCCGGGAAGGAGATAATTGAATCGTGATGGGATTCCATAGTGATCAATGCACCAGCTGGGCTGATGTTGGAGGCGCAAAGAAAATGCGTCCAACAAATAGACCAAGGTTAGTGCGATCAGCGATATTGCTAAAGACGCTTGGCTTGCTCGTAATAATCGAATCTTCACGACTCGCCCGCAACAGTCACGTCATCATGAGGTGACGATGGTATTGGTTGCTGCGATCCACCGAATCCGGCCGTGCTCAAAATTGACCTGTCGACTTTGGGAGTCGCCGAACTCTCCTGACATCGGTAGTTCAAATCGACCATCCTCGCAGCCCTGCCTCCCATAGTCAGCAAAGATAGCACCGTGGACACTTTCTCCGTGCCGAGAAACAATCGATCGTGAGATCGGGGAAGTGGTTACTGCTAGTCCGCGACAAACAGCTCGCTATTCTCATCGAATGGATCAGGCAGTGTCGAACTCGCAGGCAACGAGAAGGTCCGGTGCTCTTCGTTGGGTTGGTTTGGTAAACGCACTTATCGCAGCGTCGGCGTCGGCGATGTATGTCGCAGCGAAATGCCATCTCACCTGGCCCGAACCTGGGGATAGTGCACTCTCGATCGCCGGTGCGATCGTTCTCTGGGTCCTCACCGCGACCGTTGCAATCGTGCTGCTCGGAGTGTGCTGGTGGCAGCGACGCCGATGGTTGTGGTCCGTTGTCGCTGTTCCGGTTCTCGTGGTGATCGCGCTCGGGATCGCGGCCGCGGGGCAGCCACATTTCGATCAGTATCGGGCAGACTTCGAAACCGTTGCACAGCAACTACTTCAAGAACCTGACGATCCCTATTCCGATGGGTATCATCGTGATCTACGAATCGGCAGATTCGATATCTCCTATGCCAACGTCAGCAGTGAAGGCCACGTCTATTTCTATGACGCACGAGATGGATTGGACATCTTGGACAATCCAGGCTGGGTGTACGCACCCGATGGCGTGTCCGACAAGACCTTCAATCAGCTCCAGTTGGAAGACATCGGGGGCGGATGGTACCGATTCCCTCATCTTGTCGTTGACAGCTATTGAAACTCAAACCACCCGACCAGCATTCCGGAGGCGAAGGGAAGTAGGAGTACGAAAAGCGTCGTGAAGGTCAAGGCGGTGTCGGTGCGGCAACTGCCACCTCCGTCGTACCAGCGTGAGCAGATGTCCCCGAAGTCCCAACTCTCGCCGAACGCTGAACGAACCAACCTGAAAACGCGGCTGTCAGGATCAGGAGGAATATCACCGCCGCTGGCCGCCCGATCTGCCCTCGGCATTGCCGCCAGGTCGCGCACATCATCGGCAAATACAGCTCGGTGAAGTGCGGATGCGTCTCATGATGAAATAATATTGTTCGTCTGATGATCCGCACGGATTCCGAAAGCCGATACCCCGGACTTGCTCCGAGGTATCGGCCTGAGGTCAGAGGCAGAAGAAACTGAGCGAACTGATTGCCGCGTTCTGCTCGAGTTGGCCTGCGTCTCCGACGTTGCCGGCGGCGACTGACAGATCTTGAAGGGAGAGAATAGCGTCCATTGTCATTTCCTTTGTTGATCGGCGTTCTTGCCGATGGATTTGATCGATCGAGTTTGCTTGCGGTGTTGATTTAATTCCAGGTTTTTCGCCTGGTACTTCTGTGCTCCAATCTGCCGTGGGTGATAACTTCCGAACAATTAGGCGATGTGGCAGTTCGACGCGCACATCAGTGGAAACGACTGTCGGGCAGTTGCCGATCCGGTATGTCGGAGCGACGCCAGTATTCCTGCAGATCCGGTTGCCCAGTCTGTCGAGAGTCTCAGGTTCAGTTCACCTGGAAAGTGCAGTCCTCCTGCGTGCTTGAGGCTGTGTAAGCCCAGAAGCTGGAACTGCTGGGCAAGCGTCTGCTCACAATCGGCGCCGGCATATGGACTCTTGGAGAGTTCGCCGAGAAAGAGAATCAGCCCGGCTCGCCCGTTGAGTAGTCCGGCTTGGGCAGTGAATTCGACGGCGGCAGCGCGGGCTATGGCAAGTAGCGCAGACGCGTAGCGCGGCTCGTCGACATGTCGAACAAGTTGAAGAAGTACCAGGCCCACGCCGACGGATCCCGATCCGAGGTACGGCATTGTGCGGCGCTCTTCTCTCAGCTGCATCGAACCGTCAGGGCACATCCGCATCACGGACAGATCGATGTCGACAAGCTGTCGCGCGTGTTCCAGCGATCGAGGATCGCCGGTCCGTTCGTAGTGGCGAGTCCAGAACAGCGCTTGCCCGCTCGGTCCTCTCATCAAGCCTCCGCGACCCGTTGTCGCCCAAGATGTTCCGTCGGTGAAGCGGACGTGTGCGCGAGCAGCCGGAAGGCGATCCCGCAGAGTTTCGGTGACGAGAGCGAGAGTTGACGATGCCGCCGGACATGACTCCGATTCCTCGAGTAGAAGGCACCCGATTCCGGAAAGGCCGCCGAAGAGGCTGGAGTCGAGATCGTCGAGTGGGGCTCGACGCAAAGTCTCGGCCCACCTGTCGGCAGTCGAGTGTCGTCCTAGTTGCCGAAAGGTATGCACCGCACCTGCGAGCCCGTCGAAGAAACCGAACCGTGGTTGCGTATCCGAATCAACTTGATGTTCAGTCCATTCCAGAACTTTCTCCAAGGTGTCGGTGGGAAGATCATCGGCGAGTAGGTTTCCGCACGAGCCGTGAGCAATGCCGTAACCGTTCACTTCGAACTGGGCGATGTCACCGGGAAAGAGTCGATCAGCGCGGGAGAGATCAAGTGTGGTGAGGATGCCACAGCGCAATCGAGCGTCCATACGTTGCAAGGTTTCCCTCGACGACGTGTCCCAACGATGCGGGTGATCCTCCGGTTCCGGCGGCTGTGCGTCGAGCATCGAATAGAGCGAGGCACAGAAGGCACGAGGAAGATCGAATCGAGACACCGCGTAGCCGATGAGTTCGGGAATCTTGTTGCGATCGAGGGGGAGCAATGTAGTAAGTGGAACAAAGAGTCCCAGCTCGATGCATCCCAAGGAGTATCGATCTGCCTCGATTCCTGTCAACTGTTGCGGTGCGGTGTACCCGGGAGCCCCGGTGGACCGGGGCGGTTGCTCGTCGATGCTGTGGGCCATCTCGAAATCGATGATCCGAATACCCGACGGTGAGCACATCACGTTGCCGGGGTGAAGATCGGCATGAACGATTCCGGCGTTGTGGAAGCTCTCGACTGCGGTAGTCAGCTGTTGTGCAATACCGAGCGCCCAGGTTCTGTATTCCGTTCGGGAGCTGAGTGTCTGATCCGCGCGTATCAGCGGATAGCGGAGCGCAATCTCCTGATTCAGGGGAGCGCCGGGAGCGCGCTCGGTGACAAGAAAGTGGTGTCCTTCGCGCTCGAACAAGTTGAGCGCGGAAGGTGAGTACGGGTTGTCGGCAAGGTGAGTCAGCGTGTCGTACTCGTTGCGGATGCGGTCGATTGCGTACCGGCCGTTGGCGTCCGGGGCGGTGAAGGGTCGACCCTCTTTGATGACCAGATTGATGCCGGCGTCGTCCAGCGCTGAGTAGATCCCCCCGCTGTTGCTGAAGTGCAGGGCTTCAGTGATCGAATAGGGGAAGGCGTCGCGTGATTTCAGCTTGTCTTGCTGCGCGCGAACGAAGTCCGGGATTTGTACCCAGTCTGGAGTTCTGAAGGAAGTGCCGCGCAGATCGGGTTCGAGCGATCCGTCAGGGCGCCGTATTGCCGGGACGCGATCGCCGAATGAATCGTTGGTGTGCATGGGCAGGTACGCGCCGTACCGTAAGTACAGTGGTCCCCGGTTCCATCGCACATCGCTGAGGATGTATGGCCCGTCGGCAGCCGTGACAAGCTCGTCCAGTTCGGTGATGACACGTTGTGTGGCAACGCTATCCGCCGGATAGATCGTGATGAATTTTCCGCTGGATGTTCGATTGGCCTGCTTGCTGTTGGAGAACATGAGGTCTGCTGCCGTCCGAAGAAATTTGAAAGGCACCAGATTGTGGCCGCAATACGCGGAGACGGTATCGAGCAGCTCCTGCGCATTGGCTTGGGTAGCGGAGCAGTGAATCTTCCATCCCTGTTCTGGCAGCACGCTGTCAGGCGGTTGGAAGTAGTTCCACGGTCCGCTTTGGGGACCGCGTCGCCAGAGTGACCAGTCCACCGACTTTGCAGGCTTAAAGTGCTGGTCAGTCGGTGCGTCAGGTCGAGTGGCCGTTCTGATTCGGTCGTAGAAATGCGAGTCGGCACGTGTGAATGCAACGTATCGCAGGTCCACGCTCTACCTCCGGGTCAGTCCCCCTGCGGTTTGTCATCGATTGGTGCCACGCCCCGAATCCCCTGTGGCTTGGATTGCTTGTGGCGGAAGGTTATCCGATTCCGGACATTTCGGGCGAAGATTGAAAACCTATCATTCGAAAGTACTAATGAAGGGCGTTGGTCAGGGGTTCCTGATCGTTCAACTTTTTTTGTCCGTCCATATTTGCTTCGAGTTCGGTAGCCCTCTCTTGACGGACGGTCCGACTCGGTGGTAATTGTTTAGCGAGCGCTAAGTCAGGATGCTCCCACGATCTCGGTCCGGCATCCGGTGCCACGAACTCGGGTGCCGGACCGCCCCAGCAATGCACGTCCTCGAAGGGAACGAAGATGACCAAGGCAGTGATCGTCGATGTAGTCCGGATCGCGTCCGGCAAGGGAAAGCCGGGTGGAGCACTGTCCGGGACGCACCCTGTCGAACTGATGGCCCACGTTCTGCGTTCCATCACCTCGCGAAACGGCCTCGACCCCGCCCTGGTGGACGACGTGATCGGCGGTTGCGTCGGCCAGGCCGGTGAGCAGGCGCTCAACATCACCCGCAGCGCGGTCCTGTCGGCAGGGTTCCCCGAGTCGGTACCCGCCACCACGATCGATCGCCAGTGCGGATCAAGTCAGCAAGCTGCGCACTTTGCGGCGCAGGGCGTGATCGCCGGGGCCTACGACATCGTGATCGCGGCAGGCGTCGAATCCATGAGTCGTGTCCCGATGGGTACCACGACGATGGGGAAGGATGCTTCCGGTCCGGGCATCGCGGCTCGCTACCCCGAAGGCCTGGTCAACCAGGGAATCTCTGCAGAATTGATCGCCGCCAAGTGGAAGCTTGACCGCGACGCTCTCGACGCATTCTCCGCGCAGTCCCACCAGCGGGCAGCAGAGGCAGCGGCGAAGGGGCTCTTCGACAAGGAGATTCTGCCGATCTCGGTGACCAACGCCGCCGGTGAGACCGTCTCGCATACCGTCGACGAGACGGTTCGCGCGTCTACTACCGCCGAGGGACTCGCCGGCTTGAAGCCGTCGTTCTACTCGGAGAAGTACGCGCAGCGCTTCCCCGAAGCGCAGTGGTCGATCACTCCCGGTAACTCGTCGCCGCTCACCGATGGCGCGTCCGCAGCACTGATCATGAGCGAAGAAATGGCGTCGAAGCTGGGGCTGACCCCGCGAGCTCGTTTCCATTCCTTCTCCGTTGCGGGCGACGACCCGATCTTCATGCTCACCGCACCCATCCCAGCCACCCACAAGGTGCTCGCTCGCGCGGGTTTGAGCATCGACGACATCGACACCTACGAGGTCAACGAGGCCTTCGCTCCCGTTCCACTCGCCTGGGCTCACGAGTTCGGCGCCGATCCGGCAAAGCTCAACCCGTGGGGCGGCGCGATTGCACTCGGCCATGCGCTGGGGTCCTCGGGTACTCGACTGTTGACCACGATGGTCAACCACCTCGAGGCCACCGGCGGACGCTACGGTTTGCAGACCATGTGCGAGGGCGCCGGCATGGCCAACGCCACCATCATCGAACGCATCTGAAACACATAACCTTTCGAAAGGAACTCTCATGATCGTCAACGACAGCGTCGCCGTCGTCACCGGTGGAGCATCCGGCCTCGGCCTGGCTACGACCAAAGCCCTTCTTGCCGACGGTGCCAGCGTCGTCATCATCGACCTTCCGTCGTCCAACGGTGAAGCCATCGCCAAGGAACTTGGCGACCGGGTCCGCTTCGCGGCTGCAGACGTCACCGACGAGGCTGCGGTCACCGCTGCACTCGACGTGGCCGAGTCCCTCGGACCCCTGCGCGTGGCAGTCAACTGCGCCGGAATCGGCAACGCAGTCAAGACGGTCAGCAAGAAGGGTGCTTTCCCGCTCGACGCATTCAAGAAGGTCATCGACGTCAACCTGATCGGCACCTTCAACGTTCTTCGTCTTGCTGCGGAACGTATTTCGAAGACCGAACCCATCGACGGTGAACGCGGCGTCATCATCAACACCGCCTCCGTCGCAGCCTATGACGGTCAGATCGGGCAGGCTGCGTACTCCGCGTCGAAGGGTGGCGTCGTCGGTATGACGCTCCCCATCGCCCGTGACCTCGCGTCGCTGCTGATCCGCGTCAACACCATCGCTCCCGGCCTGTTCAAGACCCCGTTGCTGGCCGGACTGCCTGAAGCAGCTCAGGCGTCGCTGGGTCAGCAGGTGCCTCACCCCTCTCGCCTGGGCGATCCCAGCGAGTACGGCGCGCTTGCTGCGCATATCGTCTCCAACCCTATGCTCAACGGTGAGACGATCCGCCTCGACGGTGCAATCCGTATGGCACCGCGGTAATTTCGGCTATTCATGACTGGCGAGGTGGAGCCCGTGAATTCGGTGGCAGTGGACTGGAGGACTTTCCCGCCGCTGGTGATGACCGACATCCTGATGGCTTCGCTCGAGCTGTTCGATGAGAACGGTTACCACGGCACGACGGTGCGGCAGATTGCCAACCGTGTCGGGGTAACCGTTCCCGCGCTCTACTATCACCACGCGAACAAAGAGGCAGTCCTCGTCGCTCTGTTCGAGATCTCGATGAGTGAGCTGAATACCAGAACCGAAGCGGCAGAGGTGGAAGCCGGCGAAGATCCGGTACGACGCTTCGCCTTGGTGGTGGAGGCGATTGTTCTCTACATGACCCACCGGTCGCGGCATGCTGCGTTGGACACCGAGATTCGGCATGTCTCACCGGAAAGCCGAAGTCGATACGCCGCGAGTCGTAAGCGGCTCGAGTTGCTCATGCGCAGGATCGTCGACGACGGTGTGGCATCGGGAGATTTCGCGGTCACCGACACCGAAGAGACCGTCCGGGCCATACTCGGTATGGCGCAGTCACTGCCGCGTTGGTTCCAGACCGGCGGGCCGATGTCGCCGACGCAATTGGCGCAGAAGTACGTCGACATCGCTTTTCACACGGTCGGTTATCGTCCGTAAAGTGCATTGCTCGTTAAACGAAGGTGGGCAACGGAGTGAAAACCTGTTGCCCACCTTCAGTATTCATACTTCAGCATTCACTCCGTGTCAGAGGCGAGTGACTTCGAGTCCGCCTTCGTGGTAGTCGGCCCTCAGGCGCTTCTTGTCGAACTTGCCGACGCTCGTCTTCGGAACTTCCTGAACCACAGCCCAGTTCTCGGGGAGCTGCCACTTGGCGACCTTGTCCGAAAGATATTGCTGGAGTTCGGACATCGTGGTCTCGGATCCGGCGCGCAGAACAACCGCGACCAACGGGCGCTCGTCCCACTTCTCGTCCGGCACGCCGATGACGGCAGCTTCGGTGACGTCAGGGTGACCCATGACGGCGTTCTCGAGGTCGACCGATGAGATCCATTCGCCGCCGGACTTGATGATGTCCTTGGAGCGGTCTGACAGGCTCAGGAAGCCGTCGGCCGTGATGGATCCGACGTCACCGGTCTTGAGCCAGCCGTCGTTGAACTTGTCTTCCGCATCGACGCCGTAATACGACCCGGTGATCCAGGGGCCGCGCACTTCGAGCTCGCCGACGGAAACGCCGTCGTGTGCAACAACTTTGCCGTCGTCGTCGATGAGACGTGCCTCGACGGATGCCGGGAAGCGGCCCTGAGAGTAGCGGTACTTCCACATCGCGTCGCCGGTGACACCGGCCGGCGGGCGGGCAACGGATCCGAGTGGGGAGGTTTCGGTCATGCCCCAGGCGTGCAGGACGGAGACGTTGTGGTCGGCTTCGAATGCGTGCATGAGGGCAGGCGGTACCGCGGAGCCGCCGATCAGAACCTCACGCATCGAGGAGATGTCCTGTGGGTTCTGCTCGAGGTAGAGGTGCAGGCCCTGCCAGATGGTGGGTACGGCCGCGGCGAACGTCGGCTTCTCGCTGGCGATGATCGCAGCCAACGGAGCAGGCTGGAGGAAGCGATCGGGCATGATCAGCGAGGCGCCGATCATGAACGCGGCGTAGGGAAGTCCCCACGACATGGCGTGGAACTGAGGCACTACGGCGAGTGCACGATCGCCCTGCGCGAGGTTGGGGCCGTCGCTCATGCAGACCTGCATGGAGTGCAGGTAGATCGAACGGTGGGAGTAGACGACACCCTTGGGGTCGCCCGTGGTGCCGGACGTGTAACACATTGCGGCAGCACTGAGTTCGTCGACCTCGGGCCAGTCGAACTCGGTTGGCTGATCGGCGATCAAGCCCTCGTATGTGTGAACCTGCACGCCCTCGGGAGCTTCGAGTCCCGCAGTGGAGGAACCGGTGACGATGATGTGCTTGACGGTTGTCAGCGACGGAAGCTGCGGAGAGAGAAGCGGAATCAGGGACGGATCGACGATGATCACGCGGTCCTCGGCGTGATTGGCGACGTGGATCAACTGCTCGGGGAACAGGCGAATGTTCAGCGTGTGGAGCACAGCACCCATCGAGGGGATCGTCAGGTACGCCTCGAGGTGCTCGGAGTTGTTCCACATGAACGTGGCGACTCGCTCGTCACCCTCGACACCGAGTCCGCGCAGGGCGTGCGCAAGCTGTGCGCAGCGCTTGCCGACGTCTGCGTATGACACACGGCGCGGGCCGGACTCGGTCCACGTGACAACCTCGGAAGCGCCGTGAACGGAGGCACCGTGGCGGAGAAGTTGAGCAATGGAGAGGGGGGCGTCTTGCATGGTGCTCAGCATGGGCTGCTCCTGTGTGGTGTGTGAGACCGGTGCTTTTGCCCACGGGCCCTCACAAACGATGTGCTGTGGCTGCCAGATTAGTCACAGCTGCGAAGTGCTCGCTAGTGACCCACTGCACTAGCGAAAAACCACGCTATGAGTAGCGCTCCCGGATCGACCACTCCGCGAGCGGCTTCGCCCACATAACTTGCACGTCCGCGGTTCGCGAGCATGGTTTCGGTCGACTCCGCGCCGGCCGCCGCCGCTGCCGCTGCGCTGGCCAGAGCAGCGTCCCGATCGGCTCCCGAGTTCACGGATTGCTCCAACGACTCGACCGCCGGAACTATCGCGTCGACCATCGTCTTGTCGCCGACGCGTGCGCCGCCGAGCGAGGTGATGTTGTCGAGCCCCGCCCGTGCTGCAGTCGCGATCGCGCCGAGGTCGAGTTCGGAGTCTCCCGAGTCTGCGGCGACGCGGAAGAAATGCCGGAACCAGATGCCGAACAACGCGCCGGACGTACCGCCGGCGTGACCGAGGTACGCCTGGGAGACTGCATCGAATATCGTTGCAGTGGAATAGGTGTCACGGATCGCCGAGATATCGAGCTGATCCAGTGCGGCCACCATGTTGGTCCCGAAGTCGCCGTCTCCTGCTCGTCGGTCGAGATCGGTCAGGGCAGGTTCCTGCTCCAGTACCTTCGCGGCCCAGTCCGCAATCCAGCCGCCGACGAAGCTGCTTTCGGCAGTGCGTGAGGTGTCGGGTGTGAATGTGGGACCGAATGATTCACGCTTGCCCATGCCGCTGTACTCACGTGCCATAGCATTCGGCCAGGCGGGCGCTTTTGTTGGCGCGTCCCATAATTCGAGGATTTCTTTGTTTGTGCGAACAAGGGTGATGGATGCTCCGGCCATGTTCAATGCAGTGACGAACGTTCCGATCAGCGTCCGCTCGATGTGAATTCCCTGGTCGGCCAGATAATCTCCGAGTTCGGCGAACAGTAGTTGCAGCTCCATTGGGTGGGTGGCTCCCAGCCCGTTGACGACTGCAATGACGTGATCACCTTCGGCGAGACTCAGGGACTCGATGATCGGATCCGTCAGCCGTCGCACCAATTCCGGTGCGGGCAGGGCGTCCACGCGTTCTGTGCCGCGTTCGCCGTGGATGCCGATACCGAGTTCCATCTGCCCCTCCGGCAGGTCGAACGACGGCTCGTCAGACCCCGGCAAGGTGCATGGGCGAAGAGCGACGGCCATGCTGCGAGCCGAGTGCGCGACGTGTTGTCCGATCCGGGTCACCTCGGCCAGGTCGTCACCGCGGGCGGCCGACGCGCCGCAGACCTTCTCCACCACGATCGTTGCCGCAGTGCCGCGTCGCCCCGGGCCGCTACCGTCTGCGCGTTCGGTCGCGACGTCGTCGTCGACCAAGACGACGTCCGTGTCGATCTTGTCCTCGCGGAGTAGTTCCCGTGCGATACCGAAATTCATCACGTCGCCGGTGTAGTTCTTCACGATGTGCAGGACGCCGCCACCGGCGTCGGCAGCTTTGGATCCTTCATGGATCTGCAGTGCGTTGGGTGAGCTGAAGATCAACCCGGGACAGACGGCCGTGAGCATTCCTTCGCCGATGAATCCGGCGTGCATGGGTTCGTGACCCGAGCCGCCGCCGGAGACGAGCGCGACTCGCCCGCGTGGAAGGGGCTGTGCACGAGTGAGGTATCCGGGATCGGGGTTCCACGCGATGTCGTCGGTGGATGCGATCAACCCGCGGAGTGCGTCGGGAACAAATGTCTTTGCGCTGCGCATGAACATCACTTCAGAGTAGGTCTAACGTCGACTTCGGGCACGGATCGTGATCGACGAGAGGTGGACGGCGTGAAATTGGGGTTGGTACTTGCCGGTGGCGGCGTTGCGGGAATCGCCTGGGAAACCGGTTTTCTGTTGGGCGTTCAGGACAAATCGCCGGACGCTGCCGCAGCGCTGCTGGCAGCGGACGTATTGATCGGCACTTCTGCAGGTTCCACCGTGACTGCTCAGATTGCGGGCGGCGCGACCCTTCAGGAGCTTTTCGACGCACAAACGGCCGCTGCGACCGGTGAGATCGATCCGGAGGTAGATGTCGAGGTCCTCGGTCAGATGTTCGTCGACGCGATCGCGGGCTCCGCGGATCGGTCCGAACAACTTCGTGCGCTCGGCGAGGCAGCGATGGCCGCCGACACCGTCGAACCCGCCGTGCGTCGTGCGGTCATCGAGGCAAGGCTGCCCAATCGGTTGTGGCCCGAGCGGGTGTTGCGCATCCCGGCGATCAACGCACAGACCGGTGAGTTGAGGGTGTTCGGCAGTGCTGACGGCGTAGACCTGATCGACGCAGTTGGAGCGAGTTGCGCCGTACCAGGGGTGTGGCCGGTGGTCACGATCGACGGCGACCGGTACATGGACGGCGGAATGGCAAGTGGCTCGAATGTTCATTTGGCTGCCGACTGCGATGTGGTCGTGGTTCTTTCACCTGCTGCCGATCCCGCCCCGAATCTGCTTGGCGGCAGCCTACGAGAGGAAATCGACGCGATGACGCAGTCACGGGTACTGGCGATCTTCGCCGACGACGCCGTCGTGGAAGCGATCGGAACCAACTCTCTCTCGCCGGCGACAAGGCGCCCGGCAGCTGAACTCGGACGCGAACAGGGTCGCCGAACAGCTGACGAGATCGCTGCGTTTCTGGTGACGGCATGAGCGCCGCACGGATTGCCGTGGTCCTGCGCCCGGAGCAATCCCCGGAAGATCTGGTTCGGCATGCGGGGTATGCCGACGAAGTCGGTATCGACGAGGTCTGGCTGTGGGAGGACTGCTTCTTCGGCGGAGGAATAGCCACTGCTGCAACTGTATTGGCCGAAACCACGCGCCTGGGAGTAGCGATCGGTGTGCTGCCGACGCCGATGCGCAACACCGCGATCACGGCGATGGAGATTTCGGCGCTGGCCAGAGTTCATCCGGATCGACTGCGGGTTGGCTTCGGCCACGGTGTTCAGAGCTGGATGCGACAGATCGGCGCCAAGGTCGAATCGCCGTTGACCCTCCTCCGAGAGCAGTTCGGAGCAGTCGAGCGGTTACTGCGCGGTGAGTCGGTGACGGTATCCGGCCGATACGTGAATCTCACGGACGTCAAGCTGGCGTGGCCGCCCGAGAAGGTGCCGCAGTTGCTCGTCGGTGCCACGGGGCCAAAGACTTTGGCGCTCAGTGGTGAGTTGGCGCAGGGCACCGTGCTCTCGGGTGGGACGACCCCGGAAGGCGTTCGCCGGGCGATCGCTCATATCGGAGCGCAGGATCTCGAGGTGGTCGTTTACGTCATCTGTGCATTTGGTTCCAGCGGTCGTGAGCGCGCCCTTGCCGAGGCCGCAGCGTCAGGGTGCGAATCGCCTGCGGAAGCGATTGCCGTGGGGACCGCGGCCGACGTTGCGGCAGCAGCAGTGCGATGGGTGGACGCGGGTGCAACCACCGTGGTACTCCAACCGACCGTTGACGAGCCGGACGTCCGTGAGTTCATTCGCCTTGTCGCGCAGGAGGTTCAACCGCTGATGGTGTAGCTCAGGCGGCTAGTCGGGACAGAACCTCGTCGATGTCGGCAGTGCTCACGTCTCGATGTGTCACGAACCGAACCTTCCCGGCGACGGTGACCGCACCGACGTCGACGGCGGCGAGCTGAGCAACGGTGGCCGACGGATCGGCTGTGGCGGCGAGAACGATGTTGGTTGCAGGTTCGTCGACAGCCCAACCGCGTTCACGAAGGCCCGACGCCAGGCGTTGCGCATTGTCGTGATCGTCGGACAGGCGAGCTTGTGAGCGAAGCGCGACGATGCCGGCTGCGGCAAGCACCCCGCCCTGACGAACGCCGCCGCCGAGCATCTTGCGGATCCTTCGGGCTTCGGTGATCAATTCAGGTGATGCGGCCAGAATCGAGCCGACCGGCGCACCGAGTCCCTTGCTCAGGCACACCTGGACGGTATCGGCGCCGGAAGTCAGTTCGGTGGGCGAAACATCGAGTGCAGCAGCGGCATTCCAGAGGCGGGCGCCGTCGAGATGAATCTTCAAGCCGCGTGATCTCGCCCCGTCGACCAGTTTCGTCCACTCCGTCGGATTCATGACGGCGCCGCCGGCGAAATTGTGGGTGTTCTCGAGACAGAGCAGCGTGGTGTTCAACGTGAAGTACGGGCCGGGGGAGCCCGCCGCCTTCACGACGGTCTCGGGACTGGGACGTCCGGGTCCGCCGTCCTGCGGCAGCGCCATCGGCATTCCCTGTGCGAGCCAAGCAGCGGTGCCCAACTCTGACCCCAAGACGTGAGAGTGTTCCGGTGCGAGGAACTGATCGCCGCGGCGAAGGTGCAGCATCAGCGCAATCAGGTTGCCCATCGATCCGCTCGGTACCCACAAGGCCGCCGGAAAGCCCAGAGTATGTGCGACCTCTTCCTCGAGCGCCGCCATGGTCGGGTCGTGATCGAGGACGTCGTCACCGACCTCGGCGTCAGCCATCGCCTTCCGCATCTCCGCATCAGGCTTGGTGACGGTGTCCGAGCGTAGGTCGATGTACGACGAAGTCATGGCTCATTCGATCAAGCCGCGTGTTCCGGCGTCAAACCGCGGCCTTTGCTGGACGGCTATTCCGGCCTGATAAATCAATATCGCTGAGGATGCCTTCCGTGTGATGATGGGCGCCGGCAATCGTCGGTGAAACGAACAAGAAGTGGAAGGGACAGGCATGCGCGACTCGAAGCAAGCGTTGCACCTGCGCGGGCACTCACCCCGCGGCATTTCCCTTCCTACATTCGGGGAACAGAGTGGCGCTGGATATATGCCGTTCCCCGTTTCTTGCATTTGCTCCTGACCCGTCTTCACGTCCAGGAGTTCCACTCCTCGACATGAACTGAGACGTCTCATGCGGAACCCGAACCGCGCATCTACCGCCGCTTCTCACAGTTGGATGAACCGGTCCGTCCGGGTACTCAACGCAACGTACGAGTACCTCGGTGAAGTGAGCGCCGATCGTGCGGTCGTCCTGATCGCCACCGGTTCCGCGCAGTCCACCGAAGACGTGATCCCGATATTTCCGGTGCGCTCCAAGCACGTCGAGATCCCACTGCCTCGGACGATCCTGCTTGCCGAGTACGTGTATGTCGCCCACCGGGTTACGGTCACCGATTCCAGCCGAGCGACCTTCGCCGGCATCTTCGACCGGGACGGTCGTCAATGTGCGTACTGCGCCGCCAGAGCAACGACCATCGACCACGTCCAGCCGCGAAGCCGCAACGGGCCCAACACGTGGGGGAATCTGGTGGCGTGCTGCAGTTCCTGCAATCAGCGCAAAGCGGATCGCACACCGGCTGAGGCCGGCATGCGGCTGCTGTGGGAACCGAAGGCACCTCGACGCATCGAGAAAGTGCAGCAGAAGATCTGGCGTGAATTGAGTCGGACGTGACGGTCGAAAGGAGTAAGTGATGTGCGCTGACGAAATCTCGAATCTGGTTGAGCTTCTGCCGATCTCGGACGACCGAACCTGGTGGCAGGCGGAATGTCGAGGAGACCCCGAGCCGGACCGCTGGTTTCCCTTTCCGTCCGAAGGATACGACTACGCGACCGACGTGTGCAACAGGTGCCCGATTGCGGAATCGTGTCGCGAATTCGCCTCTGCCACTGGCCAGACCGGAATCTGGGGAGGAGTGAAGTTCGAGCAGGGCAGGATCGTCGCGGCGTGAGGGATCAGATTCCCGGCTCCGCGGCGATCGTACCGGCCGATACCGCCCGGCACAGAGCGTCGTGGTCACGTTCGGTTTGATCGGCATAGAGCCGAGCAAACCGGGTGAGGGCGGTGTCGACCGTGTCCGAGGTTCCCAGGTAACCGGAAATCAGTGACGCGCCACTGGTTCGTGCATGTCCCTTGGCCAGTAGGCGACCGCAGATCGCGACATAGTCGGTCAAGGCTGCTGCATCGATATTGTTCAGGTCCACAGAACCTTTCATGTTCCGGAACTGACGGACGTAGTACTGGCGGTCGTCCACGGTGCACCACCCGAGCAGTGGATCACTGACTGTCTGGAGAGCCTGCTGGTATTCCGCGACGCGTCGTCCTTGATGGTCGTGCCAGGCCGAGTCACCGTGCACGAAGGGGGCGACGACGGATCGGCGAGCCTGCTTGAGCTGCAAGAAGATGACGTCGTCCGGGATGCTCCCTTCGCACAGGGCGACATACGCACGCAGAGCGACGCTTCCGACTCCGACAACTCGGTGCGCAACGTCGATGACGTTGTATCCCGAGACGACTCGGCGCCAGTGTGGTGCAAGGGTTTCGAGATACTCGTCCAGACCCTCCAGGAGGAAGTCGGTGTCCTGCGGCGTGAGTCGTGTTGTGAGCGGCGGGTTCTCGACCAACTGGCGCCGTCCGTGATCCTCGACAGTGAACCGGGGAACCGCGTGATCGCTCGTACGCCGTCGGGCGCGCTCCGCGGCGCGTCGGATCTCGGCCAGCAACCCGGGATCAGTGACGTGGTCGGTCAGTCCGTCGAGATCGACCCGGTCGAAGGAGCGATCGAACAGTGGACGCTCGGAAAGCTTTGCCAAGTGGAGGCGATATGCGGACACACACGAGGTTGTCGCTGTTTCGCATTGAGCTTCGGTGAGACCGTTCTGCCGCCCGGCCACCCAGATGCTCGCAGCCAACCTTCTCAGGTCCCATTCCCAGGGGCCCGGATGTGCTTCGTCGAAATCGTTGAGGTCTATGACAAGTTCGCGTTCCGGGGACCCGTAGAACCCGAAGTTTCCGACGTGCGCATCCCCGCAGATGACGGGAGTGATGCCGGTGGACGGGAGCTGCGCCATGTCCTCTGCCATCAAGCCGGCGGTACCGCGCAGGAAACCGTACGGTGAAGCGACCATGCGTCCCACACGAATCGGAACCAACCAGTCGAGTCTTCCCTCGTGTGCCGTGTTGACCTGATCGACCGGATCGCGTCGGTTGGGCGGGGGCGTCCAGTCACCGAGCGACGATCGTGCTACTCGCTTGCGCAGGCCCTTCCCGATTTTGCGACGCTCACTGCGGGGCGTCTGACGCGCCCGCAAAGTCGCCCTGCCGTCCGGTTCGTTCTCGAGAGCCAGCTGACCGGCAGGCCTGTTCACCGGGTCCATGTCGGGCTCTCTTTCGTCGGGCGTGCGAAACTCGCGCTCGATCCTATGCCCGCTGGATTGCGCGCCGCGCGACGAGTTCCTTAACTACCCGCCTGGGCAATCAACTCGACAGCGCGGTCGGCGCACAGTTCCGGGTCCGGCATTCTCCCGATACCGAGGCATTCGACAACGGCGAACGACGTATCCGGTGTCGTTTCCACGCCGAGCGCCCACCCGAAGTAGTGATTCCAGGCGAGTACGGCTCGGTGGCCACTGTGCTGCGGAATCTCGCTGCCCAGAACGAGTACTGCGTCGAACGCGGGGCCGTCGCACCAGATGACCGATTCGGCGAAGGTGGAGCTGGCGACGGCGACTACGTACCTGTGACAAGTCGATTCACTCGGAATGGCGATGTGTGCACGCATGGTCGCTCCTCCGGCTCGGTTGCGATCGGAGGGTTCCCCGTTGCCGGCGCCGAAAAAACGCTTGGCAGATTACGTCCCGGCCACAGATCTACGACGCAGACGGTGTCTGAGATGTTTTTGTGCTGCCCGCGCGACCGAGCGAGTCGAGAGATACTGCTCGGCGGGTATCAACCGGGAACCGAACAAGTAGAACCTTTGGGCTTCGTCGTGGTCATGTGTGGCCGCGGAGATGAGCAGACGTTCGATCGCGGTGAACTTTCGCCCACCGGCGTAACCGCTCATGTAATCGATGTGTTTCGTCATACTCGCTCTGGCACTGCGGTATTCGGCCAAGGCAGCGTTCACGTTCCGATGCGAGTCGAGTGTGTGTGACGTCGTCTCCGTCAGCATTTGGGCGGTCGCGTCGACCAGCATCTGAGCGGTCTCCAGTGCCCACGAGCATCCGATGCCCCATAACGGGTCGTTGGTTGCCGCGGCGTCGCCGATGAGTGCGAACCCGTTACCTACCGGGTCGGTGAGGGTTGTGGAGAAGTGTTTGGTACCAACGATCTTCCCGACGATGTGCTCTCGGCGAACAGGCGGAGCGCCGGGTAATGCGTTGGCGTACGCGAGGAAAGCAGTAGACAGGTCGTCAGTGAACGGGCCGAGCTTGTCGAGGGCAGGGAAGACGACCAGCACGCTGATCCCGCCGTCGTTGGGGAGCAGGTAGGCGACGTCGGGATCCATGAACCACGACAATGAAGATTCTCCGTCGGGTCGTTCGAGTCCGGAGAGTTGAGCGAAGTAGCTGAAGCGCCCGTTGGACGCACTCACCGAGTCGCAACGCGCGGATCGTGCGACGGTCGAATCCTTGCCGTCTGCTCCGACGGTCAATCGTGCTTCGACAGTGAAGGCCGAACCCTGTTCGGTGCCGTAGACGCCTGCAGTAGTGCCGTTCTTGGTCAGTAGTCCGGAAACACGATGTCCGAGAAGAAGGTCGACGTTCTGGTAGTCGTTCGCGAGTTGGCGCAGGAGGGGGTCGAGAGTTTCCCTTCGGACGTTGAATCCAGGCGGCGGTGAGTTCTCTTCAGCATCAGGGGTGATCATTCCCCACGGGGTCCAGAATTTCGGAACGGTTTCCACCATTCCCAGGGCGAGCAGTTTTTCCGTGGCGCCGAGTCGTTGCAAGATCGGGGCACCGCAGGGTTGTAGGTGGTGAGTGCACAGGACTTTGTGCGCCCGGATGTCGGAGCGAGCGTCGAGAAGCGCTATCCGCAGACCTTGCTGGGCGTACATGATTGCGGCCGCGCATCCTGCGATGCTCGCGCCGACAATTACAACGTCATAGTTTTCCCGTGCCTTCGAAGTCACTCGATCAGTTTAATGCATAAGGTTATAACTTAAATTTGACTGGATTTAGTCATCGTGTTCGGGCGTTAAGTCCCGAACTGCAGCCCGGATGGACTGTTCACGAAGCTCGTTCTCTCTGCGCAGTTCACGACGCCGACGACCGGCCTCGAATCGCTGCCTCGCGATTGTTCCGGTCGGCCGCAGTTGGGGTACCTCGGCCGGTTTTCCGTCGCTGCCCATTGCGACCATCGTGAAGTAGCAACTATTGGTGTGTCGAGATTTTCCGAGAAGAATGTCTTCGGTTTCGACGCGTATTCCGATTTCCATCGAGGTGCGCCCGGTGTAATTGACGGAAGCGCTGAACGTGACGAGTTCTCCGACATGCACCGGTTCGCGGAACACCACACGATCCACCGACAGGGTCACGACGTACGTCTGGGCGTATCGACTCGCGCACGCATAGGCGACCTGGTCGAGAAACTTCAGAATCGTTCCGCCGTGAACGTTGCCCGAAAAATTGGACATGTCCGGCGTCATGAGGACGGTCATGGACAACGTTTGTTTCGATGCTTGCTGCGATGCTTGCTTCAATTCGGGCAGGGAGTTCGATTCGGACATCGAGCGGGCCTCTTCGGGTCGGTGGACGGTGAAGAGACCGTATCCGGCAAAGAGGGTTACCCGCGCGTTCGGAAGAACGCGGTGTCAGAGTTCGGGACAGTGCCAACGTGGAGGATGTATTCGCTGGTGGCGACGGGGCCTGGCGCACTCGACCTGAGATAGGGCTCGAGCGTCGAGCGGAGGTGCGCTGACATCGAAGCCCAATTCCCTGTGCTTCGAACGGCCTCGCGAAAGTTCTTCAACGCCGGTGCCTGGTCGCACAGTTCCTCGACGGGATCCGATCCGGCTGGTAGTTGCCACTCGAGCAGGTGGGAGGCCGAGCTCACCGACTCCAATCCGGCTGCTGCCTTCTCGAATTCGCTCGAGCTCGACCATGTCGTCGGTAGTGGTGTGATGCCATTCCACGCCGAGGCGGCCTCCCGGCGGAGTGCTGCTGCCCACCCGTTCTCCGACCACGTCGCGACGCAGATCTTTCCGCCTGGCCGGGTCACCCGCATCATCTCTGCGAGGGCAATCGAGGGGTCGGGGCAGAAGATGATCCCGAAGATGCTGACGCAGGCGTCGGCACTCGAATTCGGCCAGGGTAAAGACTGCGCATCGCCGATCGTGAAGGTGGGTTGGGTAGTGCCGGGGTAGGGAATCCAGCGTTTGCGTGCGACCTCGAGCTGGCTGGCGGAGAGGTCGAGTGCGTGGACCGTCATGCCTGACTGAGCCGCCGGGAGCGCAAAGTTCCCGGTTCCGGCGCAGACGTCGTACACCGTGCTCACATGCCCGATCGAGCGCAGTGCCTCCGTCGATGCCGGTGAGAGTTGCTCGGCAAGAGGCGAATACGTCGTACCGTTCCAGTTTCCCTGATTCACGCCAAGCTCCTTTCGACTGCGTCGATGACCGTATCGAGCGCTGCGCCCGCCGCGCGCGCTGATTCGTCGGGGTTGCGTTCCTCGATGGCAGCGATCAAGGGTCGGTGCTCGTCGACGTGGAAACCTGGACCGACACTGACGGCGGACAGTGAATCCGTCACGGCGGCAAGGACTCCCCGGTAGACGTCGATCAGTGCGGAATTGTGGGACGCCTCGACGATCGAAAGGTGCAGGGCCATGCCGGCTTCGACAGTGAAGCCGCCGACGTGACCGGGGTGGGCATTCCAGGCTGCATGTATCCGCGCGAGATCTTCGGGGGTGTGGCGCTGCGCTGCAAGTCGCGCGGCTTCGACCTCGAGTCCGCGTCGCAAGCTCAGTACGTCGAGAATGTCACCTCTGGCGAGCCTGCGCCCGAGTAGTCCTTCGACCGGCGACGCCGCCATGACGTACACGCCGCCACCGTGACGAACGGACAGAACTCCGGCGTGTGCAAGCGCCCGTACCGCTTCGCGCATGGTGTTTCGGGCGACTCCCAATTCCTCGACCAGTGCGGTCTCCGGCGGGAGTTTCGATCCGACGGGCCATCGGCCGGTCGATATCGCGTCCTCGATCGCCGCAGCGACGATGTCTACCTTGCGTCCGGAGTCGGACATGTGTGCCACCTCGGGTAAGTGAGTCAATGACTTTGTCCGAGGTTAGCGTGCTCTCACGAGTGGGTCAATGACTTGGGAATTATCCGCGTACGTCCAGGCTGCGGGCGTAGTGCTCCTTGAAAACCTCGAGATGCGCCCACGATTCCAAGCCGCTGACACCGTCGATGCCCCGGATTCGCTCGGACAGGGCATGGAGGTCGTTGGACGAGTTGGCGGCGACCGTCGCGATCACGTCGTACCGTCCGAGGGTCCGCGCGAGGAATTCGATTCCGGGCAGGGACTCGATCTCCGATACCGCGTTGTCGTCCCGTGAGCCCAGATTGACGCCGATGCCCATCGCCAGCGTCCGGCCACCACCTCGCCGCTTGACGACAGCGCCGACGCGCAGTGCCGTGCTCGCGATCAGGTGATTGACGCGATTGCGCACAGCGCTCGGCGACAGGCCGGTGTGTTCGGCCAGCTCGAGAAATGGCATGCGCCCGTTGCGTTCGAGCAGTTCGATCAAGGTGACGTCAGTCGAATCGAGTCGGATGTCGGCTTGTAAAGCGGTCTCGGGCATGAAGATTCCCTTGATGACGTCGACGTAGACCAGCGTGCTCACGGATCTGACGCCACGCTGTGAGCGGAGTTCGGCGATGGCGCGGTACAGATCGTCGTGGCTGGACACCCGAAGTTCCGCGATCACGTTGTACTGCCCGCTGACTGCCGAGATGTAGACCGCAGCCTCGGATTCGATCAACGCGTCCAGTACCGGGGTCATCGGTCCGGACACGGCGATCGACACGTGTGCGAGTGCCTTCAGGCCGAGAAGTTCGGGGTGTGCGACGGCAACCACGGACACCGTTCCCGAGTCGAGTAGTGCCTGCACCCTGGTGGACACTGCCGCGCGTGGGGCATCGACGGCCACGGACAGTTCGCGGTACGTCGCTCGCCCATTGCGTTGAAGAGCAGCGATGAGCTTGGAATCGAGATCGACCGTCATGGATGCCCCAACTTTTCCAGAGATTTTTCTGTATGAGCTTCCTATTAGAACAGTCGCATGTGGGCATAGATGATGTGGATAAGTGCAGAAAAGCTCGGAAACTTGTACAAAAAAGTTGTGGGCCACCTGGTCTGAAACTTTGATGCATTGCATAGCTCCAGGTCGGGGCGTAGTTTTCGCTCAACACGCAGTGACCTGCACCACCATCTCGACGAAGGACCACCATGCGCAAGTTGCACACGCACGAAGCCTCGCCGCTCGACGCCACCGCCACGATCTTCACCGGCGCCAAGATCCACACCGTTGACGACAGCACGGCGGGAGCCGAAGCGTTCCTGGTGTTCGGAAACCGCTTTGCCGCGGTGGGGACACTCGAGGAATGCCGCACGGAGGCGCGACGCCTGAGCACTCGCACGACCGCGGTGGTCGAACTCGACGGCGCCACCGTCGTCCCCGGATTCGTCGATCCGCACGCACACCCGTTGATGTACGGACAGATGCTCAGCTGGGTGGACTGCGGGCCGGAGAAGGCGCACTCGATTCCCGGAATCATTGCTCTGCTTCAGGAAGCGGCACTCACAGCTCCTGCAGGTGTCCCGATTCGCGGATACGGCTATGAGCACCGCAACCTGATCGAAGGGCGTCATCCGCTCAAGGAAGAGCTCGATCAGGTGGCCACCGATCGCGAGGTCTACCTCATGAACGCGAGCGGTCACGGCGGCGTCGTCAACTCCTTCACTTTCGACAAGCACGGCATCGATGCGAGCACTGAGAACCCGGCCGGTGGCGAGTTCTTCCGAGATGCAGACGGCGAGTTGACGGGCGAGCTGTCCGACGCCGCGTGCAACATCCTCACCGGTGTCAACGGTGTGAAGGTCGGCCATCACGGACCCAACTTCCATCTCGAGGACGAGCCGGAAGAGCACCTTCGCCAGCTGTCGGTCGCTCAGGACAAGTTCCTGGCCGGCGGCGTCACCACCATCGGCGACTGCCAGGTGACGCGTCGTGAATTCGACATGTACCTGCGTCTGGCCGAGCAGGATCAGCTCAAGACCCGCGTCAGCATGTACATGCTCAGTCATCTCCTCGATCACGTCATCGACACGGGAATGCATGGCGCCTTCGGCAATTCGCGGCTCGCGTTCGGCGGCATCAAGTTCTACGCCGACGGCACTCTCGGCGGCTGGACCGCATACTTCCCCGACGGCTACGTGGGCGACCCGTGCCGCACCGGGCAGCTCTACCATGAGCCGGCGGACTACTCGGAGCTCATTGCCAAGGCACACTCCGTGGGTCTGCAGACTGCCACGCACGCTCAGTCACCGACGGCCATCGACATGGTGCTCGACGCCATCGAAGCTGCGCAGAAGGCTCACCCCGACGCCGACGCGCGTCACCGCATCGAGCACTGCGGGCTCCCGACGGCCGAGCAGATCGCCCGGATGAACCTGGCCGGTGTGTACCCGGTGAACCAGCCGCAGCACTACTACAACTGGGGCGAGGGCGTCACCGCTGCGATCGGAACTCCGGGTGAGCGGTTCAACCCGCTCGGGGAGTTCATCGCTGCCGAGGTTCCCGTGACCATCAGCTCCGACGCCCCGGTCGCAGAGCCCAAGCCGCTCGAGGCAATTCAAGCAGCCGTCACTCGTGTGACGCGTCAAGGCCATCAGCTCGGCTCCGATGCACTCCGCATCACCGCCGACCAGGCACTGCAGGCTCACACGCTCAACGGTGCACGTGCGCTGGGCCGTGAAGCAGAACTTGGCAGCATCTCGGTCGGCAAGCGGGCCGACTTCGTCATTCTGGGCGCGGACCCCCTCGAGGTTCCGGCCGACGCGATTGCGCAGATCGAGGTGCGGGAGACCTGGATCGACGGCGAACTCGCACATTCAGGTCATAACCACCTATTGTCGAGCACTTCGACCACCGAGGAAAAGTAATGAACCGAGAGCAACAGATCGTGAAGGCCCGCAAGGCGGGATTTGCAGCCTTCGTCGGTACAACCATCGAGTGGTACGACTTCTACGTATATGCCACGGCAGCCGCCCTGGTCTTCGGTGACATCTTCTTCCCGCCCGGAACCGATCGCCTGACCGGCGTTGCGGCGGCGTTCGCGACGTACGCCGTCGGATTCTTCGCTCGCCCGCTCGGCGGAATCGTGTTCGGACATGTCGGTGACAAGATGGGCAGGCGCACCGCACTTGTCGTCACACTGACGCTGATGGGTGCAGGCACCTTCCTCATCGGCATGTTGCCCACTTACGCGTCGATCGGGTTCTGGGCGCCGTTGCTGCTGGTTCTGCTCCGCTTCGTCCAAGGCTTCGCCGTCGGCGGTGAATGGGGTGGCGCGGTCCTGATGGCCGTCGAGCATGCTCCCGAGGACAAGAAGACTTTCTACGGCGGATTCGCTCAGCTGGGCAACCCGGCCGGCGCCCTTCTGGCCACCGGGTTCTTCAGCATTCTCTCCACCTTCGGCGACGACGCGCTGCGCGAGTGGGCCTGGCGTCTGCCGTTCCTGTGCTCGGCGCTGCTGATCCTCGTCGGCTTGTTGGTTCGCCTCAAGGTCGAGGAGTCCCCGGTCTTCGAGTCCGAGGTGAAGTCCGCGGACGTCCCGGAGATGCTGCCGCTCAAGTACGCACTGGTGACCAACTGGCGTCCGATCATCCTGGGCATCGGCATTCTGCCGGTCGCAGTCGGCGGCTACTACCTCGTGACGACCTTCATCACGGCATACGCGACCGACCCCGACGTCGGCTTGTCGGAGACGCTGATTCTCAACGCGCTCAGTGTCGCCGCGGTGGTCGAGTTGATCGCGACCCTGGGCGTGGCGTGGCTCGGCGACAAGGTGGGGCGCGTCCGCGTGGTCATCTGGGGTCTCGCTGCGGTCGCAATACTCGCAGCGCCGCAGTTCCTGGTGCTGAAGTCCGGATCCGTGTTCCTGATCTTCCTGACGTTTGCGGTCATGCGACTGGTGCTTGCTGCCACGTATGGTCCGATCGCCGCCGTTCTCTCACAGATGTTCAAGCCGCAGGCTCGTTACACAAGTATCTCGTTGGCGTACCAGGGAGCCGGCGCGATCTTCGGCGGATTGTCTCCGCTGGTCTCGACGCTGATGTACAAGGCAACCGGCAGCATCTGGCCGGTCATCGCACTGCTGATCGGCATGTGCATCCTGAGCATCGTCTGCCTGCTCTTCGCTCCGCAGCATGTGGACGAGGCGACCGACACCGACGGTGTGCGGCAGGACCTGAACAAGGAATCGGCCTCGGCCTGACTGCCGAGAATCGGCTTCCGCCTGACTGCCGAGAATCGGCCTCCGCCTGACAACTGAAAACACGAAGCTGGGGCAGTACACGATTTCCGTGTACTGCCCCAGCTGTCGTTTCAGGTCAGTTGTCGTTCAGCGACTGTTACGCGCCGACGAGATGGCGGTGAAAGTGATCGCTGCGTCGGTGGGCCTGGCTGAGATTCCTGATCTCGCGAAGCCAGAAGTGAGACGCCAGCGCGTTATTGCTTCCGTAGCCCGTGCCGGAGGTGTCCTCGTCGATCAAGGCGACAAGCGCCTTGATCAGGCTGGTGACCTTGAGGTTGTTGGTCTGAGAATGTCGTACCAGCAGGTCGGCGGCTTCGTCGGTGCTGCAGCGGTAGAGCGTGCAGACAATTTCGAGAGCCCGTTCGCGGAGACGGCCCGAATTGGTCGGGATCCGTAGTCCGTTTGTCGGGACACTGTTCGTCTGGTTGTTCGTGTCGTCGGGGTGAATCATGGTGTTGTACAAGGTATTCCTTTGAACCACATGGGTTTTGGACCCGTGCGGTGTGTAGCGCATGTTGATACTGGTGCAGTCGGTACGCGATTGGCGGCGGACTCTGTCGGAGCCTTCGGCCTGGTCAACAATCTGCGGGACTGATGAAAGTGCGTAGTGATCAAAGGCGCGGATTTGCACCGAACTGGAAGTCTGCCCCTGGAACGAATATTGGAACTGTCGTTCCGGGCGAAGCGACCGGCTGCCTGACTGACGGCTGCCCTCTGATAACCCCACCGTACGTCATGGAGTTGGTTTCAGCTAATCCTTTTGCGGGCGATCATGCTCACAGTAGGCGGTTTCACCTGCTCAAGGAGTGTTTACGTGATCGATTATTGCTTGCTTGGTGATAGCCCAGGCGTTGGTTGTCGGGTTTCCGAAGTCGCCGTGGCCGACGCCGGGTAGTTCGATCAGATCGACCACGTCGCCTGCTGCTCGTGCGGCACGGGCATAGCGCCGGCTCTGTTCGACCGACACGACCTTGTCGCCGAGTCCGTGGATCGCCGTGACGGGGAGCCCGGTGGGGAGATGTTCGATCGGTGACGCGATGCGGTAACGGTCAGGGTGATCGACCGGCATGCCGCCCAGAAGATTTCGAACAAATCGATCTTTGCCCGCGGTTGCGGCGAGTGTCATGTCGAAGACGCCGGCCATGATCGTCGCCGAACGAATCGGCACGGTGAGGTCAGGCGCGGGAGCATCCGTGTCCTGTTGTGGTCGCGACGCGACCCACGCGGCCAGTTGTCCGCCCGCGGAGTATCCGGCGATGTGCACGCGACCCAAATCCAGTCGCCCGGAGGCCTTTTCCTGAACGATGCCGGCAAGCGCGTTGGTCGCCGCAACGGTATCGGAGAGAGTAGTCGGCCAACCGCCCTGCCCACCTATACGTCTGTATTCGATGTTCCAGACCGCAATTCCGTAGGGGGTCAGCGTTTTTGCCCACGCACCCGCGTACTCCAGATTGCTCTTCTGCGCCCAGCCGCCGCCGTGGATCAATACGACGACTGGCAGGTCGCCGTCCGATCCGGGTGGAAGATACAGATCGCCGAAAGTATCTGCGGCAGCAGCGTAAGCGATGCGTACCGCAGGGACATCGCGGTCGAGACCGGAGGCGCTGGCGACCGAGATCACGAGCGTGAAGATGCAGACGAGCGCTACGGCGAGGTACCTGGCCAAGCGGTCGCGGGAGCGGTGCGCGATGGCTTGATTCCTCTCGGTCTGCGACGGACGATTGTCAGGAAATCAGTCTATCGGTGCCGAGTGAATTCATGGGGTGAGCGAATGCGCCGTGCTTGCTCGTATGCGTAGTTCGCTACGCGTGTGGGTCGGCGCAGAGGGTTCGTCACCGTCGATCAGGGCGAGCAGTGCATCCACCGCCAAAGCTGCTTGTTCTTCGGGGAAGAAGTCGACGGCGGTGATCGGGGGATCGGAGATCAGTAGAGCGGGCTCGTCACTGTCCTGGGCGATCAAGATACTTCCGGGAATTGACAGGCCGAGATCGAGCGCCGCTCGTGCAGCGGCGGGGGCGCAACCGAGGATGACCGAGAGAATCGCGTCAGGGGGATTCTCGGATGTCAGTGCTTTGTGAGTCGCCGCGTATGCCGCGGAGACGAGTTGTTCGACGGAATTGACGCCCTCGAACGACGCCAGGTCGTCGGTGGCTCGGGGCGACACGCCGTGGATGCGGCACCATTCGAGGTAAGCGATGGTCGTTGCGCGAGTCCATGCCGAATCCATTCCGGGATTGAGGACAAGGATATCCGTTGCGCCCTGTTCGGTGAGGTGGTTCAAGAGCGTTTCGGTCGTGGCGAAGAGATCCGGCGAAATACTCCATCCGAATTGCTCAGGGTTGCCGGGACCCACTACGACAGAAGGTATTCCGAGTTTCTTCAAGATGTCGACGCGAGGGTCGTGCATCATCGGGTCGACGACGATCACACCGTCCATCTCGATGCGACGCAGTCCGTTCGGGTCTTTCATCGACGGCAACAGCAGGAGTGAGTGATCGGCGTGGAACGCTGCCTGTGTGGCGGCGGTCGCCACACGGCCGTACCAGTCGAAGTTGAGGCACTCGGCCGAGGAAGGCTCGTCCGGAGCCGGGAGCATCAACCCGAGGGTGGCGGTTCGACCCGAGCGAAGGTTTTGTGCCGACCGATTGGCTCGGTAACCCAAGCGATCCGCAACCTCTTGAACACGCGCCCGGGTGGCAGAGTCGACTCTGCCCTTGCCGTTGAGTGCGTAGGAAACTGTGGACACGGCGACGCCGGCGGCTGTCGCGACATCGCGAAGCGTCGGGACGTTCGGCGTGATCATCGGGGTCGCGTCCTCTAGTTGCTGGGCGGTTTCTACTCAAGAGTAACGCCCAATCGTTTCGGCAGGGGGAACCTGGCGGACGATTGTTCAGTCGAAGAAATTGCGCCGAATCGTTTCATCAAAGCTATTGACTATGCCGAAACGTTTCGGCACTCTCGTAGAACACCGGGACAACTTCGAGTGAAATTCGGTCGACCTCGGGCACCCTCATTCCCAGTCCATGCGCCTAAATACGACGATCCACGGAGTTACCCCATGAGAGAGAAAACCCGTCCACGTCGCGCGGGTGCTGCTGCCGCGTGGTCGGCCACTGGTGGTTTGGTCGAACGGCCGGGATTGATTCCGGGTGCACCCGAGATCTGGGTCTACGCAGACAAGTTCTCCTACTTCGCCGGCGATACCGTCTCGGTGCGGGTCCACACCACCGCTGACGAATACGACATCGAGGTGGTCCGTGACGGCGCGCGCCCACAGAGCATCGTCAAGTACATCGGGCTACCAGGAAAACAACAGTCGACGCCCGACGACGCCTATGCGACCGGGTGTGATTGGTCGGAATCCGTTGCCTTCACCGTTGCACCGAATTGGGCTTCGGGGATGTACCTGATCCTGGTTCGAATGCGCCACGAAGGTGTGGTCGTCGAACGTGAGGGCTTCTTCATTGTCAAGGCACGTGAACCCGAGCACGCTGACATGGTCCTCATCCACACCACGAGCACGATGTTGGCCTACAACGACTGGGGCGGAGCCAACAATTTCCGTGGTGCCCCGGACGGTTTCGGCGACGTGGCGACACCGATTTCGTCGACGCAGCGTCCCATCGCGCGCGGGATGTTGCGCAAACCCGAAGGTGCAGCGCGAAACATTCACACCGATATGCCGGGAATCGGATGGGTTCCGCGGCACCCGCCGTACGAATGGGCCTGGGTGAACGGATACTCGCGCCATCACGCCGACGCATTCTGGGCGACGTACGAACGCCCGTTCACGGTGTGGGCGGAGGAGCAAGCGTTTCTCGTACACCACATCACCCAGCACGACCTACATGAGGATCCTTCAGCGCTGCGCGGATATTCGTGTGCAGTCGTCGTCGGTCACGACGAGTACTGGTCGTGGGAAATGCGTGATCGTCTCGACGCATTTGTCGAAGGAGGAGGCGGCCTGGCGCGATTCGGCGGGAACTTCCTGTGGCAGGTACGCATCGAAGGTGACGCGCAGATTTGTTACAAGAACCCCTTCGGCGATCCCATACGAGAAGTAGACCCCACCCGCGTCACCACGGCATGGGATTCCCCCGAGATTGATCGGCCGGGCGCGTGGACGATGGGTTTGACTGCGATGGCGGGGGTGTACAACCGTTACGGTGCAACAGCTCCGAGGTCATCCGGCGGCTTTACCGTATACCGGCCCGATCATTGGGCATTGAACGGAACCGACCTGTATTACGGTGACAACTTCGGAATCGCGCCGGTCTGTATTGCTGCTTTCGCAATGGACGGTGCGGACTACACGTTCAGGAAGGGTCTGCCGTACGCCACCGGTGTCGACGGTGCACCAGAGGATCTGGAAATCATCGCAATGGCGCCGGCAGTTTCGGGGTCACGGGACAACTGGAACGGCACCGCTCCGATTGGTGCGCCCCTCGCCGAGGTGTCGGGAATCTTCGAAAGTGCCTATGGGAGAGAACTCCCCGAGCATCTGCGCGAGTTCGAATACGGTTCGGGAATGGTGGCGACACATCGGCGCGGTCTCGGAACCGTTTTCAATGCCGGGACGACCGAGTGGGTCAGTGGACTGATTCACCGGGATCCTTTCACCGAACGAATAACCGCAAACGTGCTGAATCTGTTTGCTGCGCAACTGTCGAGTTTCACTGAGGAGCCAGACTGACGGCGGCGACCAGCGGTAGAGTTTGTTGCCCGAGGATGATGGCCGAAAGAGGATCCATACGTACGTATGTATGGAGATACTAAATCGACTTGACCAGGGTTTTTAATCCAAACTACCGTAGTCTTCGCCGTTCAGTTGGATGACGGGTGGGTGTGGGGAGCTGCCGAACTTCGACAGTCACGTGCGGATCTCCACGATCAGATCCGCACGTGACCTGGCCGCTGCGATTACGTCGGCGTTCGGTTGATCCACCCGTCTCACCCAGTCCGCGGCCGCTTCGGAACTCCTCCCGAAGCGGCTGTGGCGTTTCACCAACCGCTGTGTGCGTGTCGCCTCCGGAACCTCGAGGTACCAGACGGTGTCGATCGCCGCTCGTACTTGTGGCCAGCTGCCGTCTGGTAGGAGGAGGTAGTTTCCCTCGGTGACGATCAATGGCGTTCGAGGCTCGACAGCGGTTGCGCTGCCGATTGATTCGTCGATCTCGCGATCGAAGGCGGGCGCGTACACAATGGAGTCTTCGGATCGGAGGCGGTGTAGAAGCGCCGCGTATCCGTCGGCGTCGAAAGTTTCCGGAGCGCCTTTTTGTCCACGCCTGCCGAGTCGGTCGAGTTCCCGATTGGCAAGGTGGAAGCCGTCCATCTCGACGACGGTGCACAGTGAGTCCAGTTTCTGCGCAATTGCCTGTGAAGCCGTCGATTTCCCGGCTCCAGGGGCTCCCGCGATGCCGAGAATGTATCGGCCGTTGTCGGTGATCAGTGAAGCGGCGCGTGAGGCAAGTTGATCGAGCGTCAGCGAGACGGTCGGCGGTGAGGTTCTCACTTGTTGCTCCGATCAGTCCGAGGTCCGGTGGATCGAGGGTACGCCGGAGGTCTTCAACCGTTGACAGTCTGAATGGACTGTGAAACTGTGAGCCATGCCACTCGAGAGGCTGGAGGTGTGACCGTGACCCTGCGTGACGCGCAGCGCGAAGCCACGCGCCACCGGATTCTCGATGCGGCAACGGATTTACTGATAGCGGACGGGTATTCGTCGTTGACGACGCAGTCGGTTCAAACGGCTGCCGGAGTCAGTCGGGGCGCTCTCCTGCACCACTTTCCGAATATGCAGGAGCTCACTGCCGCGTTGGTGTCGAATATCGTCGTGCGGAACGAGGCGGCGGTGAGGTCGGCGATGTCTCGACAAGACCCGTCGGTGGATACGATCGAGAACTCGATCTCCGCTTTGTATTCGGCGTTGACTCAGCCGCCGTTCCAAGCGGAACTCGAACTGTGGTCGGCGGCTCGGACGGATCCGGTGTTGGCGGAGGTTCTCCGCGAATCGGAGCGCGTCGCCGGGCGGGATTTGCAGCGAGTTGTCCATGACGCGTTCGGGCCTGAAATTGTTGCTTCCGAGAACTATTCGCAAATTGCAGATCTAACCGTGCTGATGCTCCGTGGTTTGGCGTTGTCCCGGGCGGTACACAAGAGCGATGCCTCTGCGCGTCGTTCGATCAGTCAATGGGCGGGCGTCGTTCGCCTGCTGCTCACCCAGAACTAGCGCAACTCGTTTCGTTCGAGATGCGCTCGATCGACAGGACCGATGATGACAGATTTTGCGACCCTGAAATACGAGACCTCTGGTGGTAAGGCGTACATCACCCTGAACCGCCCCGATCGGCTCAACGCAATCGACGATCGGATGCCGTCGGACATCCGAAATGCAGTTGCGGCGGCCAATGACGACGACGACGTTCGCGTGATCATCTTGCAAGGCGCAGGCAAGGCGTTTTGCGCCGGGTACGACCTCAAGAAGTTCGCCGAAGGAGATCTCGACGGAAAGTGGAATCAAGGCCCGGTGTGGGACCCCATCAAGGACTTTCGGGGCATGAAGCAGAACACCGATGACTTCTTCACCCTCTGGCGATCGCTCAAGCCGACCATCTGCAAAGTTCAGGGTCATGCAGTCGCAGGCGGAAGCGATATTGCGCTGTCTTGCGACATGCTGATCATGGCTGACGACGCCCGCATCGGATACCCGCCTGCTCGCGTCTGGGGTTGCCCGACCACAGCTATGTGGGTGTACCGCCTCGGGGCGCAACGCGCCAAGCGAATGTTGTTGACGGGAGACACCATTGACGGTGTCACCGCCGCCGATTGGGGATTGGCGCTCGAATCGGTGCCGGCCGACGAACTGGACGCTGCGGTGGAGGCGTTGGCGGATCGCATCGCCGGTGTCCCGCTCAATCAATTGGCAATGCAGAAGATGATGATCAATCAGGCGTACGACAACATGGGGTTGCAGGGCACCCAGGTGCTGGCAACCCTGTTCGACGGAATTACGCGTCACTCGCCGGAAGGGCGCTGGTTCAAGGATTTTGCCGAACGCGACGGATTTCACGCCGCGGTGCAGTACCGCGATTCCGGCCGCAAGATTCCAGACGGAGGCGGGCCGCTCCCCGAATCCGACACCCCTTCACGATAGAAAGTGGATGTGAGATGAGCAGTGTTCTCGAAACGTCGTACTTCCCCGCGGACGTGTCGGACCCGATAGTGGAACAAACGGTCGGCGGGCTGCTCCGAGAGTGCGCCGCGGACTCGCCGAACCTGGTTGCTATCCGAGAAGTAGTTCCGGCGCAATCGCATTCGTTGTCCGGTGCCTCCGAGACGGATCGCACCTGGACCTTTGCGGAACTCCTGGGTGAAGCGGAGGGGTGCGCGCACTACCTCTTGTCGCAGTTCGACCGCGGCGACCGGATAACGGTCTGGGCTCCGAACATTCCGGAGTGGATGATTCTGCAGTACGGCGCCGCGCTTGCCGGAATGGTTCTGGTGACTGCCAATCCGGCATTGGGTGCGGAGGAATTGGCGTACGTCCTGTCGCAGTCCCAGTCCCGCGGGCTCTTCCACACCGGAAAGTTCCGCGGCGGCGACATGGCAGCGGTGGCATCCGAGGCGATTTCGATTGCGGGAGCAGAAGTTCTGGCAGTGAACTTCGAGGACTGGGATCGTCAGGTTCGAGGTTGGGCCGGCGAACGGGGCGCACTGCCGGAAGTCTCTCCTGACGACAATGCGCAGATCCAGTACACGTCGGGAACCACCGGAGTTCCCAAAGGTGCGCTGCTGCATCACCGAGGACTGGTCAACAATGCCGATTTCGTCAGTCGGAGAGGTCAATTCCCCGAACGGGGTTCGGTGGTCTCGGCGATGCCGCTCTTTCACACCGCTGGGTGCGGCATCCTGGTCCTCGGCGCCGCACAGCGAAGAATGTCCATCGGTCTGATCCAGTATTTCGATCCGACTGCGGTTCTCGATGCGGCGGAACGCTTTCGGGCCGACGTGGTCAGTGGAGTTCCGACGATGCTGATCGCGATGATCAACGACGCCAGCTTCGCGAGCCGCGATTTCTCGGCCTGTTCGGTGGTCGTGTCGGGTGGGTCGTCGGTCCCGCCCGAACTCGTGAGCACGGTGGAATCGGCCTTCGGTGCGGGGTTCAGCATCGTCTACGGACAAACCGAGGCGAGCCCCGTGATCACGCAGACCAGCCCCGCCGACACCCCTGAAGACAAATCGGAGACGGTCGGTCTCGCGTTGCCGCAGGTCGAGGTGAAGATTTCCGACGTGGTGACCGGGGACAGCGTGCCACTCGGCGAACAAGGTGAGATCTGCGCGCGCGGGTACCTCGTCATGACCGAATACTTCCGCAACCCGGAGGCTTCGGCCGCCACCGTGGACAAGGACGGTTGGTTGCATACCGGCGACTTGGGGACGATGGATCACCGTGGATACGTCCGGGTGACCGGCCGGCTCAAGGACATGATCATCCGCGGCGGGGAGAACATCTATCCGCGAGAGGTCGAGTCCGTGATCTTCACGCATCCGAAGATCCTCGATGTGGCGGTCGTGGGTGTGCCCGACGAGGTGTGGGGCGAGCGGGTGGTTGCAGTCATCAGGTGGAAAGACGAGTCCGACCAGCCGACCGCAGCCGAACTGGTCGAGTTCTGCACCGAGCGACTGGCACGCCACAAAGCACCCAAGGAGTGGTTCAGTGCAGAAGCATTTCCTCTGACCGGCTCGGGCAAGATTCAGAAATATCGAATTGCGAGCCTGGTCGGCGAGGGCGCCTACGGCGTCGTCAGCTGACCCGAGCCCCTAGCACGTCGGAGCGATTCTGTCTGGGTTATCCCCGTAAATCGCTTCGACGTGCCCTGTTTATCCTGGTGTCGTGAGTTCAACCTTCGGTGAAACCGGACACAAAGCCACCTCCAGCCGCATCCGCGCCACAGCCTTTGCGTCGAAGGTGATGGCCGCGTCCGACGCTGTGAAGTTCATTCACCCCGGCGACACGGTCGCGATCAGCGGTTTCGCAAGTGCCGGTACTCCCAAGGTCATCATTCCGGCGCTGGCCGAGCGCATTCACCACACCCGGGGCAACGGATCGAACTTCACGATCAATCTCCTGACCGGCGCGTCGGTGTCCACCGAGACCGAAAGGCTGCTCGCCGAGGTCGACGGAATCGCGCTGCGTATGCCGTATCAGTCCGAGGCCACCGCGCGTCGCCGCATCAACGACGGTCGCATGGACTACGTCGACATCCATCTCTCCCACGTTGCTCAGCAGGTGTGGGAGGGCTACTACGGCAACGTCGACGTCGCGGTCGTCGAAGTCGCCGGTATCACCGAATCAGGTGAACTGATTCCCTCCGCGTCGATCGGCAATAACAAGACGTGGCTCGACGTCGCAGACAAGGTCATTCTCGAAGTCAACTCCTGGGTGCCCGAGGCGATGGAAGGCATCCACGACGTCTACTACGGCACCGCGTTGCCGCCGCATCGCAAGCCTCTCGAGATCACCCGCGTCGAAGACCGGATCGGCCAGACGACATTCCGAGTGGATCCCGCGAAGGTTGTGGCCGTTGTCGAGACCGACTGCCGAGACAGCGCGAGCCCTCTCACTGCACCCGACGCCGTCAGTGAGGCGATCGCCGGCCACGTCCTGGAATTCTTCGACTTCGAGGTGCGCGCCGGACGGATGCCGGCGGATACCTTGCTTCCGCTGCAGGCAGGCATCGGCAATGTTGCCAACGCGGTGCTCGGCGGTCTCGATCGGGGGCCGTACCGCGGCCTGACCTGCTACTCCGAGGTCATCCAGGACGGGATGCTCAAGCTGATCAAGGACGGAACCGTCGCGCATGCGTCGTCGACGGCTTTGGCGCTCACCGACGAGGGCATCGAAGAACTGACCGCGAACATCGACTTCTACCGCAACCACATCACGCTCCGTCCGCAGGAAATCAGCAACCACCCAGAGGTGGTGCGCAGACTCGGAATCATCGCCATGAACGGCATGCTCGAGGCCGACATCTACGGCAACGTGAACTCGACGCACGTCATGGGGACGAAGATCATGAACGGAATCGGCGGCTCGGGAGACTTCGCTCGTAACGGCTACGTGTCCATGTTCTTGAGTCCGTCGACGGCCCGCGGGGGTGAGATCTCGGCGATCGTGCCGATGGTTCCGCACGTCGACCACACCGAGCACGACACGCAGGTGTTGGTCACCGAGCAGGGGTTGGCCGATCTGCGCGGTCTGTCTCCGCGGCGACGCGCGCGCCTGATCGTCGACAACTGTGCTCACCCGGAGTTCCGGCCACTGCTCCGCGATTACATCGCTCGCGCCGACGCTCAGCCGGGCGCGGGGCAGACGCCGCACATCCTGGGCGAGGCATTCTCGTTCCATCAGCGGTACATCGACACGGGTTCGATGCGCCTTTCCTGACGCCGGGCAATTCCGCTGACAGTGAGAGAATGCGAGGGTGAGCCGAACCGGGGTACCTGACGACGCCATCCGCCGGGTTGCCGCGGCAGGGGCGGACGACGCCGGTGGCCTACCCGTCGAGTTGCTGGGTGATTTCCTCGACGTGCTCAGCGATGCTGTCTGTGAAGGAAAACCGCTGCAGCGTCGTCAGCTGCATCGTTTCCGCGCCCGTGGTGAAGAAGCGGCGCAGCAGGGTGTTGCCCTGCGAGCCTTGCTCGATCTTTATCTCTCCTCGGCTTGGCGCCTGTGGCGTGAGCTCCCCGCTGTTATTGCGGCACAATCGGATCCGACTGCCGTCGTCTCGGCCGGCGAAGTCATGCTCCGCGCCGTCGACGATGCCGTCGCCGAACTGGCCGAAGGATTTCAGTTGGCCAGGCGTTCTCTGGTCCGCTCGCAGGTATCGGCACGCCGTGAGTTCGTCGACGACCTGTTGACCGGTGGAGCCGATGTCGTCGGATTGTTAGGTCGTGCTTCGGGATTCGGGCTCCATCTCAGCGGTCCGCATGCCGTCGCGGTCGTGATCGCGACGCGCGAGTTCACCGACGACAATCCCTTGGTGCGGGCCGTCGAACGTGCCGTGCTCGGCAGCAAGGGTGACGCCGACGCGTTGGTTGCCAGCAAGAGCGGCAAACTGGTCGTCGTTTTCGCGGCGCCGGACCGTGATGCCGTTGATCACGTGCTGGCGGGTATTCGGTCGGCTCTCGGACCGGGAACCGATGACGACGGGCGAGTTCAGTTGCAGCGGCGTGCTTTGGACGGCACCTGGCAGATCGCTGTCGGGCGCCCTCGCACCACCGCTTCGGGCGTCGTGGCGTCGTACCGGGAGGCGCTCGACGCACTGGACCTGGCGCAGCGCCTGTCGTTGACCGCACCGATCATCGATGCTCGTGACCTGCTGGTCTACCGCGTTCTGGTCAACGACAGGCCGGCGGTCACCGACCTGATCCACACCCTGCTCACGCCGCTGCTCGAGGCGCGCGGCGGCGCTGGGCCGATGATCGACACCCTGCTCGCGTACTTCTCCGCCGGCGGCAATACGGCAAAGACCGCCCGAGACCTGCACTTGTCGGTCCGGGCGGTCACGTACCGCTTGGACCGTATCCGTGAACTCACCGGCCAGAACGTCAACGACCCCAACGACAGCTTCGCGCTCCACGCTGCCGTGTTGGGCGCGAAGTTGCTCGACTGGCCGGCCACGGAGCTGGCCTGATCAGCTGGTGCGCGCCCGTTCCTCGTAGGCAGCACGGGCCGCGGTGTCTACGTCGCCGAGAAACTGCGTCTCGACGCCGAACAGTCGGCTCAATGCCTCGTAAGGCCGTCGGGGCACGAAACCCTGTGCCTGGACAAGCAGTCCGGACACTCGCGTAATGCGCACGCGTGGTCGAGGTTTGGTGATCAAGCCGACGATTGCTTCGGCGATTTCCTCCGGCTGAACCTCACGGAAACCCTTCATTCCCGAAGTCCCGGAAGTGAGTTGGGTGTTGGTGAGCGTCGGCAGTACGGACGAGACGTTCACTCCGGTGCCACGAACTTCCTTGCGGACAGAATCGGTGAAGCCCAACACCGCATGCTTGGCGCCGCAGTACGTCGACAGACCGGGGCACGGGAGTTCGCCGGCAAGCGAAGCGATGTTGATGACGTGTCCACGTCCGCGTGGAAGCATCCGTCGCAGTGCGAGTTTGGTTCCCGTGATCACGCCGAGGACGTCGATCTCGATGATGCGTCTGGTCACGGTGTCGTCCTCGTCGACGATCCGTCCGACCGGCATGATGCCCGCATTGTTGACCAGTACGTCGATCGGGCCGAGTTCACCTTCGACGGTGTCGAGGAAGTCGAAGAACGACGCGGGGTCGGTGACGTCGAGACGCCCGAACGTACGGATGCCCAAATCTTTTGCAGCCTGCGCGAGAGTGGCTTCGTCGATGTCGCCGATCGCGACCCTCGCGCCCAGGCTGATGAGCCGTTTCGCGGTGGCGTATCCGATGCCCCTGGCGCCACCGGTGATGACCACTACCTGACCGTCGAAAGGCTTGTTCATATCGCGAGCGTCTCCAAAAACTAGAGGGATGGGATTGCAGTGACGTAAATCTGCAGCGACGTGAAACTGCAGTGAGATGTGATTGTGGACCAGTTGAAGTTGGGTAGATAGGGCTTGTTGGCCGAACCAAGGCGATAGATTTATGACTAAGTCACAATTCGGGGAGGCGCCATGGAAACATCGGAGTTGGACGGCTGGATTGCGAATCTCGCACCCATCTATCTCCAGCCGGAGGTGATCGACGGTTTCGTCCAACGCATCGACGACGCCATTGCCGAGGCCAATCCCGAGGTAGCGGCTGATCGGGAGCTACGACGCGATGTGGATGCGAGCACCGCGGCGCAGCTCCGCGTCATCGTGGCGGCGATCGCGGGCGGTTCCCAAGAGGTCACGCCGCCGGCGGAGTCGGTTGCGCTTGCACTCACCGTCGCCCGGCGCGGTATGGATCTTCGGGTCCTGCTCAAGATCTACGGCGCCGGACGCCTCGCGATGCTGGGTTTCGTCGACGAGTCGATAGAAGCACTCCCGATAGGTCCGGAACTCAAACGCGCACTTCTGGTTCGAGTGTGGGGTTCGGCGATGAGATGGCTGGAAGTGACCACCGAATTGTTGGTCGCGACGTACGCGAAGGAGCGGGAGAGCTTGGCGCGCGGCGCTTTTGCGCGTCGGTCCGAGACGGTGCACGCGATTGTCGCGGGCGAAGCCCTTCACTCCGACGAAGCGTCCCGGATCCTGGACTATCCGATGCGGCGCCACCACACGGCGTTTGTTCTCTGGACGGACGACACCGACCCGGCTGCAGACGTATTGGCGCGGTTGGACTCGTATGCCCGTACCTTCGTAGACGAGTCCAACGGCGAGCGTGTTCTGACTTTGCCTTCGGGCGCGCGTGAGCTGTGGTCGTGGGTCGCGCATTTCGACGGCCAGGAGTGGGCGTCACATGTTGATGCCCGGCATTCGGATCTTCGCGTTGCAGTGGGAGCGAGCGGTTACGGAATGGAAGGATTCGCTCGCAGTCATCGCGAGGCGCTCGCCGCGCAGCGCGTGGCGGTCCGTTCCGGGGGCTCGCCGGGTATCACCGTCTACGAGGATGTTCAGGTTCCCTGTCTGCTCACCGAAGATCTGGGCGAACTGCGTGAGTTGGTGGCTCGGGAACTGAAAGGCCTGGCCGGCGCGGACGGCGTCACGACGCGCATCCGTGACACCGTCCGGGTCTACTACGAGAACAACTGCACCGCGGCCGCTACTGCCGCAGCCCTCGGCCTGCACAAGAACACCGTGCGGTATCGACTCGATCAGGCCGAAAAGCTACTGGGTCGCAGCGTCGACCAGCGTCGGCTGCCGACGGAGTTGGCCCTCATCGCACTGGAGAGTTACGGAGCCACCATCGCGCCGGCGCCGTGATTCGCTACTGCATGTCATCGAGACCGGGGAGCGAGTAGCCGGAGTTGTCATCCCAATCTGCGGGGGTGTCGTCGAGTGAAACGTCCCAGTCGGCGTCGGGCACCGCTCGCCGGAGTTCGGTCAGTGCGTTGAACCAGTAGACGAGTGACGGAATCACCTCGGTCGGATCGCTCGAGATCTTGGTCGAGCCGTTGAGCAGAGTGTTGGGGATATCCGACGGGTAGAGGTCCAGGACCTCGTAGTCGAACGGAAATTCGTCGTTGTGGACGGCGATGAGTCGGTCGACTTCGGCCTTCTCGTCGTCGGTCAGCGGTGTGGAGCGGACGGCGGAGTAGTACAACGAGGTGCTCATGTTTGCCAGGCTAGAACAAGTTGCCTTCCAACGGCGGTTTCGGATGCAACACCTTTAGATTGCATGATCTCGGCAACTTTAGATACAAAAGTCGTCGATATTTCGACAGGGATGGATAGAAGTCGGCAAGGAACACTGGAGAAGACGGCGAGACGGCCGTCCGAACCCAGTGAAGGAGCTCCCCGTGACCGCAGTCATCAGTGCCATTCGGGTAGGTGGTCAGCGATGAACGTTCCCATGTGGGCGTGGGCCGCGTTCGCCGCAGTCATCGTCGTCATGTTGCTCATCGACTTGCTCGCCCACCGCGGCGCGCATGTCATCGGCTTCAAGGAAGCGGCCTGGTGGAGTGCACTCTGGGTCGGTTTGTCTCTCGTGTTCGCGGTGGTTGTCACCCTGACCTTGGGGGTGAACTCGGGCGTCGAATTCACAACAGCCTGGCTGTTGGAGAAGAGCCTCTCGGTCGACAACCTCTTCGTGTTCGCCCTGATCTTCGGTTACTTCAAGGTGCCCCGTGAGTACCAGCACCGTGTGCTGTTTTTCGGTGTCATCGGCGCCCTGATCTTCCGCGGAATCTTCCTCGCTGCCGGCGTTGCCGTGGTCAGCAAGTTCACGGCCGTGCTGTTCGTCTTCGCCGCCATCCTGCTCTACAGCGCTTACAAGCTGCTCAAGGACGACGACGAGAGCTTCGATCCGGGTACGTCGCTGGCAGTTCGCCTGCTGCGCAAGATCATGCCGGTTCGCGAGGAATACGCGGGAACCAAGTTCTTCGTCAAGGAAGCCGGAAAGCGCGTCGCAACACCGCTGTTCGCCGTCGTCGTCGCCATCGAAGCCGCCGACCTCGTGTTCGCAGTCGACAGCGTCCCGGCAGTCCTGGCAGTGAGCGACGACCCGTTCATCGTGTACTCCAGTAACGCGTTTGCGATCCTGGGTCTGCGTGCCCTGTACTTCCTGCTCTCGGGTCTGCTCGAGAAGTTCCACTACCTCTCCAAGGGTCTGTCGATCATCCTCGCCTTCATCGGCGTGAAGCTGATCATGCAGGCCAGCCACAAGGTGATCAGCACGTCGATCCCCGAGATCCCCTCGCTGGTCAGCCTCGCGGTGATCATCGTGGTCTTGGCAGGCTCGATCATCCTGAGCCTCAAGAAACCGCTACCGCAAGAGCCTGAGGCCGAAGAGGTTGCGTCCGGTGATGCACCGGTCGACCTCGAGAAGACAGGCCCGAATGGGGGCGTCGAGTCTTCCGACATCGCACTTGCTGCCGGCGAGCACGACGACGATGACGACAAGGTGGATGCTCGCAGTAGGAGCTGACGCCTGATCGGCTGAACTAATCGAAAAGGGAGACCACACAACGAGGTGTGGTCTCCCTTTTCGTTTCTCACGACTTCTCGTAACCAAACAGACCACTGATCGGGAAGGTGTGTTCTCACTCGGCCGCGCGCGATCTACCTTGGCGGATGCCCGACGTCCGAGATCAGGAGTGCACATGACAATTCACGCGGAAGTCATCACCATGCTGGCCACGCTCAACGCCGCATTTCCGGATGTCACCAGCTTCGAGCCGTCGGAGTTACGTGCTCTGCTTCGGAATCGACGCGCCCCGTTGGAGCGGCTTCCCGATTTGCGTACGGTCGAAGACCTCGCAATCGAGGGCCCCGGTGGAGATCTGGCGATCCGCGTCTACCGCCCGCACACTTCCTCCGACGCCATACCGCTGGTCGTCTTCGCTCATGGCGGAGGCTTCGTGTTCTGTGACCTGGACAGCCATGACGAATTCTGCCGGTCCATGGCAGAAGGGGTTGGCGCCGTCGTCGTCTCCGTCGATTATCGTCTGGCCCCTGAGCACCCCGCGCCGGCAGCACACGACGACGTCTACGCCGCATTGGAGTGGGCGGCGAAACACGCGGCACAGTACGGCGCAGACCCGAGCAAGATAGTCCTTGCCGGCGACAGCGCGGGCGGCAATCTTGCTGCGACAGTTGCCATCGCCGCCCGCGATCGTGGGGGGCCGGCGGTTGCGGCGCAGGTTCTCATCTACCCGGTGATCGACGACGATTTCGACACCGAGTCCTACCGTCTCTACGGTACCGACCACTACAACACGACCACGGCCATGAAGTGGTACTGGGACCAATATGCTCCCGAACGCCGAGATGACGTGCGGGTGATACCCACTCGGACAGAGTCGTTCGCCGATCTTCCCGCGGCTGTTGTCGTGACAGCCGAGCTGGATCCGCCGTGCTCGTCCGGTGACGAGTACGCGAAACTGCTTGCCTCGGCCGGCGTCCCCGTGCAGCATCATCGCTTCGACGGGTTGTTTCACGGGTTCCTCACTATTCCGTCATTGTCGCTCACAGAGCCGGCACGCCAGAAAGTTTGGGCGATGATCCGCGAGGTATCAGCCGCCGCTCGATAGGATCTCGTCGCCCAGTTCACCGAAGGTATGGCAGATTCTTTCCCGCACAATGACTTCGGTGCATTCGGGATCGAACCATCGATCAACGACGCCCCAGTGGATCGGATGATCGAGGTATTGGGTCTGCAGTGATTCGAGGTCGGTGAACTCCTGCTCCCACACATGGGTCCACGGTGCTTCGTCACATGCAGGTGTTGCGCCGGTCGCCGCACTCACCCGACTGAGTCGCCAGGCAGCGATCGAGGAGATATGCCCGGGCATCTTCAGCAGGTCACTTTCGAACTGTTCGATTTCGTCCTCGGAGGTAGTGGGTTCAACGCGAATCAGCAGCGCTCGGTACACCCCGTTCGGGCCGGTGGCGCGCGAGCGACCCTCGGTTCCGGAAACGTACTCGGCGCCGTGAAAGCGTTCGATGGCATCGTGGTGAAGTTCGGCGTCGACGGAATCGCTAACGGCTCGCCACGCGGCTTCATTCGCGAACTGAAGATAAACGATCAGATCTCCGCCGTTGATGGCGCCGGGCAGAGTAGCGGTGACGAGATGGCGAACTGCGCCCGACGATTCTGCCACTGCCGCAATGGTGTTCACCGCATCCGCCCAGCCGTCCGAGTCCGTGCTGTCGGCAGCAAAAACAACCCTCGTGACGTTATACATCGGCCAGTGCCTCGACGTCGTCGGCAGCAGCCGCCATGGTGCGGCTACGTTCGCAGATGAGTGGTTCCATGGCATCCCACCACTGCCGAAGCGTGGTGTCGCCGCGACTCAGACGAGTCATGGCCCACCAACCGGAGGCTCCGTCGACGGTCCACGTGATAGTCACGACGTTCGGTTCGTACTCGGACCACAACGGCGGACTGACAAGTATGTTGTCGAGGGTCAGGCTGCGTCGCCGGGCGTTCGGCAGGTAGCCGGCACGCCATTCGTCGACGAACTTCTGCCCGCATCCGGGATTCGTGACGATCCGGTCGATCACGTAGAGAGTCTCACCTGCCATGTGCGCAGGCTACGTTCCGTCTAAGTCTCTGCGGTACTACCGATCTCACGCAGCGGGAGGTTGTTCGGAAGCGGACGGGGAGCGTGCCGGTCGCAGCCCCAGCCACCCCACCAGTCCCACCAGAACGAAGGCAACGCCCGCGGTCGCGAACGTGACGGTGAAGGCAGATTCGCTTGGCATCGCCGGAACACCTTCGGGGAGGTTCGCGATTGTCATCGACGCCAGAATCGTTGTCACTACTGCGCTGCCGATGGCGCTGCCGGTGGAACGTGAGATCGAGTTGATGCCGTTGGCGATGCCGCTCTGATGATGCGGCACGTTGGACATGATGATGGCGGGCATGGCTGCATAGCCGAGGCTCAGGGCGGCGCCGATCACCATGCCCGCACCGATGACCGACGCGGTGTGCGTGTGGTCGAACGCGAGCCACGCGAACGGCACCGCGCCCAGGATCGCAGTGAGTCCCAGAACGAATCGCGGCCCACGGAGTCTGATGAGACGACCGCCGATCGGGGCGGCGATCAGCGAAACTATCGCGCCAGGCAGCAGGAATTCGACCGACGCACGCAGAATGCTCGCGTCGAAGCCGTATCCGGTGAGATCGCGGGGAAGTTGTGCGAGATACGAGATCCCGAGGAAGTTCGCGAACATGCCGAAGCCCACCACGACGCCGGCAAGATTTGCCATCATCACCGGGCGGTGGACGAACATCCGCATGTCGACAAGCGGTTCGTCGACGATCTTCTCGATCCATACCCAGACTGCGAACATCACGATCGAGCCCACGAAAACACCGACGGTCAAGGGTGACAACCACCCCCATTGGTGGCCTTGAGAAATGGCCAGAAGAAGCAGAAGTAGTGCCGCGCCCAGACTCAGCGCACCGATGAGGTCCACGCGCCCACCGCTTTTGTGCGTGGTGGGCGGGACCAGCGTGGCGACGGCAATCAAGGCCAGCACTGCGAATCCGGTGGCCATCCAGAAGGCGTTGCGGTAGTCGGCATCCGGAGCCGATGTGAGCAGACCGGTGGCCACGAGGGCGAGACCGCTGCCGAACGCGAGAGTTCCGCTGACCAGGGCCATGGCGCCGGGAAGCTTCTGTGGTCGTATCTCTTCGCGCAAGACCGAGAGTGCGAGAGGGAAGATCGCGGTGGCTGTTCCCTGGAGTACACGGCCGAGGATCAGCAGTGGCAGATTGTGCGCCAATGCCGCGACAATCGAACCGATCACCATGACGACGAGGACGCCGACCAAGGTGCGCTTCTTGCCGTGCTGATCGCCGTAGCGTCCCAGCAGGGGAGTGAAGACGGCAGCGGAAAGCAGGGTCGCCGTCGTCACCCAACTGACGCCGGCGGACGAGGCTCCGAGGTCGGACTGAATCCGTCCCAGGATCGGAACCGGCAGCGTCTGCATCATCGAGACGATCATCGCTGCCAGGCTCAAAGCGCCGATGATCACGGCCTCCCGGCGCGGCGATCTTGCTACGGACTGGTCCGGGGAATCGGTGGCAGTTGGCGTAGCGCTGGGGCTCGCGGCACTGCTCGTCGTAACTGTGTTCGTCAACGGGTCCTTCTCGGGAACAACAAGAGAAAATGCTTAATGTGGCGAAGTAATTTTCTCTGGATGGTAAGTCCGCGAGATCGATCCCGTCAATGCTGGTCAGCGACCGAGTGGGACATGCCCTGTGAATTCGTTCTAGAAGGGGTATACCGGGAGTGCACTTTGCGCCGTCACCCATTGTGTTTCCGTGAAGGCATCGAGGTTTGCACCGATACCGCCGACACGGCCGCCGTTACCCGAAGACGCCATGCCGCCGAACGGGATGACGGCTTCGTCGCCGACCGTCTGATCGTTGATGTGGACCAGGCCGGTGGGAATCTGTTGGGCGAGTTCGAGTCCGCGCATGGCGTCGGAGGTCAGAATGCCCAGCGACAATCCGTACTCGGAATCGTTGGCTATGGCGACGGCTTGTTCGACGGTGGCGAAGGAGGTCACCGGTGCGACCGGCCCGAAGACCTCGTCGGCGAAGGCCGGCGCGGCGAGTGGGGTGTCGGCTAGCACGGTGGGCCGGTAGAAGAGATCCTCGTAGGTGCCGCCGGCAGCCAGTTTTGCTCCGGCCGCGATGCTTCCGTTGACCAGAGAGTGGATGTGGTCGCGTTGTTTGGCGTCGATGATGGGTCCGAGTGCGACCTGACCGGTGAACGGGTCGCCTACCGGAAGCTTGTCGGCGTGTTCGGCAAGGAGTGCGGTGTAGTCGGCGGCGATACTTTCGTGGACCAGTTGGCGGCCGGTGGTCATGCAGATCTGTCCCTGGTGCATGAACGATCCGAAAGCGCCGACAGATGCGGCCTTTTCGAGGTCGACGTCATCCATGACGATCAGTGCATTGTTGCCGCCGAGTTCAAGATGAGCGCGCTTGAGATGGCGGCCCGCCAGTTCGCCGACCGCGCGTCCAGCTCGGGTCGACCCGGTGAATGCGATGACGCGAACGCTCGGATGAACCACGATTGCCTCACCGGCGTCAGCGCCGCCCGGCAGCATGCTGAACACTCCGGCGGGCAAGCCTGCTTCTTCGAAGATGCGAGCGAGAACCACACCGCCGCAGATCGCCGTGCGCGGGTCAGGCTTGAGAATCACCGAATTGCCCAGCGCCAGTGCGGGAGCGACTGCACGGATCGACAAAATGATGGGGAAGTTGAACGGCGCGATGACGCCGACGGTTCCGACGGGTACGCGACGAGAGAAGCTCAGCCGAGGTTGCTCCGAGCGCAGAACCTCGCCGACAGGGTGTGCGGCCAAAGCTGCTGCGTTGTAGCACTCTTCGGCAGCGGTATGGGTTTCCAGCCCGGCCTTGGCCGGGATGCTGCCGGCCTCGCGGATTACCCATTCGCCGATTTCGTCGGCGTACTGCTCGAACAGTTGACCGGCGCGGCGTAGAACGGCGGCTCGTTCAGTGTATGGTATTGCCGCCCAATCCTTCTGAGCTGCAGTAGCTTTTGTTGCAGCGGCTGCCACGTCGTCGGGTGTTGCCATGCCGACCGTCGTCAACTGCTTGCCGGTGGCCGGCTCGACGACAATACGATCGTCGGCGCTACCGCGAACCCATTCGCCGTCGAAGATCTTCGATTCCCACACAGGGTCGCTCAGCAAACGCGTCATGGCTGCTCCTCGGTAAAGGGATGCAACCGCGCGCCGCATCACATGGTTGCCCACCACGTTGCTCTGTGAGGGGGTCGATCGCCATCACACTTTCACTCAGTGAAAGACGGATTCATGGCGTCCTTGAGTGCTTGGATCAGATCGGCGAACTCGGCGGAGTGGGTAGCGCCGCTGCGGGTCACTCCCGAGACGGGAATGCGCAAGCGGCCGTGCGATTCTCGCATGAAGCTGATTCCAGCGCGTGGAGATTCGCCTGCGGTGATCGAATAGAGCAGGGTCCAGGCGCGCGGGTTGGTGATCACGTCCAGCGTGGCTGTGTGATCGCTCGGAATTGCGGGGCCCAGTTGGACGCGTCGATCGATCTCGCGGAATGCGTCCTCGACCACCTTGTGAATGAGCACCTGACTTTGGCGCGGCGGCAGGAGCAGGGGATATGCGGCCAGATCATTGAGGTCGACGCTTTGCTGGCCGGCTAGGGGGTGTCGGCTCGACATGACGACGAGAAGATCTTCGACGCCGAGGTCCAAGGGTTCGAGTCCGGGGCGGTCGACGCCGCCGCGAATCAGGGCGATGTCCGCGTCACCGGAGGCCACAGCATCCATGCGGTGGGCAAAGCTCTTGATGACGAACTCGACGTCCAGGTCCGGATGAAGTTCGCGCACGTGTGCGATGGCGTCCAGCGTCTGAGCGGCAAAGCTCATGTTTCCGGTGATTCGGATCCGGGCTCTCGGGTCTCGTGCGACGGAGTACGCCATCGTTTCGAGACTGAGGACTTGCTGCGCGATGGGCACCAGTCGCGATCCTGCCGGGGCCAGGCGAACCGCCCGGGTCGAGCGCTCGAAGAGTGTCGCCCCGAGCTCCTTCTCCAGTCGTGCGACCTGATGGCTGATCGCCGACTGCGAGATGAAGCAGCGTTCGGCAGCGCGACTGAAGCTCAGTTCCTCGCTCACGACGAGAAAGTACTTGAGTTGGCGGAAGTCCATGAGGACAGCTTACTTATGAGCAATCGAGATAACAGTCTTGCGAATACTCCAGCTAGCTGGACCCGACCCATGATCAGTCCATACCGTAATAGTCATACTTTCAATTTGGTTGAGGAGTTCGTTGTGGATAGAACAGCTGCGGGTCGCGCCGACATCGACGCGACTGGACACGAGAAGACTCAGGTTGTGATCGTCGGTTCGGGATTCGGAGCCCTCGCCGCGGCCAAGACCCTCGCGAAGTCCAAGACGCCGTTCGTTCTCATCTCCGCCACCACCGAGCACCTCTTCCAGCCGCTGCTCTACCAGGTGGCGACGGGTGTCCTGTCGGCCGGCGAAGTTGCTCCGCCCATCCGCACGATCCTGCAGAAGTACCCCAACGCCGACGTCCGCCTCGGCCGCGTCGTCGAGGTCAACGCCGAAGAGAACACCGTCGTCTACGAAGCCTCGGGCACCCGCCACACGCTCGGGTACCGCTCGCTCATCGCAGCCACCGGTGCCACGCAGGCGTACTTCGGGCATGACGAGTTCGAAAAGGTCACCTACAAGCTCAAGACCGTCGAGGACGCCGAGGTACTGCGTAAGCAGATCCTGCGTTGCTTCGAGGAAGCGCACACCACCAACGACGCGCTGGTTCGCCGTAACCTGCTGAGCTTCGTTGTCGTGGGTGCCGGCGCGACCGGCGTCGAGCTCGCCGGACAGATCAAGGAACTGGCGCGTCGCTACTTTGCGAAGGCCATCAACAACATCAGTGCCGACGAGGTCACGGTCACCATGGTCGAAGGCGCCGGCGTTGCGCTTCCGGCCTTCGGCGGCAAGCTCAGTGAGTACACGCAGGCCTCGCTCGAGAAGTCGGGTGTCGAGGTAGTCCTCAACACCATGGTCACCGCCATCGACGAGCATGGTGTCACCGTCTCTTCGGCAAAGACCAAGGAAGAGAAGCGCATCGACGCCGAGACCGTCATCTGGTCGGCCGGTGTACGCGCCAACGACTTCGCCGCAGTGCTCGGAGAGGCAACCGGTTGTGAGAGTGACCGCGCAGGTCGTCTGCTCATCAATCCGGACTTGACCGTCGGCGGGTTCGCCAACGTCTTTGCCATCGGCGACATGACTTCGCTCAACGGTCTGCCCGGTCAGTCGCCCGTTGCGATGCAGGGTGGCCGTCACGCCGCGAAGACTGTGAACGGAAAGGTCAAGGCCGGAACGCCTTTCAAGTACTTCGACAAGGGCAGCATGTCGATCATCAGCAGATTCAGCGCTGTATGTCGCGTCCGCAAGGTCGAGTTCAAGGGCACGATCGCCTGGTTCATGTGGCTGGCCGTGCACGTGATGTATCTGGTGGGCTTCCGCAACCGGTACGTCGCTGTGATGTCGTGGTTCGGTTCGTTCATCGGTCACCGTCGTCCGCACTTCCACTACGCGCAGGAACCGATGAAGATCGAGGCCGCGCCGCCGGTGACCGAACGCGAACCGGAATTGGCGCACTCCGCGTAGCTCCGCACCGCCTGAACACGTTTCGCCTGATGTCAGTCACAGTGGATTCTTAGTGGCACTGCCCTGTCACACTGTGTGAATGGCATCAGGCGACCGTTCGTTGATCGGCCGGGCATTTATCGTGCTCGGCGCCTTCGACGCGAAATCGCCGCGGTTGACGCAGTCGGAGATCAGTCGTCGCAGCGGCTTACCTCTGCCCACCGTTCATCGGCTGTGTGGGCAGTTGGTGGCCGAGGGCGCACTCGAGCGTCGGAGTGACGGCAAGTACCAGGTCGGAGTGCGGTTGTGGGAGATCGGCGCTCTTGCTCCCGGCGCTCACGGCCTGCGGCAGGTGGCGTTGCCGTTCCTCGAGGACCTGTACGAGGTCACCCGGGAGAATGTGCAGTTGGTCGTTCGTGAGGGTACCGAGGCGCTGTACCTCGAGCGCTTGTCCTCGCGTAGTGCTGTCACCGTTGTCGGTCGGGCCGGGGGAAGATTGCCGTTGCACGCGTCCAGCGGTGGACTGATTCTCCTCGCGCACGGCGGAACCGAGCTTCTCGACGACGTCCTCCAGGCCGGTCTCGAGTCGTTCACTCCCAAAACCATTACGTCCGAGCGGATTTTGCGAGCAACTCTCGACGAGATCAGACGCACCGGATTTGTCGTCTGCCGTGAGTATCTGAACGTCGGAACCCTTGCCGTCGCCGCTCCGATACGCGAAGCCGGCGGCAATGTCGTCGCAGCGGTCTCGACAGTTGTTCCGGTGGAGCAGGATCCAGCTCCTTTACTGCCGGCCTTGGTCGCGGCCGCCCGTGGAATATCACGCGGGCTCGGTGGCGGCGGGCTCGAGTAGCTCTATTTCTGTCTTTCACTGAGTGAAATTGCAGCTGTTCAGGGGAGTGGTCGTGGTCGATGGTGGTCTCAATCGTCACTCACCTCAGGAGTTCTCTGTATGTCTTCTTCGCGCACCCAGGTCGGAATCGTCGGTGGTGGTCCCGCCGGGTTGATGCTCTCGCATCTGTTGCATCTGAAGGGAATCGATTCGGTAGTCCTGGAATGTCGCACCCGTGAAGAGGTAGAAGGCACCATTCGTGCCGGCGTGCTCGAACAGAACACGGTTGATCTCATGGTCGAGACCGGACTCGGTGATCGACTGAAGCGGGAAGGCCTCGAACATCACGGAATCGAGCTGCGATTCGGCGGGCGAGGGCACCGAATCGCGTTCGACGAACTGACCGACGGGCGCGCAGTCACGGTGTATCCGCAACACGAGGTGCTCAAGGATCTGATCGCGCGACGTCTCGCTGACGGCGGGGACATTCGATTCGGAGTGTCCGACGCGAAAGTGCACGATCACGAATCGGATCGCCCGAGTATCACTTTTGTCGATTCGGACGGAAACGACCAGAAGCTCGAGTGCGCCCTGGTGGCCGGTTGCGACGGATCACGTACGCAAACGCGAAAGCTGATTCCCGAACCGTCGATCCGAACGGATCATTTCCGCCAGTATCCCTTCGCGTGGTTCGGCATCCTGGCCGAGGCTCCGCCGTCATCGGAAGAATTGATCTACGCCAACCATGAGCGTGGGTTTGCACTGATCAGCACGCGGACGCCCGAGGTGCAGCGTCATTACCTCCAGGTCGATCCGGACGACTCCGTGGACAACTGGTCCGACGATAGAATCTGGGACGAGCTGCACATGCGCGTCGACGGCGAGGGCGCAGAGATCAAGGACGGCAGGATCTTTCAGAAATCGATCCTTCAGTTCCGCAGCTTCGTTTGTGAACCGATGCAGCACGGCAACCTGTTTCTTGCCGGCGATGCGGCGCACACCGTGCCGCCGACCGGTGCGAAGGGTATGAATCTCGCGATCGCCGACGTTTACGCTCTGGCGAAGGCAATGGACAGTTTCTTCACCTCGTCCGACCGAAAGATGTTGGACGGGTACACCGAAACGGTGCTGCCGCGTGTGTGGCGGACGCAGCACTTCTCGTGGTGGATGTCGTCGATGCTCCATCGCTTGCCAGACGACAGCGGTTTCGGGCATCGCCGTCAATTGGCCGAGTTGGACATGGTCACGCGTTCGGTCGCCGGACGAACGCTGATCGCCGAGAACTACGTCGGAACGCCCTTGATCTAGAGAGTTGTCGCAGATTTTGCGGTGCGTAATCAGTGGAGCGGGGTGCCTTGATGGTGTACCAGTTGCCATCCGGCCGGGGCGCGGCGCCACAGGGATGTGCGCCGCGCTCGACGCACGCCACGGAGTGAATCCCACTGTGTCAGGACGTATCCGTCGTCGATGATTCGACCGGTCAAGTTGTGAACTTCGATGCCGTCACCGTCGATGGGTTCGTTTCGCAGTGATTCAACGGTCGACGGTAGGTCCCGGACGCTACCCGACGCACCTATCTCGGTGAAGACTTTGTGGGGTCATGAATGCTCCTCTGCCTACGCATTGGTCGGGCACGATGTCGGTCGTGATCATCGCAGAGGTGGGTGTCGAGTTTCCAACATCCGTTCTCGGAGACTGTCGTAGATAGGTGCCGACCCTGCCGCGGTGGCGACGAATACCGCTGCCGCAGTGGCAGCGAGCATCGGAATTAGCGTCGACGTCACCGCTGTCATCTCGACCACGATCACGATGCCGGTGAACGGTGCGCGCACTACAGCGCCGAAGAAGGCAGCCATGCCGATGGTGGCCATGGTGACCGTGAGCCCGGCGTCCACTCCGGGCACGAAGCTCGACAGTCCGGTGAAGATCGACCCCCAGAGTGCCCCGAGTGCAAGTAAGGGAGCGAACAGTCCGCCGGGAGTTCCAGCGGCATACGAGAGCGGGCCAGTGAAGAACCGAACCGCCAAGTACAGCAGCAGGATCGGCAGTACGAAGGTCCTTCCGCCGACGATCATCTGTGCAAGAACGTCGCCGCCCCCACTGGCCAGCGGGTCGAGGAACAGCGTCAGGCCGATGGTGGCGCCGATCGTTGCGCCGATGACAGTCGGCGGGATCCTGTCGAGTCGTGCAACGGCGTCGAGTAGACCCAGAATCAAGCGGTTGTAGGCGATACCGAGTAGCCCCGTGAGGATTCCGAAGACGACAAACAGTGGCAAGAGTGCGAGTTGAGGCGTCGGGACGGTGCCGACCTCGAAATCGGGTTGGTCACCGATGACAAGTCGTGCACAACCCACCGCGACCGAAACACCGAAAAGTGTTGGCAGCACGGTGCGCAGCCGAAATGAGTGCGTCACCTCCTCGCAGACGAACAGTGCCCCGGCGATCGGCGCGTTGAACGCGACGGCGAGTCCTGCTCCGGCCGTGGATGTTTGCAGCATGGCGACGTCCGGTTCGGCAAGGCGGGCCCGCCGTCCCGCTTCTGCCCCGATCGCCGCACCCATGTGTACGGTGGGGCCCTCGCGGCCGAGAACCAGACCGGAGCCGATCGCCAAGAGGCCGCCGATGAATCTGGCAGGCACGAGATTGATTCCCGGCGGTTTCGCTTCGCCGCGGGACACCGCCTCGACGTGCTGGATGCCGCTTCCCTTTGCGAGGGGGACTCGTCTGACGATCAGTACGGCCAGCACGGTGCACAAGGCCACCAGGACGACCGGCACGAGCCACCCGACGTACGGAACGTGATGCGCCCAATTCATGATCGTCCGACGGAGTTCGTCGGCCCTGATCAGACACCAACGGAACGCGCCGCCGACAAATCCGACCCCGACGCCGGCGACCGCAGCGAGAAGGCACAGCAAACTCAGTCCGCGGTTGGAGTCACGCGGTTCGGTGCCGCCGTCGTCCTCGGTCATCGTGATCAGCCCTACCTGATGGTCACAACTCGCGACAGGTGAATTGAGCTTCCTCACCTTGGACGGTAACCCATTCCGATACCCGCAGTGTCGGATCGAGGTTGTGCAGCCGAGTCACAATTCGACAAGCAGGCTGATTCCGAGAACCGCCATCATCACGGCGATCAGAGCGTCGAGAATCCGCCAGGCGTTGGGTTTCGCAAAAAGCGGCGTCAGCAGACGTGCGCCGTAACCGAGGGCGCTGAACCAGACCACACTCGCGGTGATGGCACCGGCCGCAAACCACCAACGTCCGATTTCGCCGCGACCGTTGGCAATTGAACCCATGAGCACCACGGTGTCGAGGTAAACGTGTGGATTGAGCCAGGTGAGAGCCAATGCCATCGTGACGGCGGCCAGCCTCGAACCGTTGCCGTGCTGATCCGGCGCCAGCGTCTGGGGTCGAAGCGCCCGCTTGGCGGCGAAGATTGCATAGCTGAGGAGGAAGACCGCACCGGCGATACGAACGAACGTGATCAGCGACGGTGCGTGTTCGAGGAGGGTCCCGATTCCGCTGATGCCTGCAAGGATCAGAATTGCGTCTGACAACGCGCACACTGCGACGATCGCGAGTACGTGCGATCGCGTCAGACCTTGGCGAAGAACAAACGCATTCTGGGCGCCGATTGCGACGATCAATGACAGTCCGACTCCGAAACCGACGAGGGCCGACGCAGGGTCGTTGGTGCTGAGCATGTTGTCGAGCCTGCCGCTCAGATTTCATTCAGTCCAGCTAATGATTCTTAGGACGCATCAGAGTAGCTTCAGATTATGTTGGATTTCGAGCAACTGAGGGCATTGCACGCTGCGGTCGACGAGGGAACCTTCGAGGCGGCGGCGCGGAAGCTGCACATCACGCCTTCGGCGGTCAGCCAACGAATCAAAGCTCTCGAGACCTCGGTTGGCCGGATCCTGGTGCAGCGCACCAAACCCATCCAGGTCACCGATTCCGGGAGAGAAGTCCTGCGTCTTGCCCGTCAGATAGACGCACTGTCGCGTGACACCGTGCGAGAACTCGGTTTGGAAAACGGTTCGAACACCTTCGCCCGCGTCTCGATCGCGGTCAATGCCGATTCGCTGTCCACTTGGGTTCTCGGGGCCCTCGCGGAGTTCACGCAAGAAGTCAGTTTCGATTTTCATCTCGACGATCAAGACCACACCACCGAACTGCTGCGCGACGGTTCGGTCATGGCTGCCGTCACGTCTGTTGCGTCACCGATTCAAGGGTGTACCTCCAGTCGGTTGGGCATCATGCGGTATCGGCCGATGGCGAGCGCAGAGTTCTGCCGTCGCTGGTTCGCAGATGGTGTCACGGCCGAATCCCTTTCGAAGGCACCGCTGGTGGTGTTCAATCGCAAGGATCTGCTGCAGGATCGGTACCTCGATCAAAAGGTCGGCCACCCGGCAGATCCGCCTCGCCATCTTGTTCCGTCATCGGCAGACTTCGCGGACGCCGTCAGACGGGGATACGGGTGGGGGTTGATACCGGACCTGCAGTGCGGCGAAGACGATCGCGGCGGAGTGCTGATCGGATTCGATCCGGACTTCGTGGACGACGTTCCGCTGTACTGGCAGCAGTGGAAACTGTCGTCACCCGTCTTGCGCCGGATCTCCGAAGTGGTGACCCGACGTGCCCACGAAGTGTTGCATCAGCCCTCGATCTGATGTTCGCCGCCCTTGCGGCGTTGTGCTCAGGGAACAAAGAACCTGGATAAGTTGATCCCCTGAGACCGTTTCTTCGGCCGCAGGACGCCGATAGTGTTTTGAGTCACACACGAATGAAAGGTGCTGACTCTCGTGGCGGACATCGGATATCTGGCTTGGGATCTTGCGGAGAAGTACGGGAAGAAGCCGTGCCTGCGGGACGACCACGTCGAACTCACGTATGAAGAGTTCGCAGATCGTACGGAAGCTGTTGCCGCGCAATTGGCCGGACTCGGAATCGGACTCGGTGACGTGGTGGCGATCATGCTGCCCAATCGCGTCGAGTTGCTGATCGCGATCATGGCTGCCTGGCGCATCGGTGCTGCAGCTACACCCATCAATCCGATGTTCACTGCGAACGAAGCGGATTACCAGATCGCGGACTCCGGGGCCGAGTTGGTCATCACCGCTACTGCCGATGCGCCCTCGGGCGGCCGTGCGGTGTTGGTCGTCGACGATCTGGCGACAGTGCCGCCGACCGATCCCCGACCCGGAATCGATGTTGCAGCAGACGATCTGGCGTTACTCATCTACACCAGCGGCTCCACTGGACGGCCCAAGGGAGTGATGCTCACGCATTCCAACCTGCAGTTCATGGCTTCGTCGATGGGCAAGAACATCGGTGTTACCGGCGCGGATCACTGCCTGCTGATTCTGCCGTTGTTCCATGTCAACGCGATCTGCGTCAGCGTCCTGACGCCCTTGCTTGTCGGCGGACAGGTGAGTGTCACCGGGAAGTTCTCGGTTTCGAGATTCTTCGACGACGTTGCGCGGCTTCGCCCCACGTATTTCTCGGCGGTGCCGGCAATCTACGCGATGCTGACCTCGCAGCCGGAAGACGCCTCGATCAATACGTCATCTTTGAGATTTGCCGTGTGCGGTGCGGCGCCGATCAGCAAGGAACTCCTCGAACGCGCGGAGCAGCGTTTCGGTTTCGTGATCGTGGAGGGTTACGGACTCACCGAGGGGACCTGTGCGTCGGCCTGTAATCCTGTGGAGGGCCTGCGCAAACTGGGTACGGTCGGCCCGGCGTTGCCCGGCCAGCAGATTGCCATTCTTGCCGAGGACGGAACCTTTGCTCCCGTCGGAACTGCCGGAGAGGTGGTCATCAAGGGCGGCAACGTGATGCGTGGCTATCTGGGCAAGCCGGAGGAGACCGCGAAGACCGTCAAGGATGGTTGGTTGCATACCGGCGACGTCGGGGTCCTCGACGAAGACGGCTACCTGACCCTGGTCGATCGCATCAAGGACATGATCATCCGTGGGGGCGAGAACATCTACCCCAAGGAGATCGAAAATTCGCTCGCCACACATCCTTCCGTGCTCGAGGCCGCCGTCATCGGCGCTCCGCACCAGGTCTACGGAGAGGTGCCAGTTGCCTATGTCGTTGCCTACCCCGACGCGCCCGTCACCGAAGGCGAACTGCTCGAACATGTCACGGCCTTGCTCACCCGAGTAAAGGTGCCAGTGGCGATCTACGTCGTCGATACGCTTCCCCGAAACCCGGTGGGCAAGATCGACAAACCCGGAATGAGACGAGCTCTGAGCGCAACTCCCGCTCACTAGTCCCTTCCCCGTAATACCAGCACAACTCGACGACGTGCGTCGAGTCGATCCGTCATGCCCACATTCCGTATTTCAGGAGCACATCATGGGATTCAAAGAAGGAAACTTCCCTCCCGTCGATCCGGCAACCTTCATGGACAAGCCGTTTCTCGAGCGTCTGCGTGACATGTCCACGCACTGGGTGGATTACGGCTTCGGTACACCGAAGATGGTCCACACCGTCTACATCATGAAACTGTTGTTCCTCTACCTGGCAGCTGGAACAGCCGTTGCCACTTTGACTTCCGGCCTCTCGTGGTTCGACATCGGATCATGGTGGAACCAGCCGATCGTCTACCAGAAACTCATCATCTGGACCATGATGCTCGAAATCCTGGGCCTGGCAGGGTCTTGGGGTCCATTGGCCGGCCACTTCAAACCGATGACCGGTGGAGTTCTCTACTGGATCCGCCCCGGCACGATTCGCCTTCCACCGTGGCCGGGCAAGGTGCCGCTCACCTCGGGTGACACCCGCACGGTGTTCGACGTCTTCATCTACGTCGCCGTAGTCGCCAATCTTCTTGTTGCCGTAGTTCTTCCCGGCGTTCACACCGCAGGAATCGATTCGGCAATCGCCGACAATGCCGGACTGGTACGCCCGACGGTCTTGTACTCCTTCCTCGTGCTCATGGTGATTCTCGGGTTGCGGGACAAGGTGCCCTTCATCGCTGCCCGTAGTGAGCAGTACCTGCCGGCGATCTTCTTCTTCACGTTCCTGCCCTTCGTCGACATGATTCTGGCGCTCAAACTGCTGATCGTCATGGTGTGGATCGGTGCCGGTGTCTCGAAGTTCGGCCGTCACTTCTCGCTGGTGGTCCCCCCGATGCTCAGCAATACGCCGTGGATCCCGTCGAAGAAGATCAAGCGTGCGCACTACCGGAATTTCCCGGAGGATCTGCGACCCTCGCACCTCGGCGGCGGGGTCGCACACGTGGCCGGAACGATGGTCGAAATCGTCACTCCGTTGATACTGCTGTTCTCGACGAACAAGACACTCACCATCCTCGCCGTGATCCTCATGGTCGGATTCCATCTCTTCATCGCGTCGACCTTCCCGCTGGCCGTTCCGCTGGAATGGAATCTTCTGTTCGCTTACGCCTCGGTCTTCCTGTTCCTGGGCTTCCCGGCGTGGGACGGCTACGGCCTCGGCGCCATGTCTTCACCCTGGATCACAGCGGGAATTATTGCAGCCCTTGCTTTCTTCCCCATTCTCGGAAACCTTCGACCCGATCTGGTGTCGTTCCTGCCGTCGATGCGTCAGTACGCCGGCAACTGGGCATCTGCGACGTGGGCATTCGCGCCGGGCGCCGAAGCAAAGATCGACCAGTACATCAAGCGTCCGTCGCCGGATACGCGTAATCAGTTGATGACGATGTACCCCGAAGATGTGTCCGATGTCGTTCTGCATCAGCTGTTGGGCTGGCGTTCCATGCACAGCCAGGGGCGTGCACTGTTCTCACTGATGATCAGGCACCTCGGCGACGACATCAACACGTACTCGCTGCGGGAAGCCGAGTTCATGTGCAACTCCATCGTCGCCTTCAACTTCGGTGACGGGCACCTGCACGACGCGAAGTTGATCGCCGCCATTCAGCGTCGCTGCAATTTCGCGCCCGGCGAGTTCCTGGTGACCTGGATCGAATCGCAGCCCATCCACAAGGGAACGCAGGAGTACCAGGTGATCGACGCAGCTCTCGGCGTCATCGAACGAGGTACTTTCAAGGTCGCCGACGCAGTTGCCGAACAACCGTGGTTGCCGAACGGGCCCATTCCGTTCGACGTTCAGTGGACACTGGACGTACGGGCCGACCGCGCGGCAACAGATCCGCAGGTGGTCTCCGAACCGAAGATGCGTACGAGGGTCAGCGGTAGCGAGCAAGAGGTGAGTAAGTGACAAAGGCCGTAGTCGTCGGCAGCGGGCCCAATGGGCTCGCTGCCGCGGTACACCTCGCACGTAGCGGTGTGGACGTGCGGGTGCTCGAGGCTGCCGACCAGATCGGCGGAGGCACCCGCTCCGGTCCGATCGACGTACCGGGGTTGATTCACGATCACTGCTCGGCGTTTCACCCGATGGGTATCGGCTCGCCGTACCTGTCAAAGTTGGACCTCGAGCGATACGGGCTGATCTGGAGATGGGCAGAGGTGGACTGCGCGCATCCGCTCGACAACGGGGACGCCGGTGTTCTGTACCGCTCGCTGGAGCAGACGGCGGCGGGACTCGGCGCGGACGGACCTCGATGGCAACGCATGTTCGGTGACTTGTCGACGGGATTCGATGCATTGGCGTCCGACCTGATGCGCCCGATCGTCAATGTTCCGCGCCATCCGCTTCGGCTCGCAGCTTTCGGTCCGCGAGCGCTGCTTCCGGCAACCGTGACCGCGAAGTTGTGGAAGACCGACAAAGGGAAGGCGCTGTTCGGCGGGGTTGCCGCGCACGCCTTCTATCCACTCAACCGTCCGGCCACCTCGGCGGTGGGATTGATGATCACTGCTGCTGGTCACCGCTACGGTTGGCCGGTTGCCGAGGGAGGTTCGCGTTCGATCACCGACGCCATGGCCGCGATGCTCCTCGATCACGGCGGCAAGATCGACACCGGCATTCGGGTTCGCACGGCCTCCGAGATTCCGGACGCCGATGTTGTTCTGCTGGATGTCAATCCGGGGGGTGCGCTCGAAATCCTGGGCGATCGACTCCCGGGCCGAGTGGCGAGAGCCTATCGAAAGTTCAAGCAGGCTCCCGGAGCGTTCAAGGTCGATTTTGCGATCGAAGGTCATGTGCCGTGGACCAATCCGGATTGCGCTCGGGCCGGAACTGTCCATCTGGCAGGTGGTTTCGACGAAATCGTGGCCGCTGAGCGTGAGACGAATTCAGGCCGCATGCCGGACCGGCCGTTCGTGCTCCTCGGTCAGCAATACTTGGCTGATTCCACCCGATCCGCCGGGAACGTTCATCCGCTGTACGCCTATGCGCACGTGCCACACGGATATGCCGGCGACGCTACAGAGGCGATCATTCGTCAGATCGAGAGGTTTGCGCCAGGATTCCGGGATCAGATCGTCGCGACATCGAGCAGTGGTACAGCCGACCTGGCACAAGACAATCCGAATCAGGTAGGCGGCGACATCATCGGAGGTGCCAACACCGAACTGCAGGTTGTCTTGCGTCCGCGCGTCGCAGTCGATCCGTACAGCACGGGGATCGCGGGCACTTACCTGTGCTCGGCCTCGACCCCGCCGGGTGCCGGAGCACATGGAATGTGCGGGTACAACGCGGCCGAATCGGCTCTGAAGTACCTACGACGAAAGGGTGCGGAAGTTCTGTGAGTAGTCCATCGCACAAGGAGCGAGGCGCCGGAGCGATGCGGCGCCTCGCCCGAGTGCCTGCAGCCGCGGAGCCGGAAGTGCTTGCGGTGGTTGCCGAGTTGGCCCGACGACTCGACGAGCGCAGTGCCGACATCGCGCGTGAGATGGCCTTCATGATGGCTCACGAAATCGACCAATTGGATGCAGACGCCAAATTGCTCGAAATGCTCGAGGCCAGCGTGCAGGGAAACATCACGACGATCATCCACGTATTGGCCAACGACATTCCGATCGATCATCTCCAACCGACTACTGCCGCAGTGGAATACGCTCTGCGTTTGGCGCAGCGGGACGTTCCGTCCAATTCCCTCGTTCGGGCCTACCACATGGGCCAAGGCGATCTGATGCGGATCTGTCACGACGAAATCAGCACACTGGATATTCCGGCGCGACTCACTTTGGCTGTCCTGAAACACACTTCGGATGTGGTCTACAGCTACATCGACTGGATCACGCTCTACGTCTTCGACGCGTACGAGCGGGAACGCAGTCGATGGATGGCAGCGCAGGGAAACCTCCATTCGGCCGCGATCCACGCCCTCCTGTCCGGCACCAACGCAGATACCGCTGCTTTCGAAGCTGAGACCGGATACCGACTTGGTCAGAACCACGTCGCCCTGGTGGTTTGGTCGACATGGGATGCGGACGTCATGGGTATCAACACGCTCGATCGACTCGTACGTGATCTCGGCGCAGCGGCGGGAGCGGACAAGCCGCCGATCATCACCGCCATCGATCGACGCACGGTGTGGGCGTGGCTGCCGTTCGGTCGCCGGGTGCCTGCGCCGGATCCGGAGGTTCTCGCTGCGGCAGTGCCGTTGGACGGCGGAGCGCGGGTGGCAATCGGACTGCCAGGGTCAGGGGTCGAAGGTTTCAAGCGATCTCACGAACAGGCAACCGCCGCCTATTCGGTTGCTGCCGTGCCGGATACGCCGCAACAGCCGGTGGTGAGCTTCGGGGACCGCGGCGTCGCTGTGGTTTCACTTCTGTCCGAGAACATCGATTCTACGAAGTCATGGGTCTGGGAGGTGCTAGGCCCGTTGGCGGACGATACGCCTTCTGCTACATCCTTGCGGACGACGTTGAGTGTGTACTTCGCCCACGGAGAAAGCCATCTGCACACTGCCAATCACATGAATCTGCACCGGAATACCGTGAAGTATCGCATCAACAAGGCGCTCGGGGATCCAGTCGCTGCCGGCCGAGACAAGTTGGATCTCGCTCTGGCCCTGCAGGTTTGTGAGTTGTTGGGTAGATCGGTCTTGCGCCCCGCCAAGACGTCGTGAGTTGTGGACGCGACACGGCCTGTGGGCTCCGTATCGGGGTTTGATGACCGATGCGGAGCCTGGCCGTGTTCTGTTGTGCCTGAGGTTCTTCTCAGGTTTTGAAGGTGGTGTTCGCCGGTCGCGGGTGCTGTTGCGGGTCGATCGAGGGTGGTGGGATGAACCACGGTTTGTTGTCGGTGCCTATTCGGATTTCCCATTTCCCGACGAACCCGGATTTTCGGCGCATCAATCGATGATGCGAACGGCACAGCAGGACAAGGTTGTTCATCACGGTCGGGCCGCCGTTGGCCCAGTGCCGGATGTGGTGTGCGTCGGTCCAGGCCGGTACACATGTGCAGCCGGGGAACGCGCACCCCTTGTCCCTCGCAATCAACGCCACTCGCTGCTCCGCAGAGACCAACCGTTTCCCGGGTTTCGCATCGAGTGGCGCCCCGTGATCGTCGAGCAGCACAGTCGAGAGGAAACAATCGCACCCGAGAAGCCTGGTCTGCGACACGGACAGCGGCCCCAGCCAGGGCATGTGCCCGACATCGAGATCCGACACAGCCACTCCGTCATCAGTCTTGGAGGGTGTTGCGGCGCAGTCCCGGTGCTCCGCGAGATCGCGGCCGTTGATGTGCACGTTCACGTGCGGACGCTGGCCACCGTCGGTGCCGGTTTTGGCGCAGTCGAGGTAGCGGCGGATCAGTTCGGTGAACCCGTCCGCGGTCCGTTTCGCCGCCGACCGGGCATCGGGGGTTCCATCGGGTGCCGGGGTGGGCATCGTCAGATTCGACAACGCCGACAACAACATTTCGCCGGTGAGGGCGTCGAAATCGCCGCGCACCACCACCCGGCCGTTCAACGTCGACGCGATCCGGAGCTCGTTGCGATCCACATCTTCGGCGGGTGGAATCTCATCGGATTCGAACACTCGCTCCAAGGTCGCGATGACGTTCCGGACTTTCGTCGTCGTGGCCTCCACACCGGAAGCAGCAGCCAACAGTAGGTCGATACAGCGAGGGAGCGCGGCGTCGGGCATGCCCTTCGGTGGTGATTCGCAGAACGCCACGATCAGCACGGCGTGCTCGAAGGAGCAGTCCCCGACGTCGAACCGGGCCGTCACCGCGGGAAACGGTCGTAGCGCTGCACCGAGGGCGGCGATCTTCTTCCCGTCCCGGACCTGCAGCATCGTGTTGGCCGCCAACCACGAACCGACACCGCGGCTGGCGATCACCTGATCATCCGGGCGCATCGAGAGTTCGTCGACCACCGCCACCCGAACGGCCTCGAGCCGCAGAATCTCCGCACTCGCCGACACCGCAGCGGCACGTAACTCAGAAGCAGTCAACCGCCACAGGCGTCCGCGCAACCCCACCGCCGAACCACAAACGACGTCAGATGATGTGTTGATACTCATTGAATCCCCCGATCCCCACCTCAAATCATACTCGAACATGCGTTCGAGTCAAGAGCTGATTCACTAAAGAATCGGCCTGACTCTGCGATGTCAGCGGGTTGTCATACTGTGGTCGAGTGACTTCGCCGTGGACAGCTGGGCAGGTGGCGTCGGTAGCTCCCGACGCCGCATCGCTGGCCGCTGCGCGTAAGTTGGCTGGTTCGTGGAGCCATGCCGGCAGTAGCGGTCTCGCGCTCTGGGGGCTGTGTCAGGGCAGCGGCTCGAAGCCGTATCAAGCAGTGGTTGACCTGCGGGGCCCTGCATACAAGTGCTCGTGCCCCAGTCGAAAGTTTCCGTGCAAACATGCTCTGGGGCTGCTGGTGGAATGGTCGGAAGGGCGTGTGCCGTCGCCGGACGAGCCGGCCGACTTCGCGGCAGAGTGGTTGTCGCGCCGCGAGGAGAAGGCCGAGAACACCGGCGAAAGCGGTGACGAGGCTCCCAAGAAGTCTCCCGACCCGGCGACAGCGCAGAAGCGCGCCGACCGCGTTGCGGGCGGGCTCGTCGAATTGGACCTGTGGATCACCGATCAGATCCGCAGTGGTCTGGCGGCGATGGACACATCTTGGGCGGGCTTCGACGCGGTAGCCGCTCGAATGGTGGATGCTCAGGCGCCCGGTATTGCAGGCACGCTTCGAGCATTGGCGGGAATCGTTGCGTCTACGGAGAACTGGCCCGAGAAGGTCCTCGACGAGTTGGCTCGGTTGCACCTGCTGGTCGCTGGGCATCAGAAGCTGTCCAAGTTGCCGGAAGATCTTGCCTATTCGGTGAAAGCGCACGTCGGCTATCCCGTCTCAACCGAGAGTGTGATGGAATCGATTCCGGTGAAAGAGAACTGGATGATTCTCGGTTCCGGGATCACCGAGGAGAAGCGACTGTTCACCCGAACCGTGTGGATGCTCGGCAGGAATTCGAAACGGTGGGCCATGCTGCTCGACTTCTCCCACGGGTCACCCAACTTTGCCACCGAAACGCCGCCAGTCGGGTTTCTGCTCAATGCCGATGTTCATTTCTATCCCGGTGCCGCGGCATTGCGGGCGCGGATGGGGGCAACGCACGGTGAACCGGAGCCCTTCACAACCATGCCGTTCGGAAGCATCGACGCTGCGTTGCAGCAGTTTACCGATGCCCTCGCCGCAGATCCCTGGTTGCGCTCATGGCCGGCAGTGATCAGTTCGGTGGTCCCGTCGTTCGTCGACGGTTCCTGGTTTCTCGTCGACGAATCGGGCACAGCGCTTCGGGCAGAGGGTGATTCGGATCTTCTGTGGAAGTTGCTCGGTATTTCCGGCGGGTACCCGGTCACGGTCTGCGGAACGTGGAATGCGCTGGCTCTTACTCCGATCTCGGTTTTCACGGGAGGGCAGGTGATCGTGCTGTGAGCACATTGATCTCGGTTGCTCTTCTCGGGACTGCCAGAACCTCGACAACATTCGAGGAGCTGCCGGCCGAAGTGCGAGGCCATGCCCGCGAACTCGACGGCGATCCTGCCGAGATGCTTCTGGCAGCAGCAGCGTTGGAGAGGGCGTACCGCCGTGGCGGTGCGGGCTCCACCACGGCGGCCGTGCCGACACCTGCTCCAGACGATGTGCGATTCACGCTGCCGGAATCCTCATCGGCGCACCTGCTGTCGATGCTCGCGGCCAAGGCGACCTTGCTCGACGAGTGGTTCGCAGTCGCGTTGGAGCGCAACTACCGTGCGCCTGATCATCTGGTCGCCGAGTTGCTTTCCTTTGCACGTGCGAGCGAAGCTCACCGGGAGAGCATCCTGCAGATCGTCGGCGAGCGTGGCCGATGGCTAGCCGCGCAAAACCCCGAGTGGAGCAAGCTCGTCCGAACCAGGGATGCAAATCCGGATGTCTGGCGTCACGGAAGTTCGTCCCAGCGCACGCAGTGGCTGATAGACACTCGCCGAACAGATCCCGCGCTGGCACTGGCCGAACTCAGAAAATCGTGGGGCACCGAGCGGGGCGAACAGAAGGCTGCATTTGTCTCGACTCTGGCAATCGGATCGAGCGCCGACGATCAACCATTGTTGGAGGAAGCCCTCGACGACCGTCGCAAGGACGTGCGACGCGCAGCAGCGGAGGTGCTCGGACGTATTCCCGAATCGGAGTTCGGGGAGCGAATGGCTGCGCGGGTTCAGAAATGGGCGCGGGTGGAGCGGAAACTGCTTCGATCCACGTTGGTCATCCTGCCGCCTGAGGAAGTCGATGCGGCGTCGAGGCGAGACGGCATCGAAGATCGGCCGAATCCACACACCGACTATCGTGCCGAGTATGTGCGTCAGGCGATCAGTTCTGCACCGTTGTCTCTGTGGAACAACATGATCGGTGAACCCGGCAAGGTCATGGGGATGAGCGTTGACGAAGGCTGGGAGCCGATCCTTCACGACGCTTGGTCCACCGCTGCAGTCGCGCAGAACAATGCGGAATGGGCGCTGGAACTCTTTCGCACGCGCGGCACGGCCACCGATCGACGCCTACTCCCGTTGGTGCCGGCCAAGGCGTTGGCTGACCTGTTGAGGTCTGGAAACGGCGACGCCAATGTTCTGCACCCGGGCCGGGCAGCGATCTACGACGCTCTGCGAGGTCCATGGCCAGATGACATCACCCGGGCAGTCGTGGCCCAGTGGGAACGAGTTGCGGCCAGACGTGCCGATGGGGGCGCCAAGGCCGGCGAATTCTCGCGCTACAAATACAGCGCATCGCTACGCCTAGCCGAGAGTCGATTTCCCTACAGCGCAGTAACTTTGCTCGATCGGGCTGCGGAGCGTGCACGTGACCCGGACTGGCGGCAGACCTTCGCCAGAACTGCCAGCGCCATCACCCACCGCAAGACCCTGCTCGAGGAGCTCACATGACTGACAGCGTAACCGTGCCCACCACAGAACCGGCAAAGCTGATGCGGCCCCACGCGGAGCAGGAGTACGCACTCGAACTCGAAGCACTGGCCGCGCAGGACACCCGCCCGCGTCCACCGTCGTGGAACTTGTCGCCCTGGGCCGTGGTTACGTATCTGTTGGGTGGCACTCTCGACGACGGAACGGTCATTTCACCGAAGTACGTCGGTCCACGGCGGTTGATGGAAGTGGCCGTCGCAACCCTTGCCACCGACCGGGCGCTACTGCTGTTGGGCGTGCCGGGTACAGCCAAGACCTGGGTCTCCGAACACCTTTCGGCTGCAATCTCGGGTGCGTCGACGCTCCTGGTTCAAGGCACGTCGGGTACACCCGAGGAAGCTATCCGCTACGGCTGGAACTACGCACGCCTTCTCTCGGAGGGGCCGACCGCCGGTGCGCTGGTGCCGTCACCTGTGATGACCGCGATGGAAACCGGGAAGATCGCCCGCGTCGAAGAGTTGACGCGTATTCCGGCCGACGTGCAGGACGCCCTCATCACCATTCTCTCCGAGAAGACGTTGCCGGTGCCGGAACTGGGCATCGAGGTGCAGGCAGCCAAGGGCTTCAATCTGATCGCTACCGCCAACGATCGCGATCGCGGTGTCAACGATCTGTCGTCCGCACTGCGTCGACGGTTCAACACAGTTGTTCTCCCGTTGCCGGCCAGCGAGGAGGACGAGGTGGCTATCGTGGCACGCCGAGTCGAACAGTTGGGCGCAGCACTGGAATTGCCGACAACCCCCGCAGCAGCCGAGGAAATTCGCCGGGTCGTCACCGTGTTCCGGGAACTGCGATCAGGCACGACCACCGACGGCCGCACCAAGTTGAAGTCCCCGTCCGGAACTCTGTCGACGGCGGAGGCGATCTCGGTGGTCACCAACGGTTTGGCGTTGTCTGCGCATTTCGGGGACGGCGTACTGCGGGCATCCGACGTCGCTGCCGGAATCCTGGGTTCGGTGATCAAGGATCCGGTCGCAGACAAGGTTGTGTGGAACGAGTACCTCGAGGCAGTAGTGCGTGAACGCGGCGAGTGGTCCGACTTCTACCGGGCGTGCCGCGAGGTCACCGGGTGACCATCGTGATTCCGGACCTGCGTGTCCGGGTCTTCGGTATCCGTCACCACGGCCCGGGATCTGCTCGTTCGGTTCGGCAGGGCCTGGAAGAGTTTTCCCCCGACGTGGTCCTGATCGAAGGTCCTTCGGATGCAGACCCGTTGGTGATGCTGGCGGCATCGGAGTCGATGGAACCGCCGATTGCGTTGCTCGCGTACGCTACTGGCGAACCGTCGAAGGCGGCCTTCTGGCCGTTTGCGGTGTTCTCACCTGAATGGCAAGCGCTGCAGTGGGCTGCGAAGAACGGTGTGCAGGCAAGGTTCTGCGATCTGCCCGCGTTCAACGTGTTGGCGGATCAGGGGATTCGTACTGTCCGCGAGGGCGATCCTCTGTCTGAACTGGCCGCGGCCGCGGGTTTCGACGACACCGAACGCTGGTGGGATTCGGTGATCGAATCAAGCTCGGGCGCAGATTCTTTCGATGCGATCACCGAGGCGATGGAGGCGCTGCGTGAGACAGTGCCGATCGACGAGGAGACAGCGCATCGCGAAGCGTATATGCGGCAGGTGCTGCGAAAGACGTTGAAGGATGGCGCCGAGCGGGTAGCGGTCGTCTGCGGAGCCTGGCACGCGCCGGCGTTGGTCGGAGCCCTGGGGCCTGCGGCTCCCGACGCCCGCATTCTCAAGGGGATGTCCAAGGTCAAGACCTCGCTGACCTGGGTTCCCTGGACACATTCACGCCTGGCGTCGGCATCGGGTTACGGAGCCGGAATTACCTCGCCGGGCTGGTATCACCATCTGTTCACCGCGAACGACAAGACGATCACGCGGTGGCTCACCAAAGTTGCGAGGGTGCTCAGGGACGAGGACCTTCCCATCTCGAGTGCTCACGTCATCGAAGCTGTCCGATTGGCAGATACGTTGGCTGCACTGCGTTCTCGCCCGCTGGCCGGATTGTCGGAAGTTACCGAGGCTACGAGGTCGGTGATGTGCGACGGAAACGACGTTCTTCTGGATCTGATCACACGAAGACTCGTTGTGGGCGAAGCCCTGGGCGCGGTGCCCGAAGAAACACCGACGGTTCCGCTCGAAGCAGACCTGCGAGCACGTTCGAAGACTTTGCGGCTCAAACAACAAGCGGGAGCCAAGAATCTCGATCTGGACCTGCGACGCGATATCGACGTCGAGCGTTCCCAGTTCCTGCACCGACTGGGGATCCTCGAGATCGATTGGGGAACCCCGGCCGACAGTGAGGTCCGTTCCACCGGAACTTTCCGAGAGACTTGGGCGCTGCAATGGAAGCCCGAATTCTCGGTCTCGGTGATCGAGGCGTCGCTCTGGGGTACGACGGTGGCCACAGCGGCGGCATCACGTGTCGTCTCGAAGATCAACGAGCCGGACATCACTCTCGCGTCACTGATCGGACTACTGGAGAACTCACTGCTCGCAAACCTCCCGGCAGCTTTGTCTGCGGTTTTGGAGAGTGTGAAAACAGTTGCGGCACTAGACCATGACGTGTCACATCTGATGGCGGCGCTACCGACGCTGACCCGAACGCTGCGATACGGCGATGTGCGCGGAACCGATGTGACGGCGTTGATCGACGTCGCCGACAGCTTGTTGATCCGGATCTGCACCGGCCTCGCAGTCGCCGTCACCGGACTGGACGATCCCAGCGCCGAGGAGTTTCGCGATCACCTCGACAAGGTTCACTCGGCAGTCATGGTCCGTGACGATCGCGATGCGAGCGCACGGTGGCTGCAGGCGATGGCCGGCGTGATCGACCGTGACGACGTCAACGGTTTACTCGTCGGACGGATGGTGCGGCTACTGCGCGACAGCGGTTCGATCACGGAAACCGCTGCAGCCCAGCGCTTGTCTCGGGCCCTGTCCGTGGGCAGCGCGCCGACCGCCAAAGCCGGGTGGGTCGACGGGTTTCTCGGCGGCGGAGGGCTTGTGCTCGTTCACGATCGAGCGTTGCTCACGCTGATCGACACGTGGGTCCGCCAACTTCGTGAGCAGGACTTCATCGACACGCTTCCGTTGCTTCGACGCACGTTCGGAGCCTTCGAGGCAGGGGAGCGTCGAGCGATCGGTCAGGCGGTCAGAGGTGGACGACGCGTCGAGACGACAGTGGAGACCGATACTCGACGCGGCCGAGCGGCAATGGCGGTCGTTGCCGAGATACTGGGAGCGCGCGTATGAGCGACGACGATCAGCGCCTTCGGCGCTGGAGATTGATGCTCGGGGAATCCGCCGAAGAATCGACGGGAGGGCTGGGCCAACCGGGCGACAGTCGAATGGATGCAGCTCTCGCAGCGCTCTACGACTCGTCCGGCCCGACCAAGGGGCGCCGCCGCTCAGCCGGATTGGGGGCGTCGGCGCCGTCCGTCGCCAGATGGCTCGGCGATATCCGGACGTACTTTCCCAGCACGGTGGTGCACGTGATGCAGAAGGACGCAATCGACCGACTGGGTTTGGCGCAGTTGCTGCTCGAACCGGAACTGCTCGATGCCGTCGAGCCAGATGTACATCTGGTCGGGACGCTGCTGAGCCTCAACCAGGTCATGCCGGAGGCCAGCAAGGCCACTGCTCGAATGGTCGTCGGCAAGGTGGTTCGGGAAGTCGAAGAGCGAATCGCGCAGAAAACGAAGGCCGCGGTGACCGGGGCACTCAATCGTTCGGCCAGAACGTCGAATCCGAAGTTGCGTGACATCGACTGGGACCGAACCATCCGAGCAAATCTGTCGCACTACCTGCCGGAGTATCGAACCGTCGTCCCCGAGCGGCTCGTCGGATACGGCCGCAAGTCGAAATCTGTGCAGCGCGACGTGGTCCTGGCGATCGACCAATCGGGTTCGATGGCGTCCAGCGTCGTCTACGCGTCCGTGTTCGGCGCGGTGTTGGCGTCGATGCAAGCGCTGAAGACTTCGCTCGTGGTTTTCGACACCGCCGTCGTCGATCTGACGGACAAACTGTCCGACCCCGTAGACGTTCTTTTCGGGACCCAACTCGGTGGGGGCACGGACATCAACCGCGCAATCGCGTACAGCCAGTCGCTGATCTCGCGTCCTGCCGAGTCGATGTTTGTTCTGATCTCGGACCTCTACGAGGGCGGTATTCGGAACGAGATGCTGCGGCGCATGGCGGCCATGAAGAATGCCGGCGTTCAGGTTGTGGTTCTGCTGGCGCTCTCGGACGACGGCGCTCCATCGTTCGATCACGACAATGCAGCGGCGCTGGGTGCCCTCGGGATTCCCGCGTTTGCGTGCACGCCGGACAAGTTTCCGGAACTGCTCGCGGTCGCTCTGGAACGCGGCGACGTGTCGGCCTGGGCGGATCAACTCGCACTCGAACAGCGCTGACTCGAACAGCGCTGACTCGAACGGCACTGACTCAAACAGCCTCGAACAGCCTCAAACAGCACTGACCGGTCTGCTTCGAAGACCTGAGCACCGGGTACACCCGCACGATGGGTGACGGACAGGTTGCTGGTTCGACTACGCAGGCGGGTTCGGGGCTGGTTCTCACGGTGTTGGCGAGCAGCCAGTTCCTGATGACCCTGGACAGCTCGGTCATGAATGTTTCGATGGCGACCGTCGCCGAGGACGTCGGCACGAGCATCACCGGCATTCAAACCGCGATCACGCTCTACACCCTGGTCATGGCGACTCTGATGATCACGGGTAGCAAAGTCGGTTCGATGATGGGCCGTCGCCGAGCCTTCGCACTCGGCTTGGTCATCTACGGCGCTGGTTCTCTGACGACTGCGCTCGCCCCGAATCTCGTGGTCCTGTTGATCGGGTGGTCGTTCCTCGAAGGCGTCGGCGCGGCGCTCATCATGCCCGCGATCGTTGCGCTCGTCGCCACCAACTTCCCGGCGGAGAAGCGTCCGGCGGCCTACGGCCTCGTCGCTGCAGCAGGCGCGATAGCCGTGGCAGTGGGGCCGCTGATCGGCGGCGCGGCGACGACATTTGCGTCGTGGCGTTACGTGTTCGTCGGCGAAGTCGTGATCGTCGTCCTGATCTTGCTGGTGCTCAGCAAGGTGGTCGACGTCCCACCGTCGAAGTCGCGCCTCGACTACTTCGGTTCGATCCTGTCCGTGGTGGGACTGGGAATGATCGTCTTCGGTGTGCTGCGTTCGAGCGAGTGGGGTTGGGTGCAGGCCAAACCTGGCGGGCCGCAGCTGGTGGGGTTGTCTCCGGTGGTGTGGCTGCTGATCGTCGGGCTCCTTGTCGTTTACGGATTCCTGCGATGGGAGGGGCGCCTGGCCGCTGCGGGGAAGGAGCCTCTGCTCGATCCGGCGATGCTGAGAAACCGCGAACTCAGTGGCGGGCTGTCGATGTTCTTCGCGCAGTTTCTGGTGCAGGCGGGCGTGTTCTTCGCGGTTCCTTTGTTCTTGTCCGTAGTTCTGGAGCTCAGCGCTCTCGAGACCGGAATTCGCATCCTGCCGTTGTCGGCGGCGCTCGTCGTGGCGGCGATCGGTATTCCGAAGCTACGGCCTACCGCGAACCCGCGACGCGTGGTCCGAGTCGGATTGTTGGTCATGGTCGTCGGCATTCTGATGCTCGTGGCAGGCATGGACCCCGGCGCCAATGCGGCGATCGTGATGATTCCCATGCTGTTCATGGGTTTCGGCTTGGGGTGCCTGTCTTCGCAGCTCGGAGCCGTCACGGTGTCCTCGGTCCCGGACGAGCGCAGTACCGAGGTCGGCGGGTTGCAGAACACCGCCACCAACCTCGGCGCATCCCTGGGAACTGCCCTGATCGGATCGGTTCTCATTGCCACTCTCACGACGTCGGCGATCGCCGGAATCGAAGACAATCCGGCGGTTCCGACATCGGTGCAGCAGCAAGCGAGCACCGACATGGCCTCGGGCGTGCCGTTCCTGTCGACGACGCAACTCCGATCCGCTCTCAATGACGCCGGCGTCGCCGAGTCCACGGCGGATGCGATCGTGGACGTGAACGAAGAAGCCAGGCTGGACGCGTTGCGTGTCGCTTTTGCCGTGGCAGCGCTGCTCGCAATCGCCGCGTTGTTCCCGACCGCTCGAATCCCCCGCGTCGCGGTCGGCGACAAACGTGGTTCGAGCTAAGAATCAGCAATCGCGGATCGACCTGGACGATCGACGGAACGACCTCTGGATATAGTGATCTGCGCACAATCGATTCGTCAGATGGCTACCGTTGTGAAGGAAACAAGCAGCGAGTCTGAAACACTGACGTTTCACCGGATAAGGGTTCGGTGGGGAGCCAGGGGAGGTTCGGATGGCCAGGCGAGCGGATTCGACGCCCGCTGATGGCGCCTGCGCTGGTGTCGGGATGCCTCACTGATGAACCGTCTGAGTCGATTGAGTCGATTGAGTCGGCAAGATCCTGCTTCGGAGACCGACTGCAACAGCCTGTTTCGCCGTCAGATCGACGAGGCTGCGGCCGTCGCGCCGTTCGCCAATCTTGCGTACATGGCGAGTTTGGTCGTGATTCTGACCTACACCGTCCCGCCCGGACGTCAGACGCTCAGGTGGTTGGGCGGCGCCCTCATCTTTCTTGTCCTCGCGAATTCGATTCGAGTATGGATACCGCTTCGCTGGCGACCGTCGAAGCACACACCGCGCTACGACTACGTGGGTCTGCTCGTCGAAGTGATCGTTGTCGCGACCCTAGACGTCGCACTTTTTGCCCTGCTCTTTCACGACATGGACGTCTTCCGTGACTTGGTTCTGATCGCGACGATGGCAGGAATCATGGGCGCCGGGACCGTGACGTTCTCCAGTCTGAGATCGGTGAGCCTGACCTGGATCTACATTCACGGCCTCGGCGTCTTCACTGTTCTCATCGTCCACGCCGAACCCCACTTTCGCGTACTTGCGATTCAGTTGTGCATCTACATGTTTGCGCTCACCGTAGGGGCGGTCTATCTGTCGGCCTCGTTCCAGAGACGTTGTCTCGCAGAGTTTCAGGCGGAATCCGAGCGTCAGACGGTGGCGTTGTTGCTCGACGGTTTCGAGGGCGGTTCCCGCGACTGGCTGTGGGAGTGCGACACCAACGGCCGGTTCTCACACACCTCGGCACGTCTCGCCGAGGTCGCAGGTATGACGGTGGACGAGTTGCAGCAACTCACCTTCGGGCAACTCCTCACCAGACTCCAGATCGCGTCGAGTCCGGAGGGGCGTGCGGCCGCGGCCCAGATGATCGACAAACTCGAATCGAGTGCCCCCTTCCGGGACACCGTCGTGCCGGTGCATGTCGACGGTAGGCGCCGCTGGTGGTCTCTTTCCGGTAATCCACGGGTCCTCGAATCCGGCGTGATTCTGGGTTGGCGCGGTGTCGGTTCCGACATCACGGAGAGGTATGTCCACGAGCAGGAGATCCTTCGGCTTGCGGCCACCGACTCGTTGACCGGGTTGCCGAACCGTCGTGCGTTCGGTGTGGCGCTCGAGGAAGCGATCAATTCTCGGGCGCCGGACAAGCAGGTTCTCGTCGGGATTCTCGACCTCGACAATTTCAAATCGGTCAACGACACCCTTGGACATCCGATCGGGGACCAATTACTTCTCGAAGTCACGAAACGCCTGCGCAAGGTCGTAGGTTCGGACATGTGCTCGCGGATGGGCGGCGACGAATTCGGGCTGATCGTCTGCACGTCGTCGCGCGACGATCCCGGGGTGATCTTCGATCGGTACCTGGAAGTGCTGCACGAACCATTCTTCGTCGAAGGCAATCGAATAGAAGTGCGGGCCACGATCGGTTACTCCAGCGCGCCCGAGGATTCGACAGACGCCGACGGATTGGTGATGCTGGCGGACCTGGCTCTGTACGAAGCGAAGTCGACGGGGCGCAATCGAGTAGGCAAGTTCTCGCCGCTGCTGCGGGCGAGGGCATCGGCGCGGGCGACTGCGCTCCACGAGCTGGACAGAGGGATCGAGGAAGGGCAGTTCGATCTCCACTATCAGCCTCAAGTCGATACTCAGACCGGTGAAGTGGTGGCCTTCGAGGCTCTTCTACGGTGGAACCATCCCAGTCGCGGCCTCATCGGGCCCAGCCAGTTCATCTCGGTGGCGGAGGAAACCGGAATGATCATTCCTCTCGGTGCGCAGGCAATGGCGATGGCGACCGCGGCTGCTGCGGGGTGGCCGACCGGAATCGGCGTCTCGGTCAACGTTTCACCAGTGCAGTTGGTGTCGCGAGAGTTCGGTGCGATGGTGAAGAAAGCTCTGACGGATTCGGGCTTGGCTCCGCATCTGCTGCAGCTCGAAATCACCGAGACAGGTGTTGTGGACGATCGCGCGATCCGGGATCTCTACAAGCTGCGTGAGCTCGGGGTTACCGTCGCACTCGACGATTTCGGGACCGGCTATTCTTCCTTCGCCACGCTCCAGAGACTTCCAATCGACGTTCTCAAGATCGATCGCATGCTGGTCACCGACTCGGACGATCCGAAGATGTCCGTGGTGAAGTCCATCGTCGAATTGGCCGCGGCCCTTGGTATGAAATCGTTGGCCGAGGGCGTCGAGACCATCGAGCAGTTCCGCCGCGTTCAGTGGGTCGGGTGTGACCTGGTCCAGGGTTATCACATCAGCAAGGCTCTGACCGCTGAGCGCGTCGATGTGTATCTTGCCGCCACGGACACGGAAACCGGGCGCAGCGTCCACCCACTTACGTGGCTGTGAATCAGATCTTAGCCGAGCGGATCGTATTACCGCCTGCCGCTTTCGCTTGATACATCATCGAATCCGCGACATTTGTCGCCGCCAGGATTGCGGAAGCACCGCCGCTCCACGCCTTCGATTCGGCGGTCATCATCACAGCTCCGACACTCACCGTTGTGGGGATCGCGTCGGAACAATCCGACAGCGCCGCGTTTATCCCTTCGATCAACAGGGTTGTCGATTCGGGATCACCGGCAATGACAGCCAGATATTCTTCTCCGCCCGTACGAGCGATGATTCCGTGTTCGCCGAGATGTGTGCTCAATCGGTTCGCGGTTCTTCTGATGACATGATCGCCTTCGGCATGACCGTGAAGATCATTCACCGTCTTGAATTTGTCGATATCGACGACGACGAAAGCGAGAGACGAAGAATCGTCTCGGGTGCTCTCGAAGAGATCGCCGACTGCTCCTTCCAGTCCCCGACGGTTGAACAGGCCAGTGAGGGGATCGCGGTCCGAATACTGGGCATCGCGGTAGAGAGTGCGCCAGGTCAGGTGCGCAAAAATGGGAACGAGTGTGACAGCTCCGAAAAGAACGGTGCCACGGGCCAGAAGCGTCGTGATATCGACGTCGCCTTCTAGATAGGCAAGAACAAAAACGGTAGTCGTGATGGTCGTCGACCAAACGACATGAGCGACAAGCCACCTTGCGCTGACAAAAAGAGTCGCAAAGGTTCCGGTGACTGCGAAGACGGTGCAACCGAACGTCGCGGACGAGCGATCCGGCACCAGAAGGACTGCGGCCGCGATCCCGAGATCTGCGAATATCCCGAATGCAAGCAACCCCCGGCGTCCGGGAAATGGTTGTGTGAACCAGCATGCGGCGATTCCCACACACGTGCAGATCATGAAAATCGAAAGTGCTTTGCCGGGTGTGGTCGGCGGCGTATCCGGGCCGATCAATTTGTAGAACGCGGAGAGTCCGAAGATGATCGTCATCATTCCGAGCAAGGTTCGGAAGATCGGAATGATTGCTCGGCCGGATCTCTGGTGCTTTATCCACTCGTAGTCGTGTGGTTCGTTGAACCATTCGTGAAGTGTTTGCCAAGAACTGTGCCCTTCGGAGGCGATGACAGTGCTCGGCATGCTGTCTATTTTGCCTTGAATTTAGGTAAAGAGAAAATCTGTGTTCGACCGGTTCCACCGGCTCGATTTTTTTCGGGGAAGAGGTTCTCTTACCGAGTCGAGCGCTTACTCGATGCTTGTTTCGAGCGTTGTCGGCACTGCTTTGCTTGTTGGCGGAGATAGTCCCGAGCTATCCGACTTTTCAAGTACAAGACCTTTTCATGCACTAGGCGACGAGGACGACACCCAGTACGACCCAGAGTGGGCGAAATTTCGTTGGGACGGATAGCCGGATTTCAGAATTCCAGTTATTTCGCGAAACTGCCGAGGAACCGCTGCAACAGTGGGTTATAGATCTCGGGTGCTTCCCAGAACGCTGCGTGCCCGACACCGGGAATCACGTGGTAGGTGCCCTCCCAGAGATTCGCGAAGGTCAACGACGCGACATACGAAGTGTTCACGAACGGGTCCTCGGCGCCGTCGATCACCGCGAGAGGCACAGACGCCGTTGCAACCAGAGCCTTCTGATCCGATTCGCGGCCCGCGCCGAATGCGTCGAACATGATCTTGCGAGCGCGCCCGTCCGTGCGTATCGCGGCGTCGAGGGCAGACTGCTCGAAGGGAACGGCGGTCATCCGTGCGTAGAGTTCGGCTTCCTGCGCGGTGATGACCTCGGTGCCGCCGATGGACAATCCGTCGCCGGCATTGAATGCGTCGCCGAGCGTCTCGGGATTTGCCGGCGGCGTACCGGTGATGACGACTCCGGTGAGCCCGGGGAATTTCGCGATCAACTCGAGGGCGATGTGTCCGCCGAGCGACCACCCGACGACAACCGCTCGTTCGACGCCGAGTTCGGCTAGAACATCGACGATGGCGTCGGCGTAACCGTTCTGTGTGTACGCGGCTTCGGGTTCGCTCGCGTCCTCGGAGTCGCCGTGGCCGAGCAGGTCCAGAGTGATCATGCGGTAGTCGCCCGCCCAGCCGGCGTCGACCTGATGACGGAAGATGGAGCGGCTGGCCGAGTTTCCGTGGATGAAGACAACCGGGAAACCAGCGGTGGCACTGTCGTCGACTGCCATGACGCCATGCCGGGTTTCGATCTTGGTGGTTGTCATCGGAATCCTCATCGTTCGAAGTGCACGGTCAGCGGGTATCCACGCTACCGGGCATATGCGGCATAGAGTTCACTCGTGGACTTCGCATTGCGCTCGTGCAGTTGGCACGGTCACGAGACCTACGCTCCGGACGAACCTGAGCTGCGGGATCGACTTCATGTGGAGACAGCGGTAGGACAGGCTTGGCGGTGTCTACGTTGCGGCAACTTCGTTCCGGGAGCACCGCGAGCGTCCGGGCCGGCGGACGCCGCTCCCGAGGTTCCGCGGGGACGGCTGCTTCGCGACCGGTTGATCATGCGACTTCTTGCCACCGAGAGAATGTTCCGCGCTCTGGGGTTGGTTCTTCTGGCGATCGGGGTGTTCAAACTCAGATCGTCGAAGGGGCGCGTCGAGGACGCCTTCGAGAACGAATTGCCGTTGATCAGACCATTGGCCCGCCAGCTGGGTTGGAACATCGACGATTCCAAACTGGTCCATCACATCGAGCAGGCGTTTTCGTTGTCGGCGACGACGCTCACCTGGATCGCGGTCGGTCTGTTGGTCTACGCGGGCCTGCAAGTGATCGAGGCCGTCGGGCTGTGGATGGTCAAACGCTGGGGCGAGTACTTCGCAGTGGTGGCGACCAGCTTGTTCCTGCCCCTCGAAATCTACGAATTGACCGAGAAGATCACGTGGTTGAGGGCCGGGCTGCTGCTGGTGAACGTCGCCGCCGTCGTGTGGCTGATCTGGAGCAAGCGGCTATTCGGTGTCCGCGGCGGCGGCGCGGCGTATCACGCCGAACATTCGGAGGAGAGCCTGCTGACGGTGGAGCGGGCCGCGGTCAAACAGGCTTCGTGAGACCGGCTTTCGACGCGGCAGCACCAGCCAGTGTTGCTGCCCCGATCGTGATCATGGCGGCGAGGAGGATGGCTGCGGGTTCACCGTCGCCCATCACCCCCAATTGAGTGCCCACCGTCACTGCGGCAACCGGTACTCCCAGTTGTGCGGCGGACAGCACGCCGAGCGGGAGCGGAAGACCGAGGACGCGTATCGCGGCGTGAACCACGAGAGTTGCTCCACCCAAGACCAATCCGAGCCAGATGGCGGACGGATGGGTGACGAGGTCGCGCAGATTGATCGCCGCTCCCAACCAGACGAAGAAGAGAGGCGCGAAGAAGCCGTCGGTGATCGCGAAGAGTTGTTTGGCGAGGCGGCGGGGTTCACCGATTGCGGCCAGGACCAGTCCGAAGGCGAAGCCCGCGAGCATGATCGACACGTGAGTGCTGGAGGCCAGCGCTGCCAGAGAAAAGAGGATCACCAGATTGATCCGGAGTTCGAGTGCAAACTTTCGTTTCTCCGAGAATTTGTGGAGCTTTCGCCAATGGCCGGACCGGTGGAAGGCTCGCAGTACGAAGAACAAGGCAACCGCACACGCCGCCACCGCCAATGCGCCGACACCGGCACGAGGGGCATTGTCCGGATCGATCACCAGAGGCAGCGCGACAATGCAGACGGTGTCCGCGATCGCGACCTGGGCAGTCATCTGCAGAACCGAGGTTCCACCGAGCCCCAGCGAATCGACGATGGGGAGAATCAACGCCGCGGACGACGACGCGATCAGGACCGCGTACAGCGCGGCGTGACCGGTGCCGAATGCCGTCGCCGCACCGTAGCCGGCAACCACCGACAGGAGTCCGACGACAACCGAGCGAACGGCACCCTTGCCGATTGCCGCACGAACTGCCGGATCGCGGACCGGGACGTGTGAGCCGGCCACCATCATCGTGAGCGCGAACCCGATATCGGCCAGGAACGTGAAAGTCTGGTCCGAAGAGTCGAGCAGCCCGAAACCGGTGACACCGAAGACGACGCCCGCGGCAAGTTCGCCGACCACCACGGGGACATGCCAACTGACGCGAGCGCCGAGCAGCGGACCGAGGATGCCGGCCAGCGCGACGAGGGCAAGGATGCCGAAGGTCATCGACGACCTACGACGTCACTGTCGAGGGAGCGATCTTTGCAGGGATGCCGGTGTTCTCGTCCACGTGGTAGCTCGCACAGACACGGTGGTAGCCGTCGGCGATCTGCGCCGGTACTCCGGCGCGGAAGTCTCCCTGCACCAGCAGGATCGGAGACAGCGCGATCCCCTTGCGGATCTTCAACAGGTCGGCAGCAACGTGCGGGTTGTCGACCGGGAGCAGGGGTAGCCCGGCGGCCCGCAGGATGTCCTTGGCCTTCTTCGAGACCAGCGTCGCCGTCTTGAGGGCGTACACGAGAGCTTGGACCTGAACCGGTGTCGCGCCCAACTGGAGGTAATCGCGGGCCGCCGGGTAGTCGTGCTCGTCCGGCAGGTCCTTCCAGAGAACGGCAGGAGCCTTCTCGGCTACCTTCGGCTCTGCTGTCTTGGGAGCCTTCGGCTGGGCTGCCTTCGACGTTTTGCTCTTGGCCATCTGTGCTGTTTCCTTCTGTGTCGGTCCGCGAGTGGAGCTGGTGCAGAAATCGTGCACTATCAGCGCCGCAGGCACCACATCGGAGCTGTTTGGCCCCCTAGGCGGCGGGTAATCAGCAGACTGCGGGGGAACGAGCAGGAGGCGAAGCAATGAAGCGGATTCTCGCAGTGCTCGCAGCGCTGATCCTGGCGGTGTTCGCACTGACCGCGTGCAGTGACAACAACGATTCGTCGGACAACGATTCGGCCGATCACGACGGCATGGCGATGACCAGCATGGCGATGACCAGCATGCCGACCAGTATGTCGATGCCGAGTATGCCTCTGGGTATGTCGACGCCGGGAGCGTCGTCGATGGGAATCGTGATCAGCGGTTTCGGATATTCGACGCCGGAGTCGGTGATGCCCGGACAGGTACTGACCATTCAGAACAACGACACCGTCGAGCACTCGGTCACGTCCGATACCGCAGGGTTGTTCAACGAGGACATCGAAGCGGGTGAGACGGAAACAATCACGGTGCCGAACGAGCCTGGAACGTACACGTTCCACTGCACCTACCACCCGAGTATGCGCGGCACCTTGACGGTCAAGTAGAGGTCGGCCCGTCCGGTGTAGCTTTTGCTCCGGAAACTTCGGCGGCGCGCACCCGATCAGGCTGGTGGAGAACAGATCCGGGTGTACGGTTTTCAGGTGCGCCGGAGAATAGCGATCAGTGTCGTCACGCTCGTGGTTTGTGCCCTCGGCTTTTCGCCGCCGGCGCTCGCGGATTCACCGAACGGCTCGTATTCGTCACAGCTGCTGTACTTCTCGGTCGATGTCGGGCCTGAACTCTCGACGCCGTGCACCGTCGTCGGTGAACTTTTTGTTCCCGACGGCGTCGATGCGGACAACCCAGCGCCCGCGATCCTGACCACCAACGGGTTCGGTGGTTCGTACAAGGACCAGATTCCCGCGCTGCAGAACTTCGCCGAGAACGGGTATGTCGGACTGACGTATTCGGGATTGGGTTTCGGTGGCTCGAGTTGCAAGATCACACTCGACTCTCCCGCGTACGACGGCGTCGCCGCCTCCCAGTTGGTCAGCTTCCTCGGCGGCCAAGAAGGGATTGCCTTCACGGATCAGGCTCTGACGCAGCCCTATCCGGCGCTCACCGCGGTGGTACAGGACTCCGTCGATCACACCGGTGCACCGTCGACGAACGACCCGCGGGTCGGAATGACGGGTGGCTCCTACGGCGGCGGGATTCAATTCGCCGCCGCGAGTGTCGATCCCCGTATCGACACGATCATCCCCATGATCACCTGGAACGATCTCTCGTATTCTCTGGCGCCCAACAGCACGGGAATCATCTCCGGTGTGTCGACAGCGGAGCCGGGAGCTGCGAAGGTGCTCTTTGCATCGCTGCTCTTCGGCGCGGGCATCGCGAATCCCGGTGTGGACGGCTACATCGCAGATCCCGCACGGCTACCCGGCTGCCCGAACTACGTCCCTTACATGTGCAACGCGATCGCCGAGGCGGTGGTGACCGGCGACATCGGACCGCAGGTAGTGAGTGAGCTCCGAGCGTCGTCGGTCTCGTCGTTCGTCGACCGGATCAACATTCCAGTACTGCTTGCTCAGGGACAACAGGACACCCTGTTCGATCTGAACGAGGCAACCGCGACTTACGACGCGCTGAAGGATCGTGGCGTCGATGCCAAGATGATCTGGCATTCGTGGGGGCACAGCCATTTGGCCGCTGCGCCCGGCGAATTCAGCTTCTCCGCTCCCGACGAAGACGCGCAATACGAAACCGGTCGCTTCATGGACTGGTTCGATCACTACCTCAAGGACGAGAACACGGAGACGGGACCGAAATTCGCGTATTTCCGTAACTGGATCGACTACGAGGGAAACGCGGCGCCGGCATACGCGACGTCCGACACCGTCGATGTCGGGACCGCCCGCGCCTTCCATCTGTCCGCTGACGGGGGACTGCTGCCGGACGGCACGCCGGTGATACCTGGTCCGAAGACGATCGTCACGGCACCGGGTGGGCTGCCGACGGGCATAGAGCCGCTCAATATCAATCCGGCCGGAAACATTCCGAATGCACAGATTCCGGGAACCGAGGCGCTCTGGACCACTGCGCCGATGACCGAGGCGATGGACGTGGTGGGAGCCCCCACTGTGACGCTGCGTGTTGCGGCGCCCGGACAGCCGGTGGTGTTCGCGAAACTCTACGACGTGGCCCCGGACGGAACTTCCTCGCTGATCAACGGACTGATTGCGCCCATACGCATCAGTGATCCGTCCCAGCCGGTCCCGGTGACGATGCCGGCGATAGTGCATCGATTCGAGCCAGGGCATTCCGTGCGTCTCGCGATCACCGGTGGCGACATCAGTTTCCGTGGGGGACTGCAAGGTATGCCGGTGACGATCTTTGCCGACGGTTCCGGCCCCCTCGAACTTCCCGTCGTGAGCTGAAACACCGTGGGCTGAATTTCAGCGAGAAATGGTTCGACTGTCGCCGCGGAACTCGGCCACGACGGTGTTGCCGTTGCGAACGGTCACGTCGTAGATCCCACTTCGACCGCCTCGTGCCTTCTCGGTGGCGACCGCGGTCAAGGTGTCGCCCAGACGGGTCGGACGTAGAAATCGGATGTCCGCGCGCGCTGCAACGGCTGAATCCTCGTAGCTGTTGCAGGCGAGCGCAAACGCGGTGTCCGCGAGCAGGAAAACATAACCACCGTGTGTGATTCCGTGACCGTTCACCATGGTTTCGCCCACGGTGACGGTCACGGTTGCGCTACCGGGCGCCAGCTCGGAAATCTCGATACCGAGTGCCTGCGACGCCTGGTCCGCGTCGAACATCTCTCTGGCGGTGATGCTTCCTGTACTCACGAGACAACTCCTGTGGGATCGGAGAATTGCAGGGGTCTAGAGGACCGAGACAACTTCCTGGACGTACATGTCGACTGTGCCGGTGGCAAAGTTTGCGACATCTTTTCCAGCGGCGCCCATCTCCGGGGACTTCAGGCCGCTCTGCATCGTCTCGAGATCGGGAAACACCAGGTTGGCGACGGCGTAGAAGACTGGATCGGAGCCGTCAAGCGTCGAGCACTTGCTGAACGTGAAGTCCGAGAGTCCTGGCACTGCGCTGGCGAGCGGGACGTGGATCTCGTTGTAGTACTTGTCGAAAGCCTCCGGATCGGTGGGGCGTCCGTAACATACTGCTACTCGATAGGTCATGTGCTTTCAATTCCCTTCGGGGCGAGTCTTGGCTACCAGAGTCAGGACGTCGTATGTCGCGACCGGATCGTTGTCCTGGTTCGTCACCACGGCATCCCAACGAACCTCACCGTAGTCGGCGCTGCTGCGAGGTGTGATGGTCTTGGCTGTGAGGGTGACCGTCAGGCTGTCTTCGGCTTTCACCGGGGTCAGGAACCTGAGGCTGTCCACGCCGAAGTTCGCGAGAACCGGGCCGGGAGCCGGGTCGACGAACAGACCGGCAGCGAGTGAGACAACCAGATAGCCGTGTGCGACGATGCCGCCGAACAGCGGGTTCGCCGCTGCGGCCACCGGATCGGTGTGTGCGTAGAAGGTGTCACCGGTGAACTCTGCAAAATGATCGATGTCTGCGAGTGTGACCTGGCGCGGACCGCCGACAACGGTGTCGCCGATCTTCAACTCGGCGAGACTCTTTCGGAATGGATGTTCGGATCCGGTCGTGCGCGCTGACCCGGTGAACCAGCGCTCGCCGACCGCGGTGAGCACGTCGGGTGTGCCCTGCACGGCCGTCCGCTGCATGTGGTGTAGAACTCCGCGGATGCCACCCAGCTCCTCACCGCCGCCGGCACGGCCCGGACCGCCGTGTACGAGGACAGGAAGGGGAGAGCCGTGGCCGGTGGATTCCTTGGCGTCGTCGCGGTTCAGGACGAGCACTCTGCCGTGAAAAGCTGCGAGGCCCAGCACCAGTCGACGTGCGATGTCGGTGTCGGCAGTGACCACCGAGGCGACGAGGCTTCCCTCGCCACGGGCCGCGAGTTCGATCGCATGATCGATGCCGTCGTATCCGATGACGGTGCTGACGGGTCCGAAGGCCTCCAGCTCGTGTACCTCGTGCGCATTCTCTTCCGCCCGGAGAAGGACAGGGGAAAGGAAGGCCCCTGACTGGCCGTCGGCACCGATCACGTCGACGTTGTCCGGGTCTCCGAATACGATAGTTGCCGACTTCGTCAGACCGCGAATGGATTTCAAGACTTCATCGCGCTGCTCGATGCTGGCGAGCGCACCCATCGTGACGCCGTCGGCATCGGGGTGTCCCACGACCACTTTGTTCAGTCGCTCGGATGCGGCATCGACAACGGCGTCGACCAGCGAGACCGGCACCAGGGCGCGCCGGATCGCCGTGCACTTCTGACCCGCCTTGACTGTCATTTCGGTGACGAGTTGTTTGACGTACAAATCGAATTCGGGCGTTCCTGGTACGGCGTCCTCGCCAAGGATCGACGCGTTGAGTGAATCGGCCTCGGCATTGAAATGGACGCCCTTGCCGACGACGTTCGGGTGAGCACGCAGCGTTGCGGCGGTGTCGGCGGATCCGGTGAATGCCACTGAGTCCTGCCCGCCGAGGTGATCGAGGAGGCCCCGTGCACTACCGGAGAGCAGTTGGACGGAACCCTCCGGGAGCAAGCCTGATTCGATGATGCGCCGGAAGACGAGTTCGGTGAGATATGCCGTGGAACTGGCAGGTTTGACGATGGACGGCACACCCGCGATGAATGCCGGTGCCAGCTTCTCCAGGAACCCCCACACCGGGAAATTGAAGGCGTTGATCTGTACGGCGACGCCGCGGCGTGACGTATAGATGTGTTGCCCGAGGAAAGTTCCGCCCTTGCCCAGAGCTTCGACGTTTCCATCCAGAAAGACTGTGCTGTCGGGCAATTCGCGCCGAGCCTTGCTCGCGTAGCTCAGCAGGGTTCCGAATCCACCGTCGATGTCCACGCCGGAATCTCGCGTCGTCGCGCCGGTGGCAGTGGAGAGTGCGTAGAACTCGGCTTTTCCTGCCATCAACGTGAGGGCGAGAGCCTTGAGCGCGCCGGCACGTTCATGGAAGGTCATCGCAGACAGTGCAGGCCCGCCGACCTCGCGTGCGTACGTAACCATCTCGGCGAGGTCGACGCCGGTTGCGGAGATCCGGGCCACCTCCGATCCGTCCACTGCGCTCGGCAACGGGGTACCTGCGTCCGGTGCGGCGTACCAGCGACCGGCTACATAGCTTTCCAACAGTCTGCTCACGACAACTCCATCTCACCGTACGTTCGGTCGGTAATTACGATCGCCCGGTAACGCCGCGTTGTCAAGGATTCGGCAGAACTGCCTGGAATCAGGCCTTGCGAAGTCCGTCGAAAGTGACGGCGACGACCGCGTCGGCAATGTCGGAGACGGACTCGCCCGCTCGGGGTTTGTACCACTCGATCAGTGAGTTGACGGTGCCGAACATCAGCTTGCTGGCGAGGGCCGGTTCGATGTCCGGGCGCAGGTCTCCCTCCGCTGCGGCGGACGAGACGAGGCCTCCGACAAAGTTGTCGAATTCGCGTCGACGGGCGAGTGCGGCCCGCTCGACCGTCGTGTTGCCGCGGACGCGCAGGAGCAGGGTGACGTACGGAAGCTCTGCGACCAGCACCTCTACGCTGCGCCGGACCAGGTATTCGAGCCGGTCGATGTACGGACCGGTGGTGGCGCCTTCTTCGGTCGTGACCGCAAACAGGGCGTTGAGGGCACGCGAAAGTGCGAGTTCGAGAAGTTCCGACTTGCCGGACACGTGGTGGTAGATCGAGGACTTCGTGATGCCGAGCTTCTTGGCGAGCACCTCCATACTGGCGCCGTCGTAGCCCTTGTCGTTGAACACCTTCACGGCCACGGCCAGGAGCGAATCGAGGTCGTAGCCGGGACGTCCGGGGAGGCCGGTGCGTCGAGTGGGGCGTGCCGTAGTCATGCCCCCATCTTCTCAGTTCGGGCAAAGCTGTGCACCAACCTCGTTTTCACCCTTGCCAAACGACCGAATGTTCGGTTATTAATGTAAGAGAGCGAGAAGGAGCGAATGTGAACACCCTGCACGTGGACGAGCGCGAGGATCGCGTCGTGGTCACCCTCGACAGGCCCGCGCAACGCAACGCGATCAACGCGGAAATGATCGACGAACTGCATCAGGTTTGTGGACGCCTCGAACGGGATCCGAAGCTGCTCCTGCTTGCCGGGCGCGGAGACCACTTCGCGGGCGGCGCTGACATCGCGGAGCTCCGAGCGCGCGGACGAGAGGAAGCGTTTGCGGGTATCAACCGGACCCTGTTCGACCGTATCGGAAAGCTCCCGCTGCCCACCGTGGCCGCCGTGAGCGGCTATGCGCTCGGCGGCGGGGCAGAGTTGACCTACGCCTGTGACATTCGCGTCGCGACAACGACGGCGGTCTTCGGTAATCCCGAGCCCAATCTCGGCATAATGGCAGCCGCCGGCGCCAGCTATCGGCTGCCGAAGCTCGTCGGAGTCTCGATCGCGAAGCAAGTGCTCCTCGGTGCCAGGAACCTCGACGCCGAGCAGGCGCTACGAGCGGGCCTGGTTGTCGAGGTGACCGAACCGAACTGCCATGTCGACGCAGCGCATCGGCTGCTCGACCGTATTTCCCGACTGTCCCCGCTGGCACTGCGATTGACGAAGATCATCGTCGACGCGCCGGGATCGCATCCGTTTGCCGACGACATCGCCCAAGCCGTCCTGTTCGAGAGTTCGGACAAGCGTGATCGCATGACGGCCTTCCTGGAGAAGAAATCATGACTGAAGCAGTTGCACCGAAGACCGTCGGAGTCATCGGCGGTGGACGTATGGGTGCAGGTATCGCCCAGGTGTTCGCCGGTCTCGGCGGGGCGGTCACCATCGCGGAGAGCGGCGACGCCGAGGCAGCGTTACAGCGTGTTTCCACCGGCCTCGACCGCGCCCACGAGCGAGGGAAACTCGGCGACCAGGATCCCGCGACGGTCCTCGCGCGCGTGAGCGTCGTAGGCGCAGTGAGCTCCTTACCCCCGTCGCTCGACCTGATCGTCGAGGCGGTCCCGGAAATTGCGGCCCTCAAGGTCGAGGTGCTCGCCGCTGCGGAAACCGTTGCCGGAGAACGCACCGTGATCGCCAGCAACACCAGTTCCATGTCGATCGCCGAACTCGGCGCAGCGCTGACGGATCCGAGCCGGTTCATCGGTATGCACTTCTTCAATCCAGTCCCGGCGTCGCTGTTGGTCGAGATCGTCCGGGCGCCTCAGACCCGCCCCGAGGTTGTCGACTCGGTACGGGCATGGGTGTCGATGCTCGGCAAGGCCGAGGTGCTCGTCAACGACTCACCTGGTTTTGCAACCAGCCGGCTTGGCGTCGGTCTCGGGCTCGAAGCCATCCGCATGCTCGAAGAAGGTGTGGCGGACGCGGAATCGATCGACCGGGCCATGGAATTGGGGTACCGGCATCCGATGGGGCCGCTTCGTTCGACAGATCTGGTCGGGTTGGATGTGCGCCTGGCGATCGCCGAACACCTCGCGAGCACTCTCGGTGATCGATTTACTCCTCCAGCATTGCTGCGAGAGAAGGTGGCTCGCGGCGAGTTGGGGCGCAAGACGGGACAGGGTTTTCACACATGGAGCTGAACCGAACTGCCTGCGAAAGGAACATCGATGACTGACGTGATCCGCTTGGAGATCGAGCGAGGTTTGGCGACAATCACTCTCGACCGGCCTGAGGCAGCCAATGCCGTCAACGGCGAAATGAAGTCTCAGCTGCTCGAAGCGTTGCTGCAGGTCCGCGCGGACGCAGGCGTTCGAGCGGTGTTGATTCTCGCCGAAGGCAAGAACTTCTGCGTCGGTCAGGATCTGGGCGAGCACGCGGCAGCATTGGATGCTGATCCGGCGCACGCGATGGATACCGTCGCCGCGCACTACAACCCCATCGTCACGGCGCTGTCGACGCTCTCTGTCCCGGTAGTGGTGGGTATCGGTGGGGCCTGCGTCGGGGCCGGGTTGGGAATCGCGTTGGCCGGAGACATCCGGGTCGTGGGGGCTCGCGCGAGCTTTGCGACGGCATTCACCGGCATCGGTCTGGCCAGTGACTCCGGGCTCAGTCATGCGCTCGTGCACGCGCTCGGACCCAGCCGTGCCAGTGGCCTGATGTTGCTCGGCGACAAGTTCGACGCGCAGAGCGCACTGGAGTGGGGCTTGGTTCATCGCGTGGTGGCCGACGAGGACGTCGCAGCTGAGGCTCGGGTACTCGCGCGTCGGCTTGCCGACGGACCCACCGCGGCCTTCGCCCACGTGAAATCGCTGATCCGTGCCGTTGCTCCTGGGCTTTCCCAGGCGCTGGAGGCGGAGGCGAACGCGCAGGTGGAGCTGGGTTCCACGGCAGATCATCAAGGCGCAGTCACGGCTTTCCTGTCGAAGCAGAAGCCGGTTTTCGAGGGCCGCTGATTTCTGGTGCGTCGAAAGATTCTCTTGTGCGCTGGGACACCTCGGTGCATACTAGTTACCAACCGATCATTCGGTAATAAAAGGTAGGTACGATGACCAACGTGGAAGCTCCACAAGACCTGCAGAACCTGTTCGACGAGACGATCGCGGCAGACCAGCGCATCGAGCCTCGCGACTGGATGCCGGACGGCTACCGCAAGACTCTGATTCGTCAGGTTGCCCAGCATGCGCACTCCGAGATCATCGGAATGCAGCCCGAGGGAAACTGGCTCACCCGTGCGCCTTCGTTGCGACGCAAGGCGATCTTGATGGCGAAGGTCCAGGACGAGGCCGGGCACGGTCTGTATCTCTACTCCGCGGCCGAGACGCTCGGTGCCGATCGTGGCGATCTGACCACCAAACTGATCGAGGGAAAGCAGAAGTACTCCTCGATCTTCAACTATCCGACGCTGACCTACGCCGACGTGGGTGTGATCGGCTGGCTGGTCGACGGAGCCGCTATCTGCAATCAGGTTCCGCTGTGCCGCAGCTCCTTCGGGCCGTATGCGCGCGCGATGATCCGCGTATGCAAGGAGGAATCGTTCCATCAGCGGCAAGGCTTCGAGTTGTTGGCGACAATGATGCGCGGCACGGAAGCTCAACGTGCGATGGTGCAGGAAGCCGTCGACCGATGGTGGTGGCCCGCTCTGATGATGTTCGGACCGCCGGACGACGAATCGCCGAACACCGAGCAGTCGATGAAGTGGCGCATCAAGCGGCACACGAACGACGAACTGCGGCAGCGATTCGTGGACATGTCGATACCGCAGGCCGAGATACTCGGTGTGACCTTCCCTGATCCCGACCTGCGCTGGAACCCCGAGCGTGGCGCACACGATTTCGGTGAGCCGGACTGGAGCGAATTCATGGATGTGGTCCGCGGCAACGGAGCGGCGAGCGTCGAGCGGATCACCAATCGGAAAGCCGCACACGACAACGGGGCCTGGGTTCGCGACGCCGCCTACGCCTTTGCACAGCGCGAGAGACTCGCGCACGATCGCACGACTGGGGAAACATCATGAGCGAGAACGATCAGGTACAGGGCGATCAGGTGCGGGGCGAATGGCCTTTGTACGAGGTATTTCTGAGGGGAAAGCGCGGACTGAACCACGTGCATGTCGGATCCCTGCGCGCGGCAGACGACCAGATGGCGCTACGCCACGCGCGCGACGTCTACACCAGACGTAACGAAGGCGTGAGTATCTGGGTCGTGCCATCCGCGAAAATCGTGGCTTCGAGTCCGGCAGAAAAGGATCCGTTCTTCGCGCCGAGCGGCGACAAGGTCTACCGGCACCCGACTTTCTACGACATTCCGGACTCCGTTCCGCACATGTGAGAATCACTTCGACTTCGAGGACCAACAGATGAACGATCACGACAGTGCCTACGACGGCCTGGTCGACGGTGACGGCCACGGTCAGTGGGCGTTCGGAACAAGCTTCGACGACCCCCTCGCCGGAGTCGACACCACGGTGCCAGGCGATGTCGATCTCGGTGCGCTGGCGCGCTACTGCCTCATGCTTGGCGACGACGCGCTCGTCAGTTCGCAGCGACTCGCCGAATGGTCCACGCGAGCACCGGAACTCGAAGAAGAGGTAGCTCTCGCCAACGTCGGCCTGGACTTGATCGGGCAGGCCAGGCTGCTGCTGGCTCGCGCGGCAGCAGCCGATTCCACTGTGGTTCCGTTCATCTCCGATACGTCGCCGGTGCCGGACGAAGATGCGCTCGCCTTCTTTCGTGATCAGTTCGGGTTCCGCAACGTGAGACTGGTGGAACTCGCCAACGGCGACTTCGCGCACACGGTCGTTCGGCTACTCGTGTTCTCGACCTGGCGGCTGGCTCTGTTCGATCGGCTGCGCACGTCGCGCGATCCGGTTCTCGCAGCTGTGGCGAACAAAGGTGTCAAGGAACTGACCTATCACCGCGACTACGCGGCAAGATGGGTCGTCACCTTGGGCGCCGGCACGGCAGAATCCAAGCGTCGGACGGCCGACGCCTTGCTCGAGATCTTCCCGTTCGTGGACGAACTCTTTGTTCCCACTCAGGACGAACTCGTTTTGGCGGAAGTTGGCGTCGGAGTGGATCCGCGTACTGTTCGGCCGGAGTTCGACGCTGTTCTTGCCCAGGTCCTCCATGCGGCCGAAATGGAAGAGCCGCCTTCACGTTTCTCCGGTTTCGTCGGCGGCCGCGGCGGACGTGCCGGACTGCACACCGGGGCGCTGGGACTACTTCTTGCCGAAATGCAGAGCGTCGCTCGGGAGCACCCGGAAGGGGTGTGGTGACCGTGGCTGCCACCACCGTCTCTTCCGCGCAGGAGATCGTCGCCTCGGTGATGGATCCGGAGATGCCGCTGCTTACTCTGGCCGACCTCGGCGTCATCCGATCGGTCGACGTCGAAGCGAACTTCGTCTGTGTGACAATCACTCCCACCTATTCCGGGTGTCCCGCAATGGCGACGATGCGAGACGACATCGAGCACAAGCTGAACGATGCGGGATACGGCAGCGTCCAGATCAAGACTCAACTGTCGCCGCCTTGGAGTTCGGATTGGATCAGCGAGGAGGGGCTCGCGAAACTTCGGACGGCTGGGTACTCGGTGCCGGGGGCAGCGCCGCGCCGCACCTCGGGGCCGATCGCATTGACGTTGACGGCCAAGCCCCGCGACATCCTCTGCCCCCAGTGCGGTTCGGCAAACACCAGACTGAGTTCGGAATTCGGTGCGACCCTGTGCAAAGCGCTGTATCGCTGCCTCGACTGCCTCGAGCCGTTCGATCACGTGAAGGAGATCTGAACAGATGAGTACCGCAACGACGAACCGGAACAAACCCTTTCACCCGTTGACGGTCGCCGGTGTCGAATCACTGTGCGACGACGCAGTTGCCGTCACCTTCGACGTGCCTGCCGATATCGCCGATCAATTCGATTTCGGCGCCGGGCAGTCACTGACACTGCGGCGGATGATCGACGGCGTCGAACACCGTCGTTCCTACTCGATCTGTGCACCGGTCGGGGCGTCTCCACGTGTGGGGGTCCGCGAAGTAGCAGACGGACTCTTCTCCACCTGGTTGGTGCGCGACGTCAAGGCCGGGGATCAAATCGACGTCCAGGGCCCCTCGGGCAATTTTGTCGCCGATCCGGCACTGGGTGGACGGCACGTTCTGATCGCGGCGGGCTCAGGCATCACGCCCATGCTTTCCATCGCTGCAACACTTTTGGCGAACCCCGAGGCCGATGTCACCCTGCTGTACGGGAACAGGCGTACTCGTTCGGTGATGTTCGCCGAAGAAATCGCCGACCTGAAGGACCGGTACGGTGCACGCCTGGACGTCATTCACGTTCTCTCTCGCGAGCCGCGGGAGGTCGAGTTGTTCTCGGGCCGTCTCGACGCCGACCGGTTGCGTGAGATCTTCACCTCTCTCGTGCCGTGCGACCAAGTCGACGGCTTCTGGTTGTGTGGCCCCTTCGGGATGGTCAACGACGCCCAGGAAGTGCTGGCCGGCTTGGGAATTGCCAAGGATCGCATCCATCACGAGCTGTTCTACGTCGACGACGTCGCTCCGCCGGTTGCAGTGCATCGTGAGCGCGGAATTGTCGGACCGAGCAGCGAGGTGACGATTACTCTCGACGGTCGATCGACCACCGCGACGTTGCCACGCGACCAGTCGATTCTCGATGCGGCTGAACAGTACCGCTCGGATCTGCCCTTCGCGTGCAAGGGCGGAGTGTGCGGAACCTGCCGCGCCAAGGTCACCTGCGGTGATGTCGAGATGCGCAGGAACTACGCACTCGAAGACTACGAAGTCGACGCGGGTTTCGTGCTGACCTGCCAGACCTTTCCTGTCGGTGAACAGATAACAGTCGATTTCGACGCCTGACCGCCCGCACAGCGCCCTCACTGAGCCCACCGGAGACAATCATGACCGAACTCGCCACTGCTACTTCGCAAGAAATCGAATTTGCCAGCCGGGACCGCATTTCGACGCTCCAACTCGAGCGGATGCAATGGTCACTGATGCACGCGTACACCAATGTTCCGCACTACCGCAAAGCTTTCGACGACGCCGGCGTCCACCCGAGCGACTTGAAGGATCTGAGCGATCTCGCGAAGTTCCCCTTCACCACCAAAGCGGATCTGCGTGAGAACTATCCGTTCAAGATGTTTGCGGTGCCCCAGGACAAGGTCTCGCGAATTCACGCGTCTTCGGGGACCACAGGTCGCCCGACGGTGGTGGGGTACACGAGCAACGACCTGAACAACTGGGCCGATCTCATCGCGCGCAGTCTCTCGGCCGGCGGCGTGCGGTCTTCGGACAAGGTGCACGTGGCTTACGGGTACGGTCTGTTCACCGGCGGGTTGGGAGCACACTACGGTGCGGAGCGTTTGGGCTGCACGGTCATTCCCATGTCCGGTGGCATGACCGAGCGGCAGATCCAACTGATCGAGGACTTCGAACCCGACGCGATCATGGTGACGCCGTCGTACATGTTGACCATCGTGGATGCGATGATCAAGAAGGGTATTGATCCTTCGAAAACCTCGCTGCGGGTTGGAGTTTTCGGAGCGGAGCCGTGGACCGAACAGATGCGTACCGAGCTTGAACAACAACTCGACATGCACGCCGTCGACATCTACGGACTCTCCGAGATCATGGGCCCGGGCGTGGCAATGGAATGTGTGGAAACCAAAGACGGACTCCATATCTGGGAAGACCACTTCTACCCGGAGATCATCGATCCGGTCACGGGTGAGGTGCTGCCGGACGGGGAGGAAGGTGAGCTCGTTTTCACCTCGCTCACCAAGGAAGCGCTGCCTATCATTCGCTACCGGACCAGGGACCTGACCCGTCTGTTGCCAGGGACGGCGCGCTCGATGCGACGGATGCAGAAGGTCACCGGCCGGACCGACGACATGATCATCCTGCGTGGGGTCAATCTGTTCCCCACACAGATCGAAGAACTGATCCTGACGGTCCCCGCCCTCGCGCCTCAATTCCAGTGTGTGCTGGAGCGTCCGGGTCGTATGGACACCCTGACAGTGCGCGTCGAGGCTCGCCCCGACGCGGCAATTTCGGACCATGCGGCAGCGTCGTCTGCATTGCAGAAGCTGGTGAAGAACAAGATCGGTGTCACGGTCGAGGTAAACGTTCTCGAACCCGGCGGACTCGAACGCTCGATCGGTAAAGCGCGTCGGCTGATCGACCAACGCCCGAAGGACTGAAACTACTCCAGGGCCATGCGGGTGGCGAAGATTCCGAGAATGCCACCAGCTAGCCACTTCTGAGCCCGCATCCATACCGGACGTGCCACGAGGAAGGTCGACACGGCCGCCGCACAGCACACGATCAACGCGTTGACGGTGACTGCGACCAGGATCTGCACGCCGCCGAGTACGAGTGCCTGTTGCCAGACCGGGCCCGCAGTGGGATCGACGAACTGGGGGATCAGGGCCGCGTACATCAGCGCAATCTTGGGATTGAGCAGATTGGTGGTTAACCCCATCCCGAACAGACGGCCGCTACCGTGGCGGTCGACTTCGCCCACCTCGAAGGCGGACTTTCCACCTGGTCGGAGCGTCGACCAGGCGAGATAGGCCAGATACAGGGCGCCGCCGATTTTCACCGCGGTGAACACCGTGGGTACGGCGAAGAGAACCGCTGTCAGTCCAGCGCACGTGGCGGCGAGGTAGACCAGGAAACCGGTTGCGACTCCGCCGAGCGAGATCAAGCCTGCCCGGCGGCCCTGGCTGATGCTGCGTGACACCAGGTAGATCATGTTGGGGCCCGGTGTCAGAACCATCGCCAGGGCTATCAGCGCGACTCCCGTCATCGACGCTGACGTGATCATGTCGGTCTCCCACTACTCGGTACGTATGTTTCGTCGAGTACACAAGGGATTACCGTGGCGCGCCAAGGTCCAGTTCGCAGGCAGTGGTCCGCTCAGGTGTTGGCCCAGCTGTCGGGCCCGAAGACCTCGTAGTGGATATTCTTTGCCGGAACATCCCTTTCGAGCAACGATGCGCGCATCGCCAACATGAACGGCATCGGCCCGCAGAGGAAGGCTTGGGTATCGGGCTCCACTGCAATGTCTTGCAAATCCGCCCGTCCTTCGTGAACAGATCCGAACGCCACGTGCGTGCCGAGATCCTCGTACCAACGATGCAAAGTTGCGGCGGGAATCTTGTCGACGAGTGTGCTGAGTTCCGCGCGGTGAGCATGGTCCGCGATGGATCGATCAGCATGAATGACAGAGACCGAACGCTCGGCGCCGGTGTCCACGAGATGATTGAGCATCCCGATCATCGGTGTGCAACCGATTCCGGCCGACGCGAGTAGGAGAGGTGAGTTGTCATCCGGCATGGTGAGATCACCGAAAGGCGTGGTGACGGAGAGTTCCTGACCTTCGAATACGTTGTTGTAGAGGAAGTTCGACACTTCGCCATCAGGAGTACCGGAGATTCGCTTGACGCTGATCCGCCAGTCTGCGCTGCTCGGTATCGAACACAGGCTGTATTGGCGGATCTGGCGAGCGCCGTCGGGCAGCGTAACCCCGACCGAAAGATACTGTCCGGGTGCGAAGGTGGGGAGTGCACTGCCGTCTAGCGAAGTGAGCGTCAGGGAGACGGTATCGGCGGACTGAAGAACTCGTTCGCTGATCCTGACCGTGCGCCAGACGTCACCGGCGTCGACGCCGGCGAGTTGGTAGAGGCCACGCTCCATCGTGATGAGGGTTTCCGCCATCAGCCAGTAGACTTCGTCCCAGGCTGCTGCGACGTCGGGAGTGACTGCATCGCCTAGTATTTCGACGATCGCGGCAAAGAGGTGTTCGTGCACGATTGCGTACTGGTCGGGCGTGATTCCCAGCGACGCATGCTTGTGCGCGATGCGTGAGAGTATGAGATCGACCTTGGCGCTGTCCGGCTCGAGCTGAAGCGTCGCGAATGCCGCGATGGCGCCGGCGAGAGCCTTCTGCTGTTCGCCCTGTTTCTGATTGCCGCGATTGAACAAATCACGTTCGAGTTCAGGATGTGCGTCGAACATCTTGCGGTAGAACAGGGTTGTGATATCGCCGATGGCGGCGCCGACCACGGGAAGGGTGGCGCGAATGACCTCGGTTGACTGTGGGGAAAGCATGAGCTGCTCCGTTCGGTCGAAATTCGATTGATCAGCCTGCTTCGTCGCTCCGGGTGGTGAGGCGTAGCAGGACAGTTTTGGACGGCTGCCGGATGACGTCTTCGATCGTGACCGCGTCGAGTGAAACGAAAAACGCTTCCTGTGCTTCGCGCAAAGCGCTCCGAAGGAGGCAGCCGCCGCGAAGTGGGCACGGTTTGTCGCCTTCGCAGTCGACGACTTCACCCGGGCCTTCGAGGCGTCTGGCCAGCCAGCCGATGGTGGCGGTGCGTCCGAGTTCGGTGATGGAAAGCCCACCGCCGCGACCACGCCTGGTTGTGACGATGCCAAGCTCACCGAGCCGTGTAACCACCTTGGTGGCATGGGAGTACGACACGTTGAGCTGCTGCGCAACATCCCGGGTACTGGGGGAGGCATCCGCGTCGAGTACGGCCAACCGCATGACGACGCGCAATCCCAGATCGGTGAACTGCGTCAGTTGCATGATCTGAACCTACATAATTCGCATCTGAGATGACTATTTATGTGAGGGGGATCTCGAGGGGTCCCAACCAGGGCGAACGGTACGTTCGGCGCCTCCAGTGCGCTGAACGTGCCGTTCGCTCAGAGGCGGGCGGCCGAACCCCCGGCAACGACGTCGAGAAAGTGGGGTGCTCGCCAACCCCGCGCCGCAAAGTCGCGGCTCACCGACGCGATGACCTCCGCATGACTTCCTTCCGGAACCAATGCGATGGCCGAACCTCCGAATCCGCCGCCGGTCATCCGCGCACCGATCGCGCCGCCGCGTCGTGCTGCGGCAACGGCGACGTCGAGTTCTTCACACGAGACCTCGAAGTCGTCGCGCAACGACGCGTGGGAGTTGTCGAACAGCTCGCCGACGTCGCTGAATCTGTTGCTGCGCAGAAGTTCTGCGGTCTTCCGTGTCCGTTCGATCTCGGTCACGACGTGCCGTGCCCGCGCCCGGAGGATCGGGTCTCGCACTGTCTCGGCTTGGTCTGCAGAAGCCTCTCGCAAGCTGCCGACGCCGATAGCTGCTGCTGCATCGACGCATTGAGAGCGTCGCAACCCGTACTGTCCGTCTGCGAGCGAGTGTTTGACCCGAGTGTCGATGACGATCAGTTCGTACCCCGCACCGTGGAGTTCGAAAGGGATGGGTTCGGTGGATCCGTCCAGGCAGTCCAACAGGAGCGCAGTCGAGGGTCGGGCAAAGAGGGCAATGGATTGATCCATCCCACCGGTCGGTGCGCCGACGCCGTCGTTCTCCGCCTGGATGCACACCTGTACCAGTTCTTCGCGGGTGAATGGTGAATCGTGAAGTTCATTGACGGCCAACGCAACCGAACAGGTGAGGGCAGCGGAACTCGACAGCCCGGCCCCGACCGGTACCGACGAGTCGACTGCCAGATCGATTCCTCCGAGCGGGAGGCCTCGGCGCGCAAGAGACCACAGAACGGCTGTGGGGTAGGCGGCCCATCCTGCTGCGATGTCGCCGAGGCGCCCGGTGTATGTCTCGTCGGACTGCCGGCTGTGCACGCGGACGACCCCGTCGCTGCGCAGTGCGGCCGCAACCAGCGTTCGCTGCTCGAGAGCGACCGGTAGGCACAATCCACCGTTGTAGTCCGTGTGTTCACCGATCAGGTTGACTCGACCGGGTGCCGCCCAGGCTCCGGTTGCCGGATAGTCATAGGCGTCATGAAACTGTTGGAGCACAAATGGTTTCGAGACGGTATCCACTATTTCAACTCCCGTAGGCGGGCCGCGACTGCCTCAGGAATGGTGTCGTTCACCCAGGCGCCCATGGCGGACTCGGACCCGGCGAGGTATTTGAGCTTGCCTGGTGCGCGCAAGATCGAGAACAGCTGAAGATGCAGTCGACCCAGAGGTCGGTCGATGCGGACGGGAGCTTGGTGCCAGGCCGCGATGTACGGTACCCGATCGACGCCCGGATAGAAGCGATCGATACGGCGCAGGAGATCTTGGTAAACGACCGCAAGCTCTTCGCGCTCTTGGTCGTTCAACGAGGGAAGGTCCGGGACGTCTCGGTGCGGTGCCAGGTGAATCTCGATGGGCCATCGTGCGGCGGTCGGGACGTAGGCGCTCCAGTGATCGCCGTCGTAGATCAACCGGGTCCCGTCCTCGCGCTCGAACGCCAGAACATCGGCGAGCAGTGAGCGACCGGTGCGCTCGAAGTGTTTGTCCGCCTGCGTCAACATCGATCGGGTGCGTGACGTGACATACGGGTATGCGTAGATCTGTCCGTGTGGATGGGTGAGTGTCACCCCGATTTCTTCGCCGCGGTTCTCGAAGCAGAACACCTGTTCCACAACCGGATCCGCCGACAACTCTTCGGTCCGAGAAATCCATGCACCCACAATCGTACGCATGCGTTCGAGTGGAAGCTCGCCGACGGACGCCGTGTGATCGCTCGAGAAACACATCACTTCGCAGTGGCCGACAGCTGGGCGATCACCCACACCGTCTCCGGGACCGTCAATGGCTTCCTCGGGTGCCGCGGCAAAGCTCGGAAACCGATTCTCGAACACCGCGACGTCGTAGTCTCCGTCGGGTATCTCTGTGGGCGTGCGTGTTTCGTTGGTCGGGCACAACGGGCATTCGGCGGCGGAGGGGAGATGTGTCCGTGTCATGCGATGCGATGCCATGGTGATCCACTCCCCGGTGAGAACGTCGAACCTCATCCGAGACGAGTGGTCGAGAGCCGGCAATTCGCGGGAATCTCGCGCAGAGTGGGCGCGGGTACGGCCGGCATCGTCGAAGTAGAAGATCTGACGCCCGTCGGCGAGGGTACGACGGGTCGGATCCGGCTTGGGTGTCATGCGTCGACTTCCCATTCCAGAACACCCTTGCTGACAACGGGTTTCCACACTCCGATCGTGGATCCTGTTTCCAACGCTGCGGCATGGGCGCCCAACATGACCGAGATGGACGCCCAGATCGGACCGCCGTTGTCAGTGGCGTCCGACGCATACTCGGTCACACAATGATGGAGTGCGCCGTTTCGTGTGTCCACGAAGTAGTGGTACTCGTCCAGTCCGGCAAAGGGAAGGAACGAGGGGATGAACATGGTTGCGGCAGTGCCTGCGTCGCGTTGATCGTGTCGATCCATCTCGTCCTCCGCGTAGAGGTCCGGATTCTCGTAGATCGTCTCGTCCCACGTTTCGAGCAGAGTGAGTCGAACTTCGGTTGCGACGTCGATGGGGTAGAAGAACTTGTCGGGAAGCACGCTGCCGAGAAAGAGCCCGGTCCGGTCGTCGTGGGTCAGGCTGCCGTTGTGCACCCGATACAGCTCGCGAAGTTCCTGGGGCCACGTGACGCCGGTCGACGCTTCGAATTCCTCGATAACGGCGTCACCGAGCCCTGGCTGAAACGCTGCAGCCGTCACCGGTGCGTGTGTACGGCACCACGCTTCGATTCGGCTCCATTCGTTTGCAACGCTCATGGGCTTTACGATACGTCCGAGTCAGGACCCGTGAATCAGGTACTGCAGTGTGTCCACGAGCTTTCGGTCCGAAGCCTTGGACTTTCGGCCGGTGATTCCCGATCGGAGAATTGCGGAACCCTCGAGCAGGCTCACGATGGTCTGCGCTGCCGCGCCCAGGTCCGCCGCATCCAGATCCGGTTGCGCACACGCAACAGCGCGCTCTACGTGTGCGATGCACTGCGCGTAGAAGTCTCGAACCACGACCGCCACTTCTTGGTCCGCCGCCGCAATGGCCCATACTTCGACGTACAGACGCACCGTGGCCTGGTCGTCCTGTTCTCCGAGCAGGACTCCGATGAAGTGTTCGGATTCCTCACGGGAAAGACTCTGATCCGTATCCGTGACGACGGCAAGGCGATCCAGTGAGCGGGTCAATGCCCGTGACATGACTGCGCGGATGAGATCTGCACGGGTGGGGTAGTAGTGCTGCAGGTGCCCCACCCGCACTCCGGCTGCGGCTGCGAAATCGCGCATCGCCGAGTTGGCATTGCCCTGCGTGGCGAGGACCTGTTCTGCTGCGTCGAGAAGTGCTTCCGCGCGGGCGGCGCCCTTGGAGGGGGTCATGCCCGCAATACTGCCACCCCGAAGCTCTCCAACTCGGAGACGGTGCGGCGCGGGTTCGGAAGCGACTCGGGGAAAGTGACTCCAGGCTGGGCATCGTCCGCCAAGGCTTGTCTGACGGCAAGCGCGCCGCCCACCGCGGTGAGGTGAGCTTGGCCCTGCGGGTCGACGATTGTTGCGCTTGTCGTGCCGCTCGGGCCGGTGACGTCGATGCGTACTTGCGCGCTCCCGCCCTTGCCAGGCGAGTACAGGAGTCCGCGTCGTAGCGGTGTGAAGCGGTCGCCGCGACCCCAACGGAACAGACCCACCTTCTTGGCGGCGAGCAGCGCAGTTGTGGATGCATGCGAACTGAAACCTATTCGAGTGCTGGCAGTTTCGGCGCCCAGGGTCATGGGGAACGTGAATTGTTCCGGAGTGTCGATTCTTCCGACCTTGGTGCGCGATCCGGGGAAGTCGACCCAGCGTGTATCCGTCAACGGGCTGACGGTGATCGGGTTTCCTTGCTGCATCACCTCGAAATCCTGGCCGAGACGATCAATGAAGTCGACGGAGTCGAGCCCGGCAATGTCGTTGACGTCGTAGCGAATCGAGACGTCGATCGTGCTCGCGCCACCCAGTTCCTCGGCCAGCGCTGCGGCGACGACATTGGTGACTCCGCCCATCCATCCAGACGACAGGTACACCGGTGCGCTCGGCGACTTCTGACCCGCCAGAGTGGCGGCGCGAGCGACGCGGGTTGTCCAGCGGGTGATGTCCACGTAGGGAATTCCGGCCTCGACGGCGGCGGACAGGACACGATCGTGGGGATCGTTGACCGTCGACACGACCGCGCGTACGGACGCGTCGAAGGGCGTCGGGTCGAGGAGGTCCCAGCGGCGAACGGAAGCGCCGTGACGGCTGGCCAGTTCGTTGCCGCGCTCGGGGGTGCGTCCGGTGAGGAGTAGTGGGAAGTCGGGGGCGAGCAAGGCGGTCAGGGCGCTGCCCACGGTTCCGTATCCGCCTGCTACGAGGATCGGGCCGTCGGCTGAATACTGCAATGAATCGGTCATGCACTCAACTCTAGGTCAAATGACCTAAAACGTCGAATGGGGTCTTTCCAGTGCTCAGTCCCGGTGTCGCACGATGTTGACGATGTTGCCGTCGGGCGCCCGGACGAGGAATCGGCGAACACCCCACTCTTCGGTCGTAATGGGGTGCACGATTTCGTAGCCGCGCCTTCGGGCCTCTTCGTAGGCGCCGTCGACGTCGTCCGTGTGGACGGAGATGACCGAGTCCTCGGCTGCAGTGGCGTCGTGCGTGACGAGTTGTACGTTCGCGCCGGTGTCGGGAGAGGTGTAGCGAGCGACCCACCCCATGTTGAACTCTTCGGTGCTCAGGCCGAGATAGTCGGAGTAGAAATTCTTGGCGGCTCCGACATCGGCGACTTTGAGATTGGCGGTGATCCGTCGTGCACGCATGTGGTTCTCCTACCCTCGGCAACAGATGTGCTCGATGATCGTCCGAAAGCGGAGTCATGTCGACTATGCCGTCCGAAGATGCGGGCTAACTGGCTGATTCGATCTGTCACTGCGGATCGAACGAGCCCACGGTGCCCCACCGGGAGAAGGGAAGGACGATCAATTGAACCTTGCCGATGACATTGTCGATCGGCACCGTTCCGCTGCGTTCGTCATCGAGATGGAAACGTGAATCCTTCGAATGGGCGCGGTTGTCGCCCATCACCCACAGGTTCCCGTCGGGAACCGTGACCGGCCCGAAATACCTTCCTTGACAAGAGGTACCGTTGCCCGGAATGCGATTGTCGATGTACGGCTCGGTCAGCGGCTTGTCGTTCACTCGAAGCCCCTCTTCCTCGGACAGGCACTGCACGGTTTGCCCACCGACCGCGATTACCCGCTTCACGAGATCGTTCTCGTCCGGCGGGACCAAACCGACGATGGATCCGAGACCTTGAAGTGCCCGGACCACCGAGTTGTCCGATCGAATGGATTGATACTCGTCGTTCCAGGATTCGGGTCCCTTGAACACGACCACATCCCCAGGCTGTGGATCCCCGAATCTATAGCTGATCCGGTCGACGAAAATCTTGTCTCCGGTGCAGCCAGTGCATCCGTGAAGTGTCGGTTCCATGGACTCCGACGGGATCAGAAATATACGTCCGACGAAGTTCTGAATGACAACACTCAGAACGAGTGCGACCACAACGAGGATCAGAATCTCACGCCACAGTGGACGTTTTCTCGGGTGATCAGGCGTCGTCGATTCAGTCGAGTCTTCGTGGGCATCGGATTCCGTCACATTCCCGACAATAGATGGCGCAACCAGTCGGCGGTCCGATACCGACGTTCTCGATTCGAGGGTCTACTTTGTCGGCCGATTTGCTTCAGAATCGGATCACATCACCCACACGGATCTGGTCGGGATCGGCAATCCACGCATTCATGAACCAAACATCCTGCCAACGAATACCTTTCGCAGCAGCAAGGTTGAACAACGTATCGCCCTCGGAGACTGTCACCGTGTTGCCCGCTGTGCCAGGCTCGGCCGCGGCCGACGCTACCGTCGAGGGAGTCGGGGAGGTCGAATCAGGGGTGGTGCCGCCCCAACCTAGGTAAGCACCGCATACCGGCCACGCGCCGATGCCTTGAGCTGAGAGGGTTGCTTCCGCGGCCGCGACTTGATCGGCTGTCGACGCCAAGTCGGCGCGAGCCGGTGCACCTGCCGGTTTGTATGCATCCCACGTCGACTGCGTGAATTGAAGTCCGCCGTAGAAGCCGTTGCCGGTGTTGATGTTCCAGTCGCCGGAACTCTCGCACATGGCCACCTGCGACCAGTCGTGCGCACTGGCTACGCCGGTGTTGACGATTGCGCCGCCAATTGTCAGAACGCCTGCTCCTGCGGCTATCGTGACGAATCGTTTGGTGTGAGAACGTTTGTTTTTCCGGTGGTTTCCCATGATATTTTCCTTGATCGGTCTGACGGGACAGCGATCTCGGCTCGGCGTGCGGCTCGAGTGTTCTGCTGCATATCGCGGTAGACGAAATCGTCAGTGCTGAAATGTGATTGAGGTGGACAGACTGTGAAGGTCTCGTCTCCAGATTGCAGTTCGGAGGCGTGACTAGATTCGCGGTCTCACACGCTTGCCGACAACGGCTCAATTACCCGGTTACATACCTGTTTTGTGGACCGACACAAAACGTCGGCGTACTCGGTGCTGAGCGGAAACAGGTAGTTGAACAGGCCATTCGACCCATGTGCAGACGAGCACCGATTGGCATGCTGAAACAACACCGAAACAGGATCTCTTCGAGATTCAAGCTTGCGGCACGCCGGCGCCTCCTGTTGATCGATTGGCGCACCCTTATGAGGGAGATGTGTCGCGACCCGGGCCGCTGTCTGCGCCCCGGGATGAGCCCTCCTGCGGAATCCAGAGAATCGGATACCGCAGGAGGGCATTCTCTCGACCTTCGATTGACCGCACGAAAACCGGACGTTTGGGGGACAATGATCTGGGGCGATCACCTGGGGCGAGAAGTCGAGGAGATGTACATGTCCGAGGCCAAATCCGAAAGCACCGAGTCTCTCGCTGGAACGACACCGCCGGCAAGAACACCGCCGGCCAACACACCGCCGACGGAGCCGTCGAAACAATCGGTGCTCAGGCGGTACTACCCGGCTGCGGTGCCCGTCATCCTCGGCTTGATCATCTATTTCATGCCGGTTCCGGACGGTGTGGACCCCAAGGGCATGCACATGCTCGGAATCTTCGTCGGCACCATCGTGGCGTTGATTTTGCAACCACTGCCGACGGGTTCGGTGGCGCTGGTGGGCCTGTCGATCGCCATGATCACCCAGACGGAGACGCCGACAGAAGCGTTGTCCGGCTTCAGTAACACCACGATCTGGCTGATCGTCGCGTCGTTCTTCATCGCCGAGGGCTTTCTGGTCACTGGGCTCGGCAAACGGGTTGCACTCATGTTCGTGACCAAACTCGGCAAGTCGAGCCTCGGATTGTCGTACGGAATGGCGTTGACGGACTTGATACTTGCTCCGGCGACACCGTCGAACACGGCCCGCGCCGGTGGCGTCGTCTATCCGATCATCGTCTCACTGAGCAAGTTGGAGGACTCCAATCCCGAGCCCGAGGACTCTCGCAAGAAGCTCGGAGCATATCTGCTGCTCACGTCGCTGCAAGTCAACGTCGTGACCTCCGCGATGTTCATTACCGCCATGGCGGGTAACCCCGTCGCCGTCGATGCGGCGGCCAAGATCGGCATCGACATCTCGTGGGGCAAATGGGCGCTGGCAGCATCGGTTCCGGGAATTGCGAGTCTCATCGCGATTCCGTGGGTGATGTCGAAGATCTTCCCGCCCACGATGTTGAAGACTCCGAAAGCACCCGAGCAAGCCAGGGAGGAACTGCGCAAGGCAGGTCCGATCAGCCGCAACGAGAAGATCATGGCCGCCACCTTCGTTCTGCTGTTGGTGCTCTGGTGCCTGGGCTCGCAGCTCAACGTCAATGCCACTACAACAGCATTTGTCGGAATCGGCATCCTGTTGGTGACCAAGGTGCTGACGTGGAACAACCTGGTGCACGACACCGGGGCTTGGCAGACGCTCGTGTTCTTTGCCGTTCTGGTCGGTATGGCAAGCCATCTCGAAGAACTCGGCGTGATCTCGTGGATCGGAACCCAGGTCTCCTCGAGCGTCGACGGTTTGCCGTGGATCTGGGCTTTTGCGATCCTGACCTTGGTGTACTTCTACGCGCACTATCTGTTTGCGTCGAACACCGCGCAGATCGTCGCGATGTACGCGGTGTTTCTCGGCGCGGCGGTGGCAACCGGTGCACCGCCGCTGTTCTCAGCCCTGGTATTCGGCTTCATCGGCAGCCTGTTCGGCGGTATCTCGCACTACGCGTCCGGTCCGGCCGGAGTGATTTACGGTTCCGGATACATCAAGACCTCGGAATGGTTCCGAATCGGTTTCGTGATGAGCGTCGTGATCATCCTGATCTGGACGATCATCGGCGGCGCGTGGATGAAGCTGATCGGCGCCTGGTGAGGCTCAGTTGTCCTTGCGCCGCAATCCGAATCGCATCGATTCCTTGTTGACAGCGGCAATCGCGGTCAGCGGTATCTCCGCGGGACACACCTCCGCGCATTCACCGTAGGTCGAGCACGGCCCGAAATCGGCCTCCATCTGGTGCGACATCGCTCGGGCCCGCTTGCCACGTTCGTTGCGTCCCTGCGTGACGAGGGACAGGTGGGTCAGTTTGGAACCGGTGAAGAGGTGCGCGGCACCGTTGGGGCAGGCTGCTACGCAAGCGCCGCAGCCGATGCACGCGGCGAAGTCCAGTGCAGCTTCGGCACTTTGATGCGAGAGCGGCTGGCTGTCTGCGTCCGGTGCAGTTCCCGCATTGACCGATACATAGCCACCGGCTTCGAGGACCCGGTCGAGAGCCGAACGATCGACCACGAGGTCGCGGACCACTGGAAAAGCGGCGGAGCGGAACGGTTCCAGTTTGATTCGGTCACCGTCGGAGAAGCTGCGCAGGTGCTGACGGCACGTGGGAGTGTTCGCAACCGGCCCATGGGGAACGTCGTCGACCGTGATGCCGCAGGACCCACAGATCCCTTCTCGGCAGTCGGAATCGAAGGCGATGGGTTCGTTGCCGCTCTCCACGAGTTGGTCGTTGAGTCGGTCGAGAAGTTCCAGCAGTGACATCTCCACTGTCGCGTCGTTTACTTGGTAGGTGTCGAATGCACCGGACGACTCCGGTCCGGATTGGCGCCACACGTCCACGGTGATTTTCATACGTAGTTCCTCGTCTGCAGTGGAACAGCGGTGAAGGACAACGGCTCGTCGTGTCGAATGTGGCTGCCGTCCTTGGCGGTTTCCCACGCGGAGACGAAGCACCAGTCTTGATCGTTTCGCTGTGCTTCGCCGTCGGGAGTTTGATGTTCGGCCCGAAAGTGCGCTCCACAGGACTCGTCACGATCGAGAGCATCGACGCACATCAGTTCGGCGAGTTCGAGGAAATCGGCTACCCTGCCGGCCCTTTCCAGCTCCTGGTTGAACTGGTTTCCGCTGCCGGCGACTCGTAGGTTCGACCAGAAATCGCCTCGTAATGCTCGGATTTCGGAGATGGCCTTGGTCAAGCCTTCGGCCGTTCGGGTGACACCGCAACCCGCATAGAGGATCTCGCCCAGTTGTCGATGAAACCTGTCGGGGCCGTGTGTTCCGCCGACCGAGAGCAGCAGGTCCACCCGACCGCTCACGTCACTGAGCGTCGACGTCACGGCGGGATCGGAAAGTTCGAGAGGTGCTGATCCGAGTAGCGGCGCAAGATAATTCGGAATCGCGTACGGGAGGGTGAACCAGCCGTCGACGCATGCCGAGAGCAACGAATTGGCGCCGAGGCGGTTGGCCCCGTGGTATCCCCACCCTGCCTCGCCACCGACGAACAAGCCGGGGATGGAGGTCATCTGGTCGTAGTCGTTCCACAGTCCTCCCATGGTGAAGTGGGCTCCGGGGGCGATGCGCATCGGCACCGTATAGGGGTCTTCGCTGGTGGCGTCGCGATACATCGAGAACAGATTTCCGTATCCATCCTCGATGGTCTTGCGGCCGAGCCGTGCCAATGCGTCGCGGAAATCCAGGTACACACTGTTTTTCAGAGGGCCGACGCCGTGACCGGAGTCGATTTGCTCGCGGGCGGCCCGTGAAGAGACGTCGCGGGGAGAGAGGTTCCCGAACGCCGGATATTTGCGCTCGAGGTAGTAGTCGCGCTCATTTTCGGGAATGTCGCCGGGTTCGCGATCGTCTCCGGGCTTGGCCGGTACCCAGATCCGGCCGTCGTTGCGTAGTGATTCGCTCATCAGAATGGTTTTCGACTGCCACTCGGAGTTGACGGGAAGTGCCGTCGGATGGAATTGGATGAACGAGGGTGAGGCAATCAGCGCGCCGCGTCGGTGCGCTCGCCATGCGGCGGTGGCGTTGGAGTTCTTCGCAAGTGTGGACTTGTGGAACACGGTGCCGTACCCACCGGAGGCCAGTACGACGGCATGGCCTGTGGTGGCGCCGATCTCACCGGTCACGAGATCGCGTGTGACTATCCCTTGTGCTCGGCCGTCCGAAACGATGAGATCGAGCATCTCGGTTCGGGTGTGGAGGTTGACCGTTCCGGCTGCGATCTGACGTTGCAGTGCCTGCGACGACGCTATCTGCAACTGCTGGCCTGTCTGCCCGCGCGTGTAGTACGTGCGCGACACCTGTACGCCGCCGAAGGATCGGGTAGCGAGAGTGCCGCCGTACTCACGGGCGAACGGTGCTCCGATGGCATTCATGTGATCGATGACGCGTACGGATTCCTCTGCGAGTCGGAAGCAGTCGGCCTCGCGGCCGCGGAAATCGCCGCCCTTGACGGTGTCCTTCACGAAGCGGGCGAGACTGTCGTTGTCCACCTTTCGGGCACGAGCGGCGTTGATGCCGCCCTGCGCGGCGACGCTGTGTGCACGGCGCGGTGCATCGTGGAAGGTGAAGGATTCGACGTGGTAGCCCAGTTCACCAAGTGAGGCGGCGCAGGCCGCGCCGGCGAGTCCGGTACCGACGACGATGACCGTGAACTTGCGCCGGTTGAGCGGGCTGACGAGCTTGTAGTCGAGTTTGCGAGTGGGCCAGGCTGTCTCCGGATCGCCGGCTGGGACCTTACCGTCCACCGGCGTCCCGATGCTGCGCAGATCGTCGAGTTCGAAGCTGTTCACTTATGACGCTCCTGTCTTCGAGATGACGCCGGTCATCACCGCGATGGGGATCGACATGTTTCCGACCATCACGACGAGCGCAAAGATTCCGGAGAGTGCAACGGCAATCTGGCGCAGCCGTTGGCCGGTCACGCCGAGATCGTTGACCGCACTCCAGAGTCCGTGCGCGAGATGCATTGCCAGCAGAGCCATCGCGACGATGTAGAACGACGCCACCAGTGGACGCTCGAAGCTGGCGATCAGGTTGTCGTATGCGTAACTCTGCGTGCGCGTGGCCGCTTCGTACTCGGTGCTGCCGATGGGGCGGGTTCCGGTGGTGAGGTCGAGTATGTGGAAGATGACGAACAGCAGCAGCACTGCTCCGGTGACGGGCATTGTGCGCGCGGTAAAGGACTTGATTCCCAAGCTTTTACGTCGAAACTTCCCTCGAGCTCGGCGGCCACGGACGGTGAGCAACCAGGCGCACCAGACGTGTGCGACCAATGACGCGAGCAGGACGATGCGAAGAATCCACAGAAGTCCCTCGTATGGCAGGAAGGGTTCGAACACTGTGCGTAGCCAGTGTGCGTAGTCGTCGAAGTGATCGGCCCCGGTGTAGACCTTCAGGTTTCCGATCATGTGGACGAGCACGAAAGCGGCGAAGATCAGTCCCGTCACGGCCATCAGAATTTTGCACGTGATATTGGACGGCCGCGGTCGAGCGCGAGGTGAATCGCCGGTAGCTCGCGATACACGGGTCGGAGCACTCACAGACAAACCTCCCACGCCAGACTTGCCGGACAGGTGCCGTCAGCCTAAGCCTGATCGAGGTTTTCGGCCAACGGACCGGTGCCCGACTTGTCTGTTAATGCAGGTGAATGGGAGTGTAGGGGTGCTCATTACCCGAAAGTAAGGAACCTGTGAACGATGTTTGACTCGACGTGGCGACGGTGGTCATGGCGCGCCGGAACGGCATCGGCCCTGGCAGTGGCCTTGTTTGCGGTGGGGTCGCCGGCTGGTGCGCAGGAGACCGTCGACCTGGCCGACGTGTTCAACCCGTTGGTCGTGAAGGCACTTCAAGGCGCTGATATCTCTACCGAATTGACGCCACTCGGGCTCTCGTCCGACGATCCGTGGTTCGACGAGCCCGAAATCGAGCCCGGCACCGCCCCCGGAACCCTTCTCAAAGCGCGTCCGGTCAGTGTTCAGGTCTACCAGGTCCGCCCTGACGTGGTCTCGGCTCACCAACTCATGTACACAACCACTGATCACTTCGGTCGCCAGGTGATCAGTACCGGAATTCTGATGATCCCCGAGGACGGAACTGCGCCAGGCGATCGCAAGATCATCGGATATGCCGAAGCGAACGACAGTCTGGGTGCGAACTGCGCACCAAGTCACCAGTGGACCGGCGGCAATCAGAGCGACCCGGCGATGTTCTCGGCGCTCGGCCCGGTGGCCCAGATGTTCGGTCACGGCTGGGCAGTGATGATGAGCGACGTCGGCAACGACGGCGACACTGCTCCCCATCCGTTCTCGATCGGACAGTTCTCGGGCAAGGCAACGCTCGACGGCGTTCGGGCAGCACTCGCGCTTCCGGAGGCCGGTCTCGAATCAGACACCCCTGTGGGCATCTACGGTGTCGCCGGCGGCGGTGTCGCAGCGGGCTTTGCCGCGGAACAGGCGCATGACTACGCGCCGGAACTGAACGTGCAGGCCAGCGCCATCCAGGCGATGATGATCGACCCGGCAACCTTCGAGGAGACGGCGGCCGGTGGGATCGGTTCCGGCTTCGTCTTCTCGAGCATTCTCGGATTCGACGCGGGCTACCCCGACGTTCGGCTCGACGATCATCTCACTCCGATCGGTCACAACGTCGCCGCAGCATTCCGCGCGTCCTGCCAGGCGCTCTACCTCGGACTCCCGTTCGTTCCCTTCGACGTCCTGCTCACCAACCCGGCGCCCCGAACGATCCCGGCACTGGCCGCGGCGTACGCGGACAACACATTGGGAAAGCAGGTACCGGCTTCGAAGCTTCTGATTTCTTCCTGTGAGGACGACTTCCTCGTTCCCTTCAGTGAGGCAGAGCAATTGGCGCAGACATATCGAGCAGACGGCGGCGACGTGGACCTGCTCCCGTCGCAGTGCGGGCCGCTCGATTACGTGACCAACCTGTACAAGACGGTGACCGATCAGCTGGGTATGCAGGACATCGCCTGGCTGGCGAAGACGTTCGACGAGGCCGAAGGGAAATGAGTATGCGGAAGTCTTTGACACGCAGGGATTTCGCGCGCACGGTTCTCGTCGCTTCGGCAGGCATCGGCGGTGCGGTCGTACTGGGAGGCCGGGCGTCTGCGGGTACTGGTGAACTCGACAGGTACCTCGACCTGGAAGCGGTGAACGCAAACGCCGAAGCCGCGGGGGGTCTGCATCCTTCACTGCCGTCGGATTCCGCGACGCTGCGGAGTTTGGTCGATACCGCCCGAGCATCGGGAGTGGCTCCGCACCGCTATCAGACACTGCTCAAGCAGTACTGGCTCGCAGTCGGGACGGAGTCGGCAGGTATCGATCTCGCTTCGTGGACTCCGTTCGACGGTGTGCACGCGAATCTCGGAAACCTCACCAACACTTTCCAGTTCTACGAGCGACTGCAGCTCGAGCATCAAGAACTGCAGTGGGCAGGCATGGGCGGAATGGTCGGGCCCGCTTTTGCCGGTGGACTCCTCGACTTGGACTACGGGCGGGTTGTGCTGGAAGTTCAAGCGATCAGCGAAGCAATGGCACTGGTGTGGCGAGAGATCGACCGCATCGGGTCGCCGGTCGCAACGTCGATGGGAGCACCCGAGGACGTTGCGGCGCTGCTCCAGGTCGGCCACGACATCCGCCCCGAGGACGTGATGTGGTTCCAGGGGAAAGTGATTGCGATGAGCAAGCACATCTTCTCGGATCTGATTCCCATGCACATGGCGTGGGTTCACGACGGTGTCGACGGCATCGCCGAACTCGATCGGGCAGGGCTGCTCGACGAGAACGCCCGTATCGCGTGGGACAACATTGCTTCGGGGACACCGGAGTCGGTCTTCGACGGCAATGTGCGTCTGCTGCGCCGTGAGCAGTACCAGTCGGTGGGTGATCAGTGGGACGAGGCGAAGGCCTACCGCGGCAGCGTCGGACGCTCGTTGACCTACCTGACCACCTTCGCCGCATCACCGTCCATGCCTGGCGTCGTACCGCCGCGTGAGTCGAACCCGCTCTCGTTCGCGGTGGGCAATGCCGTTGTGCAAACACCGCTTCCGGACTTCAACTGGGCGGACCGGGACGGTCGTTGGACCTACATCAACGGTCAGCTGCTCCCGGTCTACAACAACCTGATGAACAATCAACCGGAACTGTGGCGAGCGACGCTGGCAGCGCCCGTCTCCGTTCGGATAACCGAGCAGAGAATGATCGCTCGCTTGCCGGACATGTTGCGGTCCATGCTGGCAACTCTGGCGATCACGGTCAACTGAACTCGGCGGTGGCGGGGCCTCGGGGCTCCGCCACCGCCGTGAACTCCTGGGTCAGGCCTGGCTCAGCTCCGCTTGCATACGTGCGGCGTCCTTGCCGACAGTGCGAGTGGCCAGGTAGATGAATACCGCAGTGAGCGCCAACATGATCGGCACGAGATACATGGCCGAGTTCAACCCGTCGCCGGCGTACTGAGCCAACTTCCCGGTACCGGCATCGGCAAGCGCGCGCTTGGCGAACCAGTCCGAAATCGCGCCCACGGCAACTGGTCCCGAGAATCCGCCGAGAAGATACATGGCAGCGAAGAACAACGCCGTCGCAGTGCCTCGGAGCCTGGGAACCACGACGTCGTGAATGGCAGGGTAGACGCTGATGTAGAAGCCGTAGGCCAACAACCACCCGGCCGAGAACAAGAGCGTGAACATCACGACGTTCCCGCCGTGCTGCAACAGTGCCAGTGCCGTCAAAGGTGCTGCCAATGCCGAGGTTCCGACACCGATCATCAACCGTGCGCGCGGTGAGCGTGCGCTTGCCTTGTCAGCGTAGCGAGCGCCGAGAAGCAATCCGATCAGGCCCGTGATTCCGACGATGATGCCGGTGACCGATGCCGCAGCAGTCAGTTTCAGGTGGTACTGGCGCATCAGAAGCGGGACGACAAACGAATTCACTGCGTAGGCGGCGAAGTTGAACGTCAGTCCGGCAAGGATGAGCCAACGAAGCGTGGGAATTGCGAGCAGACGACGGATCGGACGGGTGATCGGTGCCTGTGAAACAGCGGCTGCGCGGGCCTCCGGACTTTCGGAACCTCCACGAACCGGATCTGCCATGCGGTAGAGCACGACTGCCAGCAGGACACCGGGAATCGCCGCGAGGAAGAACGGTGCACGCCAGCTGTCGAATGCCTCGGCGATCTTGCCGACGGTGAAGTAGGCGAGCATGAGGCCAATCGGCAAACCGAGCATGAAGACACCAAGTGCGCGTGAGCGTCGTTCTGCCGGGTAGATATCACCGATCATCGAGTTGGCTGCAGGTGTGAAGGTCGCTTCGCCCACACCGACGCCTAGACGCGCGAGGATGAACAGCACATAGCTGCCGGCGGCACCGGTTGCTGCCGTCAGTCCGCTCCACACCAGGAGTCCGATCCCGATGATCTTGGGACGGTTCTTCGTGTCGGCCAACCGGCCCAGAGGCAGCCCTGCGACTGCGTAGACGAGGGTGAATGCAGAGGTGATCAATCCCAATTGCAAGTCGCTGAGCGAAAACTCGTTCTTGATCGGCTCGGCAACGACCGAGGGGATCGCCCGGTCGAAGAAGTTGAGCATGTTTGCGAGAAACAGTGCGACGAGTGTGCCGCCCAGAAGTTTGTCGCGTGTTCCGACAGGGGCGCCGTCGATGGACGGCAGCGGCGGAGCGTCTCGTTGAATTGACATGATTGTTCCACCCTTTTCGCGAGTGCTGAATGAATTGTGTTGGGGGAGAGGCTCAGGACAGAGCGTCGGCGACGGTTTTGCCGATCGCCTGCATCCCGGCCGCAGTGGGATGCAGTGGAACCGCCGGCTGGGCAGGGACGATTCCGGTGTAGTAAGCAGTGGCAGGGTCAGTGCAGATGTCATGCCCGGCAGTGGCTTCGGTGATGTCGATGTACTCGACGCCGTGACGGGCCGCCGTTGCTGCCATGACCGTGTTGCCGTAGTCGATCACACTCTGGAGATAGTCGGCGTCGCGCGGCCAGAACGGCTGGGTGCCGGGGCAACCGTCGGGGGCGATGTATGTTCCGTATCCGATCACGACGATGCGCGCCGAGGGCGCCCGGTCGCGAACCGATTCGAGCATGGAACTCCAACCTGCGGAGGCATTTTCGACCAACTGTCGCTGTTGGTCGACGCCGCCTGCGGTGAACTTGTCACGGCAGGACGTTCCGGTGGGTTCGGGGAGAGGATTTACGCAGCTCAGAACTGTCGGGAACAACGAGATGTCGTTGGCGCCGATTGTGATGGTGACGAGGTCGGTATCGGGCCCCAATGCTGTTTCCTGCGGCGGTACTTGACCGGAGAACGTCGATTGTGCGGTGTCCGTGACGTTGGCGGATCGCGCCGACGAGCAGGTCACATCCGTGAGGTGAGCGTCGAGTCTTTGCGCCACCACGGAAGGGTAGTTGTCGAGTGATCGTAGGCAGCCCGGCGCCGATGAATCTTGTTCGGCGACCAGCGGGCCGGCCGCCGCGGAATCGCCGAGAGCGACGTATTGGATGGGGCTGGCATGCGTTTCGGCATGTGACACACCGGTCCCGAGTGCCGCGATCGAACCGGCAGCCACGACGCCTGCCAGAATGGCTGCGCTGTGCGTTTTCCACGTCACTCGAGGCTCCTATTTGGTCGAAGGTGGGACTTCCAGGTACGCCGCTGATTGTGAATTCGAGAGTGGCGTGGGTTACATAGTGATAGGAAAAAGGCAGGTCGGCCTTGTGGTGGCAATTCAATTCTGTGGAGGGTTTTGTGTCAGGAAACAAAGATCTGCCGTTCGAACCGATAGTGGTTGGCGGCAGATCTCTAGCCGACCGATTGGCGCAACGCACCCATCCGCTGGTCAATGCGACGGTCGATCTGGTCCACCGCGACGTCACCTTCTACCGGTTGCTTCCGGACGAGGCGTTGCGTAACGACGTGACGACCATCGTGAGGCGAAATTTGGAACTGTTCATTTCGATGCTCCGGACGGGCGCAGATCTGGCGCCCGAGTTGCTCGCCGACATCAGCGAATCGGCTCGTCAACGGGCGCAGGAATTGGTTCCGCTCAGTGAGGTACTGCGCGCATATCACCTGGCAGCAGGGTTGTGGTGGGAGACGATCAGCGAATGGGCGGTCCCGGAAGACGGTGTTGCACTTGCCCGCACCGGACGACTCCTGAATGCATACACCGCGGCCTCCACGTCCGCGGTTCTTGCCGGCTACGGTTCCGACCACGCCACCCAGACGGACGAGGATTCGGCGCGAAGGTCCCTGTTCGTAGCACTTTCGACGGGTGTCGACGTGGATCGCGTCTCCGACGAGGTGGGAATCAGGTTGGCGCGCCTGTACTGGGTGGTGGCTCTGCACGTCGAGCGGAATGACGACGAGTCCTCGACCGAGGTGGACACTGCCGTCGCCGAGCGGAGGAAGGTGCGCCACCTGCAACGAGAGCTCGATCAGGTGGGACGTGACAAAGCCCTCGGGGTGCTCGGGAGCAGCGGCGGAGCCGTACTGATTCCCATTGTGGAATCGGAACCCGCAGAGGGAAACTGGGCGTCGAGTCCGCAGTATTTGTCATTGTGTCGACGTTTGGGTGATCTCGAGAAGGTCATCGGTGCATCGACGGTTGCCGCTGTACACGTCGCGGCGCCCACGGCAATTCCAGCGGCCGTCACGCAGGCGCGCGAGGTGCTGAACGTTGCCCGAAAGTACGGACGCACCAGTGGGGTCGTCCGTCTCGAGGATCTTGCAGTGGAGTATCAACTGACCCGCTTCAGTGCTGCGCTGCCGATACTCGCAGATGTGTTGTTGCCGTTGGAGTCCGATAGCGCGGTACTCGAGACGCTCGAATCTTTCATCGACTCCGGATTCGATCGAGCCGCCACCGCCCGGCAGCTACACGTACATCCGAACACAGTGGTGTACCGCCTGCGAAAGGCGAGTTCCCTGACGGGACTTGACCTGTCGTCTCCGAAGGATCTTGTGCAAGTCACCATGGCGCTGGGAGCGCGTCGCGCAATCGGTATGGAGGCGGACTCTTCCCAAACGTGATGCGTCTGTGGTTCTCGGTGAACGAGCCGGAGGGCTGGCGATCCGGTGGGGAGACATGGCCAGGCGCCGTATGTCGGGCCACCCACACACGGTTCGGGTGGTCCGCCCGTCGACGACCCGGCAGAGCTTGTCGGTTTCGCGAACCCTGAATTGATCTTCGACAACTCGGCCGGGACGGGGCGGGCGGGAACACCTGGATGCAACATCGTGATCTGTGACAACGAATTGTTGCCGTTCCGCGTTGTCAACCTTCTCGGTGACTCTGCTGCTCAGATAGGTAATGCGGCGGGCGCGTCGATACGAGATGCTGGTAGATGACGGTTTCGAACCCGAATTGTTGCCCAATATTTATGTTTAGTCTGTGTGACGGTCAGTGAACAGTAAATTTGAGTCAAATGATGCAACCGTGGCGAAATGTTCGCTACCGTGTGCTGGACAACCGACAATCTGGGGGTTCGGCTACATGGCAAATGTTCGCAGGTCTGTGACGAAGGGATTGATCGCTGCTTCGGTGATCGCCGCAGCTGGCGTGGGCCTTTCGCCGGCGACAGCGAGCGCCGACATCACACCGACCACGGTCGTCAACGGTATCTTGTCGACTGTCGGCGGCTGCCAGACGCCGGTGCGGTCTCTCATCCTTGCGTGCACGAGTGCTGAGACGCTGACGCGCCAGTCGCCCGTGCTGCTCGACCTCAACCCGGTGGGTACCAACATCGTCGTCTTGGGCGCCGGCCTCTTCGACGACGGCACGATGCGTCCGATGCTGGTCGACCGACTTCAGGCGGCGCTGCAGCTGGCTCGTCAGTACCCGCAGTCTCCGATCATCACGAGCGGTGGGGCCCCGAAGGCCGGAGTGACGGAAGCCAGGGCGATGCGCGAGTGGCTCGTCGCCAACGGCGTCGACCCGGGCCGGATCACCGAAGAAGGAACGTCGTGGTCCACGGTGGAGAACGCGCTCAACTCTGCGCGGATTCTCGCCGATCGAGGAGCAACGGGCGTGGTTGTGGTTTCGAGCGCCAATCACGTGGAACGCGCGATGGTGGACTTCCGGGTTGCAGTTCTCGGCCGGATCCCGGTCGCAGGCGTGATCGCTGCGACCTGACTCACCCAGCTGCCCATACAGTTCCGCGTACCGCCGGAATCACCCGGACGGTACGCGGAACTGTTTGTGGGTGCTACTTGCGTCGTTGAAACTCGTCGTCACCTTCGGTCAGAAGCGCAAGTTCGGCATCGATGGTGTCGGAATCGATCTCACCGGGAACGGCGATCTTCGCCAGGAGTTGCTCGTCACCACTTTCCGTCCGAAGCGCCTTCTCCCTGATGAAGGCGATCGCGATCAGACTCAACAGAGCCAGGATTCCGGCGATGAGGAAGACCCGTGCGGTGGCATCGCCGTACGCAGCGCGGACCACATCCTGGATCGCTTCGGGTAGTTCGTTGAGGTTCGACAGCCCTGCGCCGGATCCTCCGGACGCACTCAGATCGACCCCGATTGCGCTGAGTCCCTTGGTCGTAAGATCTGCAACGTGAGTGGAGAGCACTGCGCCGAGGACGGACACGCCTGCCGCGCCGCCGAGTGAGCGGAAGAACGAGACCGTCGAACTTGCGGTGCCGAGATCGCTAGGCGCGACGGTGTTCTGAACTGCGAGAACAAGATTCTGCATCACCATGCCCATCCCGGCGCCGAGCACGAAGAGGAACAGTCCGACCCAGAACATCGGCGTCGCGTGATCGATGGTCGAGAGGAGGAAGAAGCCTGCCGACATTGCGACGGCACCGGCGATCAGGAAGCCCTTCCAGCGCCCGAACTTCGTGATCATTGCCCCGGACAGGCCGGCGGAGAGCATGGAACCGATCACCATGGGCAGTGTCAGAAGACCTGCGGCAGTGGGAGAGTAGCCGCGGGCAATCTGGAAGTACTGACCCAAGAACACTGCTCCGCCGAACATTGCGACGCCGACGGCGATGCTTGCCAGCGTTGCCAGCGTGGTAGTCCGATCTCGGAAGAGGCGGAGCGGAATGATGGGTTCCTTGACCTTGCTTTCCACCCACAGCGCTGCGGCGAGCAGCACGACGCCGAGTCCGACGAGGAAGAACGACATCGCAGAAGCCCACTCGAAGTTCTTACCTGCCAAAGTGACCCAGATCAAAAGAGTGCTGACACCGGCGGCAATGAGGGTTGCACCGACGTAGTCGATGCTGACGTCCTTCTTGACGATCGGGAGGTTCAACGTACGCTGCACGACGATCAATGCGATGACTGCCAGCGGCACGCCGACGAAGAACGTCCAGCGCCAGCCGAGCCAACTAGTGTCCACGATCAGGCCGCCGATCAGCGGGCCGGCGACTGTCGCGACGGACATGACGGCTGCGATCGGTCCCTGGTATCGACCACGCTCACGCGGGCTGAACATCGCCGCGATCACGATGATCACGAGGGCTTGCAATCCGCCGAGGCCCAGTCCCTGAACAGCGCGGAAACCGATCAGCATGCCGACCGATTGCGACATGCCCGCAAGGATCGAGCCGATCGTGAACAGCGTGATGGACAGCTGGACCAACAGCTTCTTACTCACCAGATCCGAGAACTTGCCCCAAATGGGAGTTGTTGCGGTGGAAGCCAACAGCGTTGCCGTCACGACCCAGGTGTACTGATCCTGGGTGCCGTGTAGTTCGGTGATGATGGTGGGGAGTGCATTCGAGACGATCGTCGACGACAGGAATGCGACGAACATGCCGAGTAGGAGCCCGACAAGTGCCTCGATCTTCTGCTTGTGGGTCATCGGCGCATTGGTCGATGACTGAGATGGTGGAACGTCGGTAGACGTGAAAGAACTCATGAATGTCCTTGCATCGGAGAATGATTCGATCTGATCGTGCAGCGTCGGTCAGTGCGCCGCGTGGGACTCTGGGCAGGTCGAGCGTCGTAGTCGATCGAGTGCACATGCGACGTCGACGGCGTCCTCTTCGGTCCATCCGTCGAGATGGTCGATGAGTCGCTGCGCCTGGGCGCGACGATGGAAGACCAGGGTCTGGACGCCGAGTGGAGTCAAGGACAGGAGCGATGCCCGTCCGTCGTCCGGGTCCGGTCGCCGCTGAATGTATCCACAAGATTCGGCGTGTGTGATCTGTCTGCTCAGCGTCGAGACTGTCACTCTCAACTTTTCCGCCAGATCCGTCGATCTCGTGGAATCTGCGGCCGACAACTGCGAGAGGAGGGCGCCCAGTGGGTCCGGCAACATGCCGGGGGACAGTTGGCGTGAGCCGGTCGACGAAACCTCGCGGTGGCGCCGGACTAGGGCGCGAAGGTTGTCGAGGATTGCCTCGGCACTGTCGTGAGTGATCACGGCCACCCCCTTGAATAGTTGATATTTGCAACTATAGATCAAGTTGGTTGCACTGCACAACTACTTTGTTGTCAGTCCTCGGAACTGCCCAGTCGGTGCAGCAAGGCCGTCAGCGTGGTGATGTCGTCAGTTTCCCATTTTGCGAGTCGGGCGCGCCAACGATCGATCTGATGATTGCGGATCGTCGTGAGCTTCGTCCGAGCCTCAGGGGTCAGGGTCACCAGCTTCGCGCGAGCGTCGTCGGGGTCGGGGATCCGTTCCACCAGGCCGAGCCGAGCTGCGGCATCAATTTGCCTGGTCAGGGTGGACTTCTCGATATCGAGCGTGGAGATCAAGTCGGACATCCGCACGGCATCGGAACGGTTCAGGATGACAAGAACCGGGTAGAGCGCCGGATCGAGTTTGGGATGAATTGCACGCGCATAGGTGCGCGCCTGGGCGCGTCCTCGTTGCCACATGTCGGCAAGTTCCATCTCCAGGCCCGTGATCGGATCTGAAACCACTGTCGTTCCCCTTTGGTGCGATTCGTTCGGTGTTCATCAAACCAGAAGGGGGGCCGGAGTGATTTGGGTGAAGTCACGCTGAGCGAAAGGTACGTTCGGCGTACTGAAGGCGCTGAACGTACCTTTCGCTCGGAAAGTGGGTGGGTCAAGCCACCGCATACGCCCGCACGCACGTGTTCAGGTCGCGGGTGAGATCGGCCGCTGTACTGGTCGGAGAACCGAATTTCACGACGGACCCGTCGCTCCCGTGGAACAGCAGCGTCGGAAACGAAGTGGCGCCGAGCCTGCGTGCCCGGACGAAATCGGCGCGGGCGGCGTCCTTCGAATCTGCGGTGAACAGGGAAGACACTGCGGCAGATGGTTCGAGCCCGAGCGATTTCGCTATGGCGCGGTAGGTCTCGGGATCGGAGAGGCTGCGACCGTCTCGGTAGAACGCGGTCTGCATGGCCCCCGCGATGTCGAGTGCGCGAGTCGGATCTTGTGTGCGAAGCGCGGCGAGTCCGATCGCAGCATCCGTCGAATCCATGACGAACCGCCCGTCAGACACCAGTTGTGAATATCCGTCACCGAAAGCGGCGCCGGTCTGGGCTGCGATGGTGGCGTTGGCCGATTTCAGGTACGGAGCCGAAGACATGGGTGCGACGCGGTCACCGGTGAACAGTCCGCCGCTGACCACGGACAAGTTGATGGAATCGGCATTTTGACGGACGAACTCCGTCAAAGCAGGGCCGAAGCCGAAACACCACCCGCAATAGGCGTCGAAGACGTAGGTGAGTTGCGTCGTGCCTGCTGTTTTCGAGCCTGTCGATTGCACTGTTGATTCCTATCCGAGCGCGAACTGATTGATACTCTGACGGTATGTCGCATTCGGGTATTCGGTCACGGTGAAGATGAGTCCCGAACTAGTGAAAAACAGACAAGTACCCGTCCGGGACGTCGGGTACGCGTCTTCGGTGGCTGACGCGACCGAGATCGAAGTACTCAGCCTGGACACCATTCGCATCAACGGGGGTAGTGCAGAGTTCGTCGGCCCCCAACGCCCGCAGTTTCACTTACTCGCGCTGGTGACCGAGGGTTCGGCGCTACACACCATCGACTTCGTCAACTACGCGGTGAGTCCGGGGACCGTGTTCTGGGTCAGACCGGGGCAGGTGCAACAGTGGGGGCGAATCCAGGATTTCGAGGCGATGGTCGTTCTGTTCACACCCTCGTCGCTCGATGCCGTCAGCCAGCAGTTGTTGGACGGGAACGCTCACAGTCGGCAGGCAGCGTGGCAGTTGTCCGGCGAGAACCTCGAGACCATCAGCACGGGTATGAAACACCTGAACTTGAACTACGGTTGTCCGGATACTTCTGCACCGGTCGTTCGCGCGGCCATTCTGCGGCACACGTTGACAGCAATTCTGTTGAAACTGACCCACCTCGGTGGACAGGAGCAGAGTTCCGTGCTGGCACACAATGACGTGTTCGAAAGGTTTCATGCCGTTGTCGAACGTGACTTCGCCACGGTCCGTTCGGTTTCGGAGTACGCCAACAAGATCGGGTACTCCGAGAAGACTGTATTGCGGGCTACCCGAGCTGCTGCCGGAATGACGGCAAAGCAGTACATCGATCAGCGTGTGGTGCTCGAAGCGAAACGTCTGCTGTCTTTCGGCACGGACACGGTCACCCAGGTGGCGTCGAAGCTGGGGTTCGACGATTCTGCGAACTTCACAAAATTCTTCGCCACCCGGGTGGGTGTTTCTCCGCTGACCTTCCGTCAGGACGTCAGAGCGCGCTGAACGCCGCCCATCGTGCGTCGGCGCTGTCGAGGGTTCCGATGCTGTTCTGCCCCTTGCCATGTGCGATGCCGTCCAGATCCTGGATGATCCAGTAGATGGCAAAAGGATGGCTGCCGAACCAGAGATCGCCGCTGACGTCCAGAGCGTGCGCCGGGTCGGGTGTCAGGTTGTCGAACAGTGGAGTGTTTCGCACGATGGATGCGTCGTACTGCTGCCCGGAAAGTACGGCGACGGTCTGCGCCGCATGCTCGGGTAGGAGTTCAGGTGAGACGGGCGAAATCGTGCCGGTGTCTTGATTGTTGGTCGCGTTGACTTCCGATACCGGCCTGGTGAATCCGGCCTCGGTGACCAGTGTGGAGATGGGAGTGGTCGGTGGCACAGTGAACAGGTTTCCGCTGTAGCCGAGAAGGATCGCAAGGCTCTGGCCGGCAGCCGCGGACTTGACGTCTTCGAGGCCGGATTCCAGCTTTCCGATCATGGCGGTTGCTTCGCTGCCTCGATCGAGCTGTGCCCCAGCTTGTTCGAGCACATCACGCCACGGCGCCGAGTACGGGAGGACCAAGGTTGGCGCCACGGAATTGATCTGCGCGAACAGGCTCGGTAGTGGACCGGCATTGCTCATCAGGATCTCATCGGGTTCGACGGACGCGATCTCTTCGACGGCGGGGTTGGCGAAGAAAGTCGGCTTGTCGAGAACTTCGACGCCCTGCTCGCGCAGAATCGACTTGGCGACGTCCGATCGCAGGGTGCTGTAGACGACGGTGGGCTTCACGCCGAGTGCGAGTGCACTCAGCCCCGCGTACTCGTCGAGCGCGAGAATGCGCTGCGGTGAGGCCGGAACTTCGACGGTGCCGAGTTCGTGTGTGACGGAGCGAGTTGCAGAAGCGGTTTCGGACTCGGCGGAGCTGCTGCACGCGCTTGCGCCGGCAACGGTGAGGAGAAGCGCCGAGACGATGCCGAATGCGGTTCGGGTGGTGAACATCTGAGGTCAACGATCCATTCGTGGGAAGAAGAAGGACAGGAGGGTGCCGGCCAGCAGTAGGCCGGAGCAGACGAAGAGGGCTTGGGAGTATCCGGAAACCAGTGCTTCGGTCGGTGCGCTGTCCGAACGCGCCGTCGAGGAAGCGGCGACGCTCACGAGAACGGCTAGTCCGAGTGAACCGCCGATCTGACGCGATGTGCTCAGTAGCCCTGATGCCATGCCGACTTCTTCGGGGGGAGCGTCGGCGGTGGCGACGTTACTGAGCGGCATGAACGACAGACCGATGCCGATGCTTGCCAGAAGCGAAGGCACCAGGATGACGGCCCAGAAGGGACTGTCGAGGTTCATGGTCGAAAACATGAAAGTCCCGATTGCGGCGACTGCTGTTCCGACTACGAGCAGCGGTCGAACTCCGTAGCGCGGAAGGAGTTTGGTGGACGCGAGGATGCCGATCACCAGGCCGAAGCAGAAAGGCAGGAAAGCCAGACCGGTGGTGGTCGGTGAATAGCCCAACCCGCGTTGCAGGAAGAGTGAGACGAAGAAGAACGCGCTGAACTGGGCCGCACACACCAGGCACATGATGGCGTTGGCCAGTCCGATTCGGGGTCGAAGCAGGGTGGACAGTCGTACCAGTGGTGTGGCGCAGCGGCTTTCGGCTACGACAAAGGCAGTCAGCAGGGCGACCGTGAGTGCGAATCCACCCAGCACGTAACCCGAAGTCCAGGAATGTGATTCAGTGGCGATCACTGTGCCGACAAGGGCGGTGATTCCGGCCGTCGCCAAGATGGCTCCGGGGAGATCGAGGGAGCCACCTCTAGCGGCTTGGCCGGCCGGCAGGCCACGGGCACCTGCGACCGCGGCGATCAGGGCCACCGGTGCGCCGGCGAACATCACCCATCGCCAACTGAGCCCTTCGGTCAAAATGCCGCTCAGGACGACACCGAGTGCGCCGCCCAGTGCTGACGACATTGCGCCGATGCCGAATGCCTTGGCTCTGGCGCGTCCGGTGGGAAAGGCCTGACTGAGGGCAGCGAGCCCGGCCGGCGCGATCAGTGCAGCGCCGACGCCTTGAAGCGACCGAGCTCCGACAAGCATTTCGGCGGACACGGAGAAGGTGCCGACGATGCTGACGAGGGCGAACAGCAGAAGCCCGGAAACCAGAACTCGACGAGTGCCCATCACGTCGCACAGACGACCGCCGAGAAGCAGCAGCCCGCCGAAGGCGAGGGCGTACGCGTTGACGACCCAGGACAACCCGGCGTCGGAAAAGTTCAGCGATTCCTGGATGTCTGGCAGCGCGACGTTGATGACCGACATGTCGAAGGCCACCAGGAACTGCGCTGCCGCGGCGGCTGTGAGGACCAAAGCCGGTGCGGCTACCGCTCGAGTTGTTGTTGTCATTGCAGGTACCTAATTTGTATACGCGTTCTCATAAGTAGTTAGGTTTACCTTGCTGACGACTGAGATGCAAGGGGTTCCCCGGGCGAGAGCGTCGTAGCAGGGGCGCGCACAATCGACGGATGGCCGAAAAGATGGAACCGAGATCACCGCGGCTCGGACGTCCCCCGACGATCACGTCGGAGCAGATAGTCGACGAGGCGAAACGGCAACTCCAGTCCGGCGGCGCCGACGCGTTGAGCATGCGAGCGTTGGCGAAGTCGCTCGGCACCACGCCGATGGCGCTGTACCGGCACGTGGGCGACAAGGAACAGCTGATCAGCGCGGTTCTCGATGTGTACTCACAAGATCTCGGCGCGCTGGTCCTGCCGCAGGATCAGGTCGAACGGCTTCGCATGATCTTCACCGCGATCTTCGAAACGCTGGCATCGGAGCGCTGGATCATCGAGTTGCTTCAGCGAGGTGGGCGCGGCGGGAGCGGCGCTGTGGTCTTGGTCGATCGGGCCATGGCCGCGTGTGTCGAACTCGGGATGTCGCCGCGCCGCGCACTGTTGGTCTATCGAGCGCTGTGGAACTACACACTCGGTGCACTGCTCAACATCTACGACACCACCACACGACCGGAAGGCAGTGTGTCACCTCTCGCGGTCAAGATCCGAGAAATCGGTCCCGAGAAACTGCCGGTACTCAGTGAGGTGCTCGAGGACTGGCCGGGAGGGACGACGACTGAGAGTTACCTGGAAGGTCTCGAGGTCTTGATCAGCGGATACACAAATTCCGACTGAGAGTGTTTACAGCAGCCCGTGCCTCGGTGGGATTGTCCCCGACAGCGTCCAGCGGCCGATGTGTTGGACCTTCCACCTCGTCGGATCGTGCAGGGTGTGTGTGCGTGCGTCACGCCAGAATCGCGAGAGGTTCGCTGATTCGCCCGCGCTTCTGGTGCCACCGATCTCGAACAGCGTGCTCGTGGCCGCCAATGACGCTCTGGCACCGACCACTTTGGCAGTTGCAGCGTCGATGGATGCTCGGGCCGTGGAGTCCTCGGTGGGATTACGACGCGCCACGTCGATCGATCGCGCCGCTTCCGCCAAGAGGGATCTGGCAGCGCGAACCTCGATTGCCGCTTCGCCGGCGAGTTGAGCGAGCAGTGGATCCTCCACCGCTGTATCGACTTTCGCCTCGAAGAAGGGCCGCGCCTTTGCCGCGAGTTTCACGGATTCGCGCAATGCGGCCGACGCGATGCCGGTGTCGATCGCCGCGTGCAGAATCTGGGCCTGTGCTCCGTAGGTGGTCGGGTGAGTGAACAACGATGTGAAGGGTACGACGTTGAACCGCGGCACCGACACGGATTCGAGTGTCACGGTTCCGCTCGCAGTTGTCTTCTGCCCCATGCCGTCCCAGTCGTCGACGATCGACAGTCCGGGAGTATTCCGGGGTAGGTAGACCGCGGATTTCACCTGTGCGCCGGTCTCGGTGAACTGATCCGCATTGGCGGCACGCACCACGATCCAATCTGCGAAAAGCGCTCCTGTGCAATAGAATTTTCGACCTTCGAGCACAAAGTCTTGCCCGTCGGGTGTGAGAGTCGTGCCGTCGATGTCGATGGTCTTGTTGCCGCGCTCGCTCTGGGCGTTGGCGAACTGCTTACCCGACAACGCCTCGGCGTAGAAGAACTGCTTCTGCTCGTAAGACCCCTGGTACCGGAGCGCTTCCAGGAAAGTGAAGTGGCTGTGCGGAATCTGCGCGATGCTGGGATCGCCCTCGGCGAGTAGGCGGAAGACCTCGGCCAACGTCTCGGTGCTCGCGTCGATGCCACCGAACTCCTTCGGCACCGACAGCCCCAGCAGACCGGACTGCGCCAGGGTGCGAACCTCGTCGTGGGGAAGGAGGCGCTGCGCATCGCGGACGCCGGCACCTGCCGCGAACTCGTCGGACAGCTGTGACGCTACCGAGAGCGCCTCGTCTTCACTGGTGATGCGGTGCGCGATCTCCTGAATGTCCACAGCAGTCATGCTGCCACCGTTTCACAGTCGTAGCACCCACCCAACACTTACAACCTGTGTGATCGCTACCCTGGAAACCCCCGGGAACTGCATGTTTGCTGGATTTCATGTCTACTGAACGTATCGCCGACGAGATCAAGTTCGCCTACTGGGTGCCCAATGTCAGTGGTGGTCTGGTCACCTCCGACATCGAGCAGCGGACCAGCTGGGACTACGAGTACAACAAGAAGTTGGCGCAGACCGCCGAGAACAACGGCTTCGAGTACGCCCTGAGTCAGGTTCGTTACGAGGCGAGCTACGGTGCCGAGTTCCAGCACGAATCCACGAGTTTCAGCCTTGCGCTGCTCCTGGCCACCGAGAAGCTCAAGGTCATCGCCGCCGTGCATCCCGGACTCTGGCAGCCGGCAGTGTTGGCGAAACTGGGCGCTACCGCTGACCACCTGTCGAACGGTCGATTCGCCGTCAACGTCGTCAGTGGTTGGTTCAAGGACGAGTTCACTCATCTGGGCGAGCCGTGGCTCGAGCACGACGAGCGCTATCGGCGTAGCGCCGAGTTCCTTCAGGTTCTTCGGAAGATCTGGACCGAGGACGACGTCGATTTCCGCGGCGACTTCTACCGCATTCACGACTTCACGTTAAAGCCTAAGCCCCTGAACACTCCGGAGCGACCCAATCCCGAACTGTTCCAAGGTGGTAACTCGGCGGCAGCCCGTGAGAACGCCGGTCGCTATTCGGATTGGTACTTCAGTAACGGCAAGGACTACGACGGCGTCACCGAACAGTTGGTCGACGTCCGCCGTGTTGCTCGCGAGAACGATCGGGAGGTCAAGTTCGGACTCAACGGGTTCATCATCGCCCGCGACACCGAGGCCGAAGCAAAAGACACGCTGCGCGAGATCATCGCCAAGGCGAACCGTCCCGCAGTCGAGGGTTTCAAGAATGCAGTCCAACAAGCCGGCGCGTCGACCTCGTCCAAGGACGGGATGTGGGCAGATTCGACGTTCGAGGACTTGGTTCAGTACAACGACGGCTTCCGCTCACAACTGATCGGCACGCCGGAACAGATCGCCCATCGGATCGTCGAATATCGCCGTCGCGGTGTCGATCTGATTCTCGGCGGATTCCTGCACTTCCAGGAAGAGATCGAGTACTTCGGGGCCAAGGTGCTCCCGCTGGTTCGTGAACTCGAAGCAGCCGACAGTGACGAGCAGGTGCTCGTCACCGCCGGCTGATCGCCTGGCCTCTCAGGACTTTGCGTGGCGCTTCGCCAGCATCCAACGAGAGATCTTCATGTCCCGAGCTTTTCGTTCGATGGTCAGCAGGTCCAACGGAGCGCTGAATTTCTGAACGGCCAGTGATTTCACACTGCTGAACTCACGCAGCCCATCGGCTCCGTGGATACGCCCGAACCCGGAATCGCCGACCCCGCCGAACGGCAGGGCGGCGATTCCGGCGAATCCGAGAACCGAATTGACCGTGACGACGCCGCATTCGAGCTTCTCGGCAATCGCTCGACCCTTCGACGAACTCTTGGTGAACACCGAGGCGCCCAAGCCGTACTTCGACGCATTGGCACGCTCGATCCCCTCGTTCATGTCGGCGACCTTGTTCACCACGACGCTCGGGCCGAACGTTTCCTCGGTGATCGCCGTGGAATCCTCCGGAACATCCGTCAGGATGATCGGATCGATGAACGGACCGTTGAACGAATCAAGTCCGCCGAGTACAGCTTTCGCGCCGCGACCGAGAGCGTCTTCGATCTGGCCTCGGACTATCGCAGTCTGCTTTCCCAGCGTCATCGGCCCGTAGGTCGAGCTGTCGGTGGCGCCGGCGTGGGCGTCCTGAAGCGCGGCGGTGAGCTTGGACAAGAAGGCGTCGTACACGGGCGCTGCGACGTAGATTCGTTCGACGCCGGCACAGGTTTGTCCGCCGTTGCCCACTGCCCCGAATGCAGCGAAGCTCACGGCCGCATCGAGGTTGGCGTCGGAGTCCACCAGCATGGCGTCCTTGCCGCCGCATTCGGCGACCAGGGGAGTGAGGGTGTCCGCGCAGGCGGCCATCACGCGCTTTGCGGTAGCCGTCGAGCCGGTGAATGCGATCTTGTCGACACCGGACGAACACAGAAGTGCACCGGTTTTTCCGTCACCGGTAATGGTCTGCAGGACAGGGTGTCCGGGCGCGGCGATGTTCCACAGCCGGGCCAATTCGACGCCGACGCCTGGTGAGAGTTCGCTCGGTTTGAAGACGACGGCGTTGCCGGCGGCCAGTGCGTAGCCGATCGAACCCATCGGTGTGTACAGCGGATAGTTCCAGGGGCCGATCACACCGACGACGCCCATCGGCCGGTAGCCGACGGATGCAGACTGGTTGGCGCTGATCAGTCCTGCACCGACGCGTCTGCGGCGCAATACTTTCTGTGCGTTGCGTGCCGCCCAGTCGAGATGTTCGACGGCCAGCATGACTTCGAGAAGGGCGTCGTCGCTGGGTTTTCCGGTCTCGGCGGAAATGATCGCCGCCATCGATTCGGCGTGAGTGGCGATCGCGGCGCGGAAATTGCCGAGCACCTTCCGGCGGCCTTGGAATCCGAGTTGATCCCACCACTTCGACGCCGCGCGTGCTGCGGCGACCGCTTTCTCGATCTCTTGCTGATCTGCAATGGGGTGCTGCGCGACCACGGAATCGTTGCGAGGGTCGAGGCTCGCGAAGGTGTGATCGTCCGATTTCGGATCTGTCGACGTGGACGTGCTCTGGCGGCCGAGCTGTTCTGTCATGTTCTTCAGATCCTCCACATGTCGGTGCATCACATATATGTGATGTGATTTACTGTGCTGGTAGTCACAGTATGCGTCGGACCGAGCTCCGACAAGCCTCCAGCCTCATCTCACTCGGGAGTTTTCGATGTACATGGATTTCACGCAGGAGCAGTCTGATTTCGCCAAGTCGGTAGCGTCGTTCTGCAAGAAGGAAAGTGGTACCCGTGAGCAGCGAGACCTGCTGACCGATCATGGCGCCCATAACCACAACCAGGCGTTCTACGAGAAGATGGCGGAATTGGGTTGGCTCGGGCTGACTGTCCCGGAGGAATACGGCGGATCTGCCGGAAGTACGGTCGACCTGTGCATCTTCCTGGAGGAAGCAGCCAAGGGCATGGCGCCGATCGGTGGACTGGGCCCGACCGTCATCACCGGGGCTGCATACGAGAAGTTCGGCAGTCCGGCCCAGAAGGAGGCAGTGCTCGGCGGGATCGTCCGTGGCGCGTCGCAGTCGATCTCGATGTCCGAACCCGAAGCGGGCTCCGACGTGGGAAATTTGAGTTGCCGCGCCGAGAAGGTCGACGGTGGGTGGCTGATCAACGGCCAGAAGACGTGGTGTTCCAACGCGCACTTCGCCGAGAACATCCTTCTGGTGGCTCGCACATCCCGAGGTGAAGGCAAGCATGAGGGCCTGACGATGTTCCATGTCCCGGCCGACATCTCCGGATTGAAGATCAGTGGAATCGACACCATGGGCGGCAAGGAGGTCAACGATCTCTACTTCACCGACACATTCCTGCCCGAGGACGCGGTGGTTGGGGAAGTCGGCAACGGCTGGCGTCAACTCATGGCCGGACTCAACATCGAACGCCTCATCCTCGCGGCGATGATGCTCGGGACCGCGCAGCGCGCTTTCGACGACACCCTCGAATTCGTCACCACGCGTAAGCAGTTCGGCCGTCCGGTCGGATCGTTTCAGGCGCTTCGCCACCGGATCGCGGATCTCGCCACGGAGATCGAATGCGGCCGTCTGCTGGTCTACAGCGTTGCCCGAATGGTCGACGCCAACCCGACCAAGATGTTCCCGCGGGAAGCGTCGATGGCCAAGCTGAAGCTGACCGAGACCGCCAAGAAGGTCGCGCTCGAGGGGATGCAGATGATGGGTGGGTACGGTTACGCGACTGAGTTCGACATGGAGCACCATGTGCGAAAGACTCTTGTGTCCTCCATTTATGGTGGTACCAACGAGATTCAGCGAGACATCATCGGCAAAATGTACGGACTGTGAGGATCGGTTGTGGCAACGTCTGCACGCACTCGGAGGGCGACATCTGAGCTGAGGAGACGGCCACAGTTGTCGGAGGACGTGGCCAACCACGTTCGTAACCTGATCATGTCCGGCGCTGTGCGTCCGGGCGAGTTCGTCAGATTGGACGAAACCGCAGCCGACCTCGGTGTCAGCGTGACGCCGGTGCGAGAAGCCCTCGTCGCATTGCGCGGCGAGGGAATGGTCGAGTTGGTTCCGCATCGCGGCTATCTCGTCTCGCCCCTCAGTCGCCAAGACATCGAAGACATCTTCTGGTTGCAGGGGCAGATCGCAGTCAAGCTGGCTTTGCGGGCGATGGACACCATCACAGCTGATCAACTGGTGGAACTCACGGAACTCAACGCCGATTTGCGAGCGGCGGTCGACGCTTCGGATGCAGCTGCGATCGAGCAGTGCGAATTCGAATTCCACCGCTTGATCAATCGCGCTGCGGGTGGTGCGAAGCTGGCATGGTTCCTGTTCGGCGCGATTCGGTACACCCCTGCTCGTCTCTACGCGACGGATCCAGGCTGGGGTGAGCTTGCAGTATCGAGCCACGACGCTTTGATCGAGGCGTTCGAGAAGCACGATCGAGAACAGGTGGACGCGCAGATGAGTCTGCAGTTCTCCGACGGCGCTGCTCGACTTCTCGCTCACCTCGACAACATCGGGATCTGGGACTGAATCAGGAGCTCAAGACGGAGGTAGGGCGGGAGCGAGCAGGATCGCTGCACATTCGGCGACCAGTTCTTCTTCCGTCACGTCGATGTATCCGTCCAGCCATGCACTGAGGGTCTGCGCCAGGCCGCCGACCAGGAAGGTTGCCGTCAGCGTCAAGTGGCCGCTGTCGTTCAATCGGTAGAAGGTCTTGGCGTTGGCGGCCAGGAGACCGATGAATATCGTCGTCGACGCTCGTCGTTTCTCGGCCAGGACCGGGCTCGTCAGGGCGCTGGAGAACAGTAGACGTCCGCGACGGGGATCCTGCGCGATCGTGCGGACGATGTTCGCGATTCCGGCGAGCGCCTTGCCTCGTTCGGTCTCGGCGGCGTCCACCGCGGCCTGGGTTGAAACGGCGATGTCCGTGATGACGGTGTCGTAGACGGCCGACATCAGAGCATCACGATCGGTGAAGCTCTCGTAGAAGTACCGCGCCGCGACACCGGCCTTCTTGCACACTCCGCGGACCGTGAGTTCGGGCTCGGCGGAGCCCATGAGTTCCAGACCGGCCTCGATCAGCGTCTCTCGTCGTTGGGCTACGCGGAGCGCGCCGTCGACGCCACCGTACGAACGCGGTTGGTCATTCATGAAGACCATCTTTGCATCCCGAGATTGCTTGACATCTCGGCATTTCGGCGTTTCACTCATCCGAGAACGTGCGTTCGCAGATATCGACTCGAAGGGGTTCTGCCATGACGGTGAGTAGGGATTCGATGGACGGGCGCAAGGAAGCGGTGACGGGCGGCATCGGAGCGGTCGGCGTCCAGGCGGTCGACATCGACGCCGAGGTCGAAAAGGCGATGTCCGGGCTCGGACTGTTGGCCGCAGGCGCCAACGTCATCATGCAGTTGGCGCGCCCGGCGGTGGGGTACGGCGTGTATGAGAGCAAGGTCGAGACGGGTCGGTTGGATCGGCATCCGGTGAAGCGAACCCGGACGACGCTGACGTATCTCGCCGTCGCGAGCCTGGCGACGGACGAAGAAAAGAAGCTGTACCGACGCGCAGTCAACGGCTCTCACAAGCACGTTCGCTCCGATGAGAACAGCGCGGTCGAATACAACGCGTTCGATCCCGAGCTGCAGTTGTGGGTAGCCGCCTGCCTGTACCGAGGGTTCGAGGACGTCTACAAAATCTTGTACGGGGATCTCGATCCGGTCACCCAGGATGCGTTCTATCAGCGAAGCGCCACGTTCGGTACAACCCTTCAGATGCGACGCGACATGTGGCCGGCGGACCGGGATGCGTTCGAGGTCTACTGGAACGAGAACCTCGACAAGGTGGCGATCGACGAGACGATTCGTGAGCATCTCTACGGGATCGCGTCGGCGACCTTCACGCCGAAGCTGTTGCATCCCGTGGTCGGTCCGCTCAACCGATTTGTCACCACCGGGTTCCTGCCCCAGGCCTTTCGTGACGAAATGCGGCTCCCGTGGTCAGCGCGTCGGCAGCGTAACTTCGACCGATCCATGCGGGTCGCCGCGCTGGTCAATCGGTTCAGCCCGAAGATTCTGCGGATGTTCCCCTACAACTTCTATCTCTGGGATCTGCGTCGGCGCATCGCCAAGGGAATCCCGTTGGTCTGAGCCGACTCTGACACTTGAAGTGATTGACACCACAGGTGAATCGGACACATACTCGACATAGTTGAAGTTGACGTCAAGTTTTAACTTTCCTGTGGAGGCTGTCAGTGGCGAACATCGAAGGCGTATGTGACCAGCGATTCTCTGGCTTGAAGGAGGCGCTGGCACGCAATCTCGATTCCGGCGAGGACGTCGGGGCAGCGATCGCACTGACGATCGACGGCGAATCCGTCGTCGACATGTGGGGCGGTTGGGTCGACGTCGAGCACACTGCTCCTTGGGCCCGCGACACCGTCACCAACGTCTGGTCCTGCAGCAAGACCGTGACCGCACTGGCCGCGCTCATGCTCGTCGACCGCGGGTTGCTGGATCTCGATGCCCCGGTCGCGCAGTACTGGCCCGAGTTCGCAGCAGCGGGTAAGGACCGTATTCAGGTCCGGCAACTGTTGTCGCACACTTCGGGTGTTTCGGGGTGGGATCAACCGTTCACCTTGGAGAACATTTGCGACGACGCGTACGCCACAGCCCGGTTGGCGACGCAGGCTCCGTGGTGGGAGCCGGGTACCGCATCCGGATATCACGCCCTCAACTACGGCCACCTGATCGGCGAGGTCGTCAGGCGCATCGACGGTCGAACCCTCGGCCGCTTCATCGACGAGGAAATAGCCGGTCCGCTCGATGCTGATTTCCGCCTGGGCTTGCCGAAGTCCGAATATGGGCGAGTCTCGAATGTGATTGCGCCACCGCCGTTGCCGATCGACATCGCGGCACTCGGGATGGACAACATCATGGTGAAGACCTTCACCGCGCCGCCAGCCGACGCGACAGGTTCGTGGACCGACGGGTGGCGAGCCGCCGAGATCGGTGCGGCCAACGGTCATTCGAATGCGAGGGCGCTCGCAAGGATCCAATCGGTGATTGCGTGCGGTGGCAAGGTCGGTGACGTTCGCCTGCTGTCGGAGGAAACGATCGACAAGATCTTCGAGGAGCAGTCGTACGGGGTCGACCTCGTCCTCGGTGTGCCGGTCCGCTTCGGCGTCGGATTCGGATTGCCGACGCCCGAGTCCGTCCCGTTCATTCCGGAGGGGCGAATCTGCTTCTGGGGAGGTTGGGGTGGCTCGCAGATCATCATCGACACCGAGAAGCGCATGACCTTCTCGTACGTGATGAACAAGATGGGGCCGGGCCTGCTCGGTTCCGAGAGGTCGGCGCAGTACGTATCGGCTGCCTACGACGCACTGAGCTGATCGATGTGACTGCGTTTGATCGATATGACAGGGAGGGCGAAGCGCTACTCAAATCCTTGCTGAGTAGTAGCCGAGGGGGCTGGGTGTAGGCCCGATCGCTAATCCGGCGGAACGGTTGGTTTGTCTGCTGCAGCTGACTATGCTGCCGGATATGCCAGTGTGCTCCGGGGGGAAATCAGCTTGTCCGCTACGTCGAAGTGTGCCCGAAAGTTGCAGACCTGCATCGGCTGACCGGCGATGAAGGGTTTCGTCGAAGTTGTCATGCGCTGGTGGCAGTTGCCGGACCAGTTCCATAGTTTCAGCAGGTACCTCGAAGACCGCAGGTTCTTGACTTCCTGCCGGGCGCTGGTCGGCGGAACGGCACTCTGGATGGGGTTGGTGTTGCTGTCGGCGCGATTCAGTGACGTCGGTCCGCAAGGTACGTTCTGGCGAGCGGTCAATCTCATGGTCATAGTCCTGTGCGTCGGCGCGGCCCTGATCTGGTGGTTGTTTCCGCCGACGCCGCTGTGGTCGTACACCTTTGTCGTGGGTTCCGACGTTGCGATTGCGGCGGCCGCCGCAACCGACTCGGAACCGATGGGACGGCTCATCGCGTGCGTCGTGTTTGCGTCGATCGGCGGCTATATTGCGTTCTTCCACAATCCGAAACTCCAAGTCGGTCACTTGGTCTTCGCCTCGATTGTCACGGTGCTTTCGGGGTGGACTTTGTTGTTCGGACCAGCAGCGGACGTCGGCTTGGGGTTGGCGAAAATCGCGGTCGTGATGGCCACCATCATTGTGATTCCCGTGGTGTCCCAAATGGTTCTGGCAGTTCTGGGATCCGACGCCACTACTTCCGACATCGACCCGTTGACCGGTCTGCTCAACCGTCGCGGACTTTCGCGTCGTGTGAAGGATCTGATGGGGCCTCCGGTGACCGAGGCCGACGCGGTTCTCGTAGTGGTGATCGATCTCGACCGATTCAAGACGATCAACGACGTTTACGGCCACGACGTTGGGGACAGCACGATCCTGCGAACGGCGCTGCGTATTCGCCTGTGGACAACCAAAGCTGCACTGACCGCCCGCGTGGGCGGTGACGAGTTCGTCGTGGTCGAGCGGGTGCCGGTCAGCGTGATAGCGAGGCTGGAAGGACAGATCCGCTCGGCAATGGACGGGGCGACCGATGATCCACCGACGAGCGCGAGCATCGGAATGGCGGTCCGCACCGCGCCCCGGCATCCGGGTGAGTCCGTCGACGAAGTCTTTGCCGAACTCTTCCGCGTCGCGGACACGGTGATGTACGAAGCGAAGCGCGAAGGTGGCAACCAGGTTCGGGCGAGCCTGGTCTGATGTGAGAGCTCAGTCGGCGAAGCTCAGGCCGCGTTCGGCGAGTGCTTCACGCAGAATCCTCAGAGCCTTCGGTCCCATCCCGTGCAGAGCGCCGAGTTCCTTCTCGGACACGGACGTCAATTGCGCGAGATGGGTGTAGCCCGCTCCGATCAGCGCGCGCTGTGCGGGAGCTCCCGTTTTCGGGAAGTCGGTTTCCACTGTGCCCGGATCCGGTTCTGTCACTGGCCAACTCCTCCGTGTGGGTTTTCCACAGTTTAGCGAGCGTCGTGAACGATTTCGGGGCTGTCGATTTTGTCGGGCGTTCGCGGAAGCGCGCGAGCTGCCACGGCAATGCCGATGATCGCGATAGCGGCGAAGGTGAAGAGAAGCAATTGCGCAGAACGAAGCGTCGACGGTTCGCCGATGTTCACCAGCACTCCGGCCAGGGCCGCGCCGAAGGCATTGGCGATCAGCTGAACGGTGTTGATGGCAGCGGAGGCACGCGCACCTTCTCCGGGATCGGTGACCGAGGTCATCGCACCGACTGCAAGATGGGGCCAGGCGATGCCGATTCCGACGCCGGCGACCAGCAGTCCGATCACCCACGCGACCATCGCACCGGCGCCGGCGTGTTCGGTGAGAAATGCTGCCATGATGCCCAACCCGATCGCGACGAGGATCGGACCGCTGACAACGATTCGTCGCACGATACGAGGGGTAGTCGCCGAGGCGCTCGGGATTTCGCCGAGAGTCCAGCCGAGAGCGAGTGCGGCCCCGAGGAATCCGGCCGCGAGCGGTGCCAGTCCGGCAAGTCGTTGGCCGAAGAGCGGAATGAATGTCTCGACGGTCGACGCAACAGCGAGGACGACGATGGTCAGGTACACCCATTTGAGCGACGACGCGTTGAACGTCGACGGCGGTAGTACGCCGTGGCGCGAGCGACGGTCAGCGGCGACAAAGGCGATCAGTAGCAGCACAGCGGCGAGAACCATTGCTGCGGTCACTGCGAGGTTGGACAGAATTCCGGCAACGCTGACCAGCAAGGCTGCCGCAGTCAGCAATGCCAGGGAGAGGACCGGCACCGGGCTACTGGTCGTGCTGCCCGGTTCATGTGCCGGTAGCGCGCTGGGGACGAGAGCTGCGACTGCGATCGTCGCGACAACCAGAACGCCGAAAGCCCATCGCCAGGCTCCGAATTGAGCAAAGACGCCGCCGATTGCAGGGCCGGCGAAGGTGCCGACTCCCCACATTGCCGAAACCAGCGCGGCCCCGCGGGTCCACAGATGTCTGGGGAGCGCGGCATTGATGACGGCGTAACCGAGACCAGCCAGCAGGCCACCTCCCGAACCCTGGATCGTGCGGCCGACCAACAGCAATTCCATGGTCGGGCTGACCGCACAGACGACGGTGCCGAGCGCGAAGATCGCGAGGCCGATCAGGTAGGCCCCGCGCGGTCCCCTGGCGGCGAGGACGTTGGTGACCAACATCGAGGAGATGACGGAAGCGATGAGGAAGACCGTCGCGGTCCAGGCGTAGTACTGCTGACCGCCGATGTCGTCGATGGCAGTCGGAAGCAGGCTGGTCGTCAGGTAGACGTTGGTCGCGTACAGCGCGACGCCGCCTGCGAGGACGGTAGCGGTGCCGAGGTATCGACCGCTCAGGAGCTGCCGCCAGGTTCCGGCGGGAGCATCGGTGGGGGAGTGCATGTTGTCGAAGGTAGAATCTCAAGTGCGCTTCAGGTCAATGTCGCGCAGCCATTGGGAGGCAGAATGATCCGTAAGAGTGACGAACTTCTCTCGATCGGTGAGGTATCGGCGCGCACCGGCGTCGCCGTGTCGGCGGTGCGCTACTACGAAACACTCGGTCTGGTTCCTGCAGAGCGGACGGCAGGAAATATGAGGAAGTTCCCGCGCCACTCGATCCGGCGGGTGTCGCTGATCCAGTTGGCAGTCAGGTTCGGGATACCTCTGGCCGAAGTCGCCGAAGTATTCGGGTCGTTGCCGCAGGGGCGAACTCCGACGAAGAAGGACTGGCGCAAGATTTCGACGGAGTGGAATCAGCGCCTCGAGGATCGCAAGCAGGCCATCAGCCGGATGCAGGACGAACTGACGGGCTGTATCGGCTGTGGGTGTCTGTCACTCAAGACATGCAACCTGCTCAACCCTGGAGACGAACTGGGCCGGGAGGGACCCGGCGCCAGACGTCTCTGAAACTACTGTCGGTCAAACTCTTTCGCGTGGCCGCGACTGAGCATTCCACCGACCACCACGACGCTCGATCTCGATGGGATGCGAGAAGCACTCGCTGATGTTCTGGGTGGTGATCACATTCTCGGCGAGGCCGCTGGCGGTCACGACGCCGTCCTTGATCAGGAGAGCATGTGTGGTGGTGCTCGGAATCTCTTCGATGTGATGCGTCACGAGGATGCTGGCAAGTGACGGGTTCTGATCGCGGAGATCGTCCAGAGCCGTCAAGAGCTGTTCGCGCGCAGCAAGATCGAGCCCGGTCGCCGGTTCGTCGAGCAGGAGCAGGCGTGGTTCCACCATGAGTGCACGGGCGATCAGGGCTCGCCCCCGTTCGCCCTGGGACAAGTTGGGCCACAGTGCGTCCGAACGCGGACTCATCCCGAGTAGATCGATCAGTGCGTCGGCATGAGCCTCTTGCTCCGGCGTCGGCGACCACCGCGGCATTACCTCGGTGGTGTTGGTGAGGCCGGTGATCACGACGTTGCGGACGGTGATCGGAATTCCGATCGTGTGACGCGGGTTCACGTGCCCGATGTCCATCCGCAGTTCCCTCATGTCGACTCGGCCCAGCTTGTGCCCGAGGACGTAGACGGAACCGCGAGTCGGGTGGGCGGTTGCTCCGAGAAGGCTCAGTAGGGTGCTCTTGCCTGCACCGTTCGCGCCGAGGAGCACCCAGTGTTGCCCTGGTTCGATCGAAATGTTGATGTCTTTCAACAAGTATCGGCCGTCGCGGACGAGATCCACGTGTTCGGTCGACAGAACGGTGCCATTGGGGTGTTGCACGAGAACTAACCTCTCTTAGGCGTCGAGCACACGCAACCGCCGTAAGACGGTGTCGATATTTGCTCGGGTTGCCGCTACCGCGGCTTCTGGGTCGGCGTCTTGAAGGGCCTCGACCAACTGATCATGGGCATGTGAGGTGTCGGGGACGCCGGCCTCGTGGGCCATCATCTCGACGAGGGATTCACGAAGGAGTGGACGCACCGACGTGAACAGCGAGAGCAGAACCGCGTTTCCGGACAACCGAACGACTTCGGTGTGGAAGTCGAGGTCGACGTCGACGAACTTCTCGACGTCACCCTCGAAATGACTGTGTCGCATGGTCAGTCGCCGCCGCAGGCCGTCGAGGTCCTCGGGTTGTACCCGCTCCGCGGCCAGTCTGGCGGCCTCGATCTCGAGTGCGCGACGGACTTCGAAGACCTCCAGGATGCGTGAGCGTCGAAGTAGCTTGGTGAATTCGTCGACGTGCTCGAGTTCAGACGCGGCAGCCACGAAGGTGCCGACGCCGTGTCGGACTTCGAGTAGTCCGTCGCGAGCGAGGAGGCGGATTGCCTCGCGAATCGAGGAACGCCCGACACCGAGTTCGACGGCAAGGGCCGCCTCGCTCGGTATGCGCTCGGACGGCGCCCACGTTCCTTGCCTGATTCGCCCGCGAAGCAACTGTTCGAGTTGCGGCACCAGCGGACCACTGCGAAGTGTGAATCCTGTGTGGTCGTCGGACACGGCTTGCCTCTCGTGGGGGTACCGACAGCGTAACAACTCATCAGACGTCTGAGGACTCGGGTGGGCCGTGTGTCGGAGCAGTGCTCACGCAGTCGATACCGTCAGTTACGGGTGACGCCGAGGAGCAGTGCGATCAGGTCGAGGGCCGTCTCGATCTCCGCCTTTTCCCGCCCGAGTAGAGGGGCGTAGAGGTGTACGTCGCAGATGCGAACGAGAGCTTCGCCCAGCACTTGCGGCGAAAGCGTGATCGTCAGTTGGCCGGCGTCGACCTGGGACTGCAAGATTTCGGCGGTGATGGAGGCGGAGATCGATTCGATGGAGCCGGGCATCATCGCGAGTTTGATGAACACCATCGGTTCGCGTTTGGTCAGCGCTCGCAGTTCGGTCGACGATTCCACCGACCGCATGACGCGTCCGAAGACGTCGAGGATGTACTCCGGACCTTGCCCCGACGCCTGTGACATCGCCTTCCGGTATGTCCGTTCGGTGGCCTCGGCCAGCACTGTTCCGAGCAGTTCGTCGCGATTGCCGACCCAGCGGTAGAGCGTCGCGCGGCCTACTCCGAGACGTTCGGCGAGCAGTGACATGTCGAGTGGTTCCTCCGCGAGGTACATGCTCGCGGCGGTGTCGATCGCGCGTCGGCGTTCGAGGTCGGTAGGCATCGGGACATTCTCTCCGGTTGTCCGGTACTGCACAATTTCGGCGGTCGAACAGAGGTGGGCTTCGGGTGGCTCGAGCCTATTGACGAACCAAGCGACGTGAGACACACTAGCTCATTGTCTCATGTTAGTGATGGCGATCACAGTCAGGGGTTCGATCGATGAGTTCAGTACAAACCGTTCGTGGGCCGGTGGACACAGCCGATCTGGGAAAGGTGTTGATGCACGAGCATGTCTTCGTTCTGGGGGAGGAGATGCGTCAGAACTATCCCGACTACCCGGAGCCTTGGGACGAGGAGGCTCGAGTAGCCGATGCGGTGACCAAGCTGTCCGAACTGAAGTCGCGAGGGATCAGCACGATCGTCGATCCCACGGTCATCGGACTCGGTCGCTACATCCCGCGTATTGCGCGGATCAACGAGCAGGTCGATCTCAACATCATCGTCGCCACCGGCGTCTACACGTACAACGACATTCCGTTCCAATTCCATTACACCGGTCCAGGTTTGCTGTTCGACGTGCGCGAGCCGATGGTTGATCTATTTGTGAAGGACATCAAGGACGGCATTGCCGGCACAGACATCCGCGCGTCGTTCCTCAAGTGCGCCATCGAAGAACCTGGTCTGACTCCCGGCGTCGAGCGTGTGATGCGAGCGGTCGGTCAGGCGCAGGTCGAAACCGGGGTACCGATCACGGTTCACACGAACCCGCACACGGAATCGGGCCTCGTTGCGCAGAAGGTTCTGGCCGAGGAAGGTGCAGATCTGAGCAAGGTCGTCATCGGGCACTCGGGTGATTCGACCGACCTGGACTACCTGTGTGCTCTCGCCGATGCGGGTTCGCTACTCGGGATGGACCGTTTCGGTCTCGATGTTCTGCTCCCGTTCGAGGAGCGGGTGAACACCGTCGTGGAACTGGCCCGCCGAGGCTATGCCGAGAAAATGGTTCTGGCACATGATGCCTCGTGCTTCATCGACTGGTTCTCGAGTGAGGCCAAGGCGGCCGCAGTACCGAACTGGAACTTCACCCACATCAGCGATCAGGTCATTCCCACGCTGCTCGAGCGCGGCGTCACCGAGGATCAGATCAACACCATGCTGGTGGATAATCCACGTCGGTACTTCGAGAGCTGAGTTATGACCAACGTGTACGAGAGCAAGCCGTGGCTCGCCAATTACGACGCCGACACTCCACCGAACGTGGACATCGAGCATGCCAACGCCCTCGCGATGTTCCGTGCGTCGCTGGAGCGCGATCGCACCGCCCCGATCATCAGGTACTTCGACAGGACTGTCAGCTTTGCCGAGCTCGACGAGATGTCGGACGCGCTTGCCGTAGCCCTCGCCGTGGACGGAATCGGGTTCGGCGACAGAGTTTCCTTTGTCCTGCAGAATGTTCCGCAGTTCGTCATCGCGACGGTCGCAGTCTGGAAACTCGGCGCTGTCGTCGTTCCGGTCAATCCGATGTACCGGGACCGTGAGCTGTCCACCGTACTCGCGGACAGCGGAGCGGTAGCAGTTATCTGTCTCGAGTCCTCGGCCGAGACCGTGGCGACTGCGTCCGATGGCACCGAAGTGCGACGGGTCATCACTACGTCGGAACGGGATTTTCAGTCGCGTGACGATGAACGGATCTTCGGTTCGGCGTCCAGGATTCGTCATGATGGATTTCCGGACCTACTGGAACTGATCGAGGCTCATCGAGGGCAGAAGCCCGAGAAGGTCGATCTGTCCCCGGAAGACCTTGCCTACCTTCCTTATACGTCGGGGACGACCGGCCCGCCGAAGGGGTCGATGAACACGCACTCAAATGTCGTGTTCGCAGCGCAGATCTATCGGGACTGGTTGGGGCTGCGCCCCGGCGGCGCGATGTTCGCGGTGGCGCCACTGTTCCATATCACCGGGTTGATCGGGCACGTCGCGGCTCCACTCCTGGCCGGCGCGCCCACGATTCTGACCTGCCGATTCCATCCCATCGTTGCAGCGGAGTCGATTTCGGAGCATCGGGCTACTGCGATCATCGGAGCGATCACGGTATTCATCGCGTGGACGGACAGCGCCGCAGTCTCGAAGGAATCGTTGAGCTCTCTCGAGTCGGTGTATTCAGGTGGCGCGCCGATCCCGCACGCGGCGTTGGAAGCGTTCCGGGCGAAGTTCGGTCTTTACATTCACAACGGCTACGGGCTGACCGAGACGAACAGCCCGGCGATCGTGGTGCCGAATTCGCGTGAAGCGCCGGTAGATCCGGCGTCGGGGGCCGTTGCTGTCGGCGTTCCGGTATCGAATACGTACGCCGAGGTGGTGGACGAGAACGACAGGCCGGTACAGATCGAGGAGTACGGCGAGATCGTGGTCTCCGGTCCCCAGGTTGCACTCGGATACTGGAACAAGCCGGACGAGACCGCACATGCGATGCCGGACGGGCGTTTTCACACCGGCGACATCGGATTCATGGACGGCGACGGTTGGTTTTACATCGTCGACCGGATGAAGGATCAGATAAATGCCTCGGGCTTCAAAGTGTGGCCACGCGAAGTGGAAGATGTTCTCTACGAACACCCTGCCGTACGAGAGGCTGCCGTCGTCGGTGTCATGGATCCGTATCGCGGCGAAACCGTGAAGGCCTTCGTGTCTTTCAAGGACGGTGTCGAGGCGACCACCGAGGATCTGGTCGAGTTCTGCAAGGAAAGGCTTGCAGCATACAAGTATCCACGCATCGTCGAGGTCATGAATGACCTGCCGAAAACAGTGAGCGGCAAGATTCTTCGTCGTGAACTGCGGGTACCGAACTAGATCTGCCTGACAAACGAATTGCCGGCCGCCGACAAGGTGAGCCGGCCATTCGTCGTGGTGATCGGCGAGCATCGATAGGGGATTTAGTCCCTTATGCGGCAATGCATTTCAGTGATTGACATCACTCTTTTTGTATCGCAGACTGATCGCAACGCCACAGAGTTGAAGTTGGTGTCAGTTTCTACTTCTGGCCCGGTTTCACTTCTCAACTCCCGGCGCGACGAGCGTCCGACCCATCGAGGAGTAACCCATGACGAGATCGGCAGTGGATTCGAACACGCAGGCAGGGGGCCTGTCCGATCAGGAACGGAAGAAGAAGAAAGCGCACCGCAAACTTCTCGGCGCGGGACTGCTCGGCAGTTCCATCGAGTGGTACGACTTCTTCTTGTACGGAACGGCTGCGGCACTGGTCTTTCCGCATGTGTTCTTCCCCGATTCATCCGCACTGATGGGCACATTGCTCTCGTTCAGTACGTTCTGGGCCGGCTTCGTTGCCCGCCCCATCGGCGGTTTGGTCGCCGGACACTTCGGCGACAAGTACGGACGCAAGCCGGCCGTCGTCACCTGCCTGTTGCTGATGGCTGTCGCGACGTTCCTGATCGGCGCGATTCCGAGTGCGTCGGCAATCGGCGTCGTCGCTCCGATTCTTCTGGTGACACTGCGATTCATCCAAGGTCTCGCCTGCGGTGGCCAGTGGGGCGGAATCGTCCTTCTCCTCACCGAATCCGCGAGTCCCAAGAAGCGTGGATTCTCAGGCACTTTCGGTCAGATGGGTGTCTCGTTCGGTGTAGTGCTGGGCAACCTGGTCTTCCTCGTCGCGACCGCGACCATTTCCAACGAAGCATTCCTGAGCTGGGGTTGGCGGGTTCCGTTCTTCGCCAGCGCGCTGCTCTTCCCCGTGGTTCTGTACATCCAGACGAAGGTCGAGGACACGCCGGAATTCCTCGAGTTGCAGGAAGACGCCAAGAAGAACCAAAAGGATGTCGTCGTTCAGGCTCCACTGGCGCAGGCGCTCAAGGATCACTGGCGCAAGATCCTGCTTGGCTGCGGACTTCTGGCCGCCACCAATGCACTGTTCTACATCAGCATTGCCGGCGTACTCAGCTACGGCACAACCGAACTGGGGTTGAAGCGGAACTCACTGCTCATCATCTCGCTCCTGAGCGCGTTGCTGACAGTCGGCGTGGTGCTGTGGTCCGGGAAGATGTCCGACAAGATCGGTCGTCGTCCGATGATCCTGATCGGCGCCGCGGCGATCGTGGTCTGGGCATTCCCGTACTTCTGGTTGATCAACACCAAGTCCCTGCCGCTGTTCTTCATCGCAGTCACGGTCGGCAGCGTGTTCCAGTCGATGACCTACGGGCCTATCGCGGCATACATGGGTGAACTGTTCGCACCCAACGTGCGCTACTCGGCAGCATCGTTGGCCTACCAGTTGGCTGCGATCACGGTCAGCGGCGGCACCCCGTTCATCATGACAGCACTTATCGCGAAGACCGGAACCACGACATGGGTTGCCGTGTTCGTGGCACTCATGGGCTTGGTGACCTTCTTCAGCGCTTGGGTGCTGAAAGAGACCAATCCGAAGGAAGTTCGGGACGATCCGGACGCAATTCCGGGCGCGCACCTCTACGCCAGGTAATACCTTCGGTCTCGAACAGACGCCCGCTATCGGTCACCGGTAGCGGGCGTCTGACGTATAACTGGAGCATGGCTGCAGCACGCACAGGCTCCGAAGATGCTTCGTCGACAGTGTCACGGGAACTCCCCTCCACTCAGCGTGGTTTGCGTACGCGTCGAGCGTTGATCGATGCGGCTCGCACCGTCTTCGAACGGACCGGTTATCTGGACTCGCGTCTGATCGACATCACGGTGGAGGCGCAGTGCTCGGCCGGTACGTTCTACACCTACTTCGCAAGCAAGGAGGAGATCTTCGCGGCTGTGATGGAGCTGGCGCGCGAAGACATGATGCATCCGGGTATGCCGCACACTCCGAAAGGCGCGGATCCCGCTGAGGTCATCGCGGCGAGCAACCGCGCGTACCTCGAGGCGTACCGACGTAACGCGAAGCTGATGGGACTGCTCGAGCAGGTCGCAAGTATCGATCCGGAGTTCCGGGTTCTCCGCCTCGAGCGTGCTGACGCGTTTGTTCGACGCAACGCGCGCAGTATCGAGAAGCTGCAGAAAGCCGGTCTGGCGGACGCGAACCTGGATCCGCTACTGACGTCTCGGGCACTCTCCGGGATGATCAGTCGACTTGCGTTCGGGTACTTCGTATCCCGCGGCGGCGAGGACGGCGCCGCCGGAGTGACCTTCGATGGTCTGCTCGATACGGTCAACCGGTTGTGGATCAACACTTTACAATTCTCGCTGCGCCAAAACTGATGTTGACGCCGGGTTCATGTTTGGTGTCTGATGGAGCAATGACACCTACGCGTACGGCAGTGCTCGTCGATTTCGGTGGAGTTCTCACCTCCAGTGTTCTTCAGGCCTTCGAAGATTTCGGGGCCTCGCTTGGGGGAGACCCACGACTTCCGTTGACCCTGCTCTCCCGCGACGACGTCTCGAAGAGGCTGCTCTCCGATCACGAATCCGGAAAGATCGACCAGGAGGCCTTCGAGGCCGGATTCGGAGAACGTCTACGAGCGCACGGCGCAGTCGTCGACAGCGTTGGATTGGTCGACCGTATGCAAGCCGGGCTGATTCGAGACGAGGAGATGGTGCGTCTGCTCGCAGACGTGCGGGCGGCGGGACACCCTGTTGCGCTCGTGTCCAATGCTTTCGGGCGTGATTGTTATGCGGGATTTGTCCTCGAGGACCTGGCCGACGAAGTGGTGATCTCCTCGGAAGTCGGGATTCGTAAGCCCTCTCGTCAGATCTATACCATCGCGTGTGAGCGCCTGGGCGTCGCGCCCGAAGATGCCGTGATGATCGACGATCTGCAACAGAATCTCGACGGTGCGGCACGATTGGGGATCGCCGGCATTCTCCACACCGACGCGGAAAGCACTCGCAGACAATTGGCATCGACGTTCGGGCTACTGCCCACGCAGTGAAACTGTAGGTTTCTCGGTAACACTCGAATACTGCTGGAACACTTTTGGAGGAACGAATGATTGCTGTCATCGCGGATATCACCGTCAAGGACGGAAGCGGCGAGCAGTTCGAAGCCGTAATCGCCGAACTTGCGGAGAAGGTGCGCACGGAGGAGTCCGGAACGGTTCTGTATCAACTGATCCGATCGAAAACGGATGCGAATTCCTACAAGTTCATGGAGTTGTATCAGGACGGTGCTGCCATCAAGGCTCACGGAACGTCCGAGCATTTCCAGGCTGCAGGAAAGGCGATGGCACCCTTCCTCGCCGGCGCCCCGCAGATCGAGTACTTCGACGCTCTCTGAGCGAGTGAACAGGTGAGCCCCGGCGAAATCTGGCCGGGGCTCACCTGTGTTTTCAGTTCTGCTTCTGGGCGAGGAGTTCGGTTCGGTCGATCGATCGCTTGAGGATCTTTCCCGTCGAACCCTTCGGGAGTGCGTCGATGAACTGGACGACTCGGGGAATCTTGTAGGCGGAGAGACGTTCCCGAGCCCACGAAGTGACGGCGTCTGCTTCGAGGTCGGAGCCTGGACGCACGGCCACCACTGCGGCAACTTCCTCCCCGTAGTAGTCGTCGGGTATGCCGATCACTGCGGCTTCGATGATGTCGGGGTGCTGGTAGAGCACCTCTTCGACCTCGCCCGGATAGACGTTGTATCCACCACGGATGATGAGGTCCTTCACTCGGTCGACGATGCGAAGGTCCCCGTCGGGATCGGTCTCACCGAGGTCTCCGGTGCGGAACCATCCGTCGTCGGAAAGAACGGCGGCGGTGTCTTCAGGGCGCTTCCAGTAACCCTTCATGACCGTCGGTCCTTTGATGAACACCTCGCCCACTGTCCCTGCCTCGCAGACATTTCCGTCGTGATCACGCACCTCGACCTCGGTGCGCGGTACGGCGCGGCCGGTGTATCCGATCTTTGCGACGCGGTCGATGCTGTTGAAAGTCCCGAACGCGCTCGTCTCGGTGAGGCCGTAGCCCTCGAGGATCGTGCAGTTGAACCGTGCTTCGAAGGCGCGAGCGACTTCACCGGGAAGTGATGCGCCACCGGAGATTGCGATCCTGAGTTGTTCGAAGTCGGAGCTGTCCACATCGGCGGCGGCGTGCAGCATGGCATTCCACATGGTGGGGACACCGGCCATGATGGTGAGCTTGTCCCGGCGGACCAGGTCGAGCATGGCAGCGGGGTCGAACCGGGCGAGCAGGGACAGTGATCCGCCGCCGGTGAAGGTTGCCATCATGACCGAACCCTGGCCGAAGATATGGAAGAGCGGCAGTCCGGTTCCGGTGCGGTCCGAAGGGTTTCCGCGGCTGCTCTCGGCGCCGATCTCACCGGCGGACAACAAATTCCCGACGGTCAGCTGAGCGCCCTTCGGGCGTCCGGTGGTGCCGGAGGTGTAGAGAATCGCCGTTGTGTCTGCTGTGTCACGGTCGACCACAGTTGCGGGTGCATGATCGGCCTGCGCCGATTCTTCGGTGAGTGTCCACACCGGGACACCGCGCGCACTCCCTGCATCCTGGACTGCGGGACCGAGCTGATGCCACGCGATGGCCAGGGAAATCTCCGCGTCGTCCAGAACGTACTCGACTTCGGGTTGCGCCGACATCGTGTTGATCGGCACCACGACACAACCGGCGGCCTGAATTCCCATGTACGCCACGACGAATTCCGCTACCGACGGTGCCGCTAGGAGAACCCGATCGCCTACGCTCAACCCGGCATCGCGAATGCGGCCGGCGAACGCCAGGGACGCGTCGTGGAGCTGCCGGTAAGTCCAGTGTTCATCCGTGCCGCGGATCGCAGTGCTGTTTCGAATTGCGATGTTGTCCGGAGTGACTTCCGCGTGACGGGTCACCGGGTCGAGAACGCTAACCATGGTTCTGCCTTTCGGGAGGAATCGACCGATTGTGTGTCCTGGGTCTCACCAGAGCGTACACTTGAATCCGGCGTCAACATCGAGTCTGCTGGGATTGTCCCGAAATGATGTTGGCTCGGAAGGATGGGGAGCGCACCGTGCTCGATGACGAATCGCGAATTGCCGCCCTGCCGGTGGCTCCGCCTGCGCTGCTCCGAGATCGGCCCACCACCGAGCGGGGAACCCGCACGCGCGCAGCGCTGATTGCCGCTGCCCGCACGGTATTCGAGCGTAGTGGCTATCTCGATGCCCGTCTGATCGACATCGCCAAAGAAGCCGGCTGCGCGACGGGATCGTTCTACACCTACTTCGCGAACAAGGAAGAGGTCTTCGCCGCCGTCCTCGAGGTCGCGCGAGACGACATGATGCACCCGGGCATGGGACGCGTTGCGGGCGCAGACGATCCGTACGCCGTGCTCGAGGCAAGTAATCGAGCGTATCTGGCGGCGTATCAACGCAATGCGAAATTGATGGGACTGATGGAGCAGGTTGCTCACATCGACCCGGAGTTCCGAAAGTTCCGCAGCGAGCGTGCCAATGCGTTCATGCGCCGTAATGCCCGCGGGATTGCAGATCTGCAGAGTCGTGGTATCGCGGACACGACGCTGGATCCGATGACAGCGTCAATTGCTCTGTCCGGCATGGTGAGTCGGCTCGCCTACAGTCTGTTCACCCTCCATGAGGGTGAGGTGGACGGGCGTTCGCCGGAGTTCGATCAGATTGTCGCCACGGTGACAGACCTGTGGGCTAACGCGCTGAAGTTCCCTGACCGATCCTGAAGCGGCAGGTCGCCCCGGCCGTATCGACGTTCGAGCGGCCGGGACGTGCCGAGTCTTGTTTCAGCTTTTCTCTAGTCGGCTTTTCTCTGTTCAGCTTTTCTCTGTTCAGCTTTTCTCGACGACGCGAGCGACGGATTCGGCCACGACGACTGGCTTGTCGGAACCTTCGCGCTCAACCACCTGGCTCATCTTCACCTGGATTCCGCCGGGCAACTGCTCCGCGGACACGACGGTTGCACGCATGCGGACCCGGGATCCCACGGGAACGGGAGCGGGGAAGCGAACCTTGTCGTAGCCGTAATTGAGGCTGTGGGCGAAGCCGTCGAAGTGGATGAGTTGGTAGGAGAACTGTGGGCCCAGCGAGAGGCTGAAGAGTCCGTGCGCGATCGTGCTGCCGAGCGGGCTCGATGCGGCTCGTTCCGGGTCGACGTGAATCCACTGATGATCGTTTGTGGCTTCGGCGAACGCGTTGATGCGCTCCTGGGTGATGTCGTACCACTCCGTCGGGCCAAGTTCCTGGCCGATGAGCTTCTCGAGCTCGGCGAAGGTGGACGGGCGGACGGGCAATTGGTTTTCAGTCATCGTTGATCCCTTTACTCGCAGTTCAGGAGGACGGAACGGGCCGTTCGGGTGACCGTCGCGATTCGACGGTTGAAACTGACGCCGGATTCAACTATACATGAGGGGAGACGTGGATCACTGTCAGCGCGTAGGTATGACGCAAGCGAGAGGAATCGCTCATGAAGGTTGCCCAGAAGGTAGCAATTGTCACCGGTGGCGGCGGGGGGATCGGCGGTGCGTTGGCGCAGCGACTGGCCGCAGAGGGCGCTCGCGTCGTAGTAGCCGACCTCGACGGGGCGGCAGCTTCGGCAGTGGCAGAGGCGATCAACATGGAGCATCCCGGCGCAGCAGTGTCTGCGGGTGGCGACGTCTCCGACGAGACGGTCATTGCGGGCCTCATCGCGCAGGCGGAAAAGGAATTCGGCCCGGTCGACCTCTACTTCGCCAATGCCGGCGTCACCGGAGGCATGGGCCTCGACATCAGTGAGGACGTCTGGGACACGACGATCGACGTCAACGTTCGCGCCCACATTCGTGCCGCCAGGCTCCTCGTCCCTGGTTGGACCGAGCGCGGGGAAGGCTACTTCATCAGCACTGCCTCTGCTGCCGGCTTGCTCAGTCAGGTCGGGTCCGCCGCGTACTCGGTGACCAAACATGCCGCGGTCGCGTTTGCCGAGTGGCTCTCGATCACCTACGGAGATCAGGGCGTTCGCGTCAGTTGCCTGTGTCCGATGGGTGTCAACACCAAGCTTCTCTACGAAGGCGAGAACTCCGGCGATCCGGTCGGCAAGGCCGCAACCGGGGCCGTGCTTGCGGCAGGCAATGTTCTCGAGCCTGCTGAATGCGCCGAAATCGTTCTTGCCGCAGTAGATGCCGAGGAATTCCTCATCCTTCCGCACAAGAACGTTCTGGACATGTACCGGCAGAAGGGCGCCGACTACGACCGTTGGCTGCGCGGGATGCGCCGGTACCAGGCGTCGCTGCTCGCGGGAACGCGATGACCGAGGAACTCGTCCTCTCCGAGCAGAGAGGAGCGGTGCTGGTCCTGACATTCAATCGGCCCCGCGTTCTCAACGCGTGGACCAACGAGCTCGAAGATCAGTACTACGACCTTTTGGCCGCAGCAGACGAAGATCCCAGTGTCCGAGCAATTGTTGTCACCGGCTCCGGTCGAGGATTCTGCTCGGGGGCTGACCTCGGCAATTTGAAGAACGTCGGCGACGTCTCCGAAAGTGATCTTGTCCGACCACGGGACCGTGATTTCCCGACCACGATTCGCAAGCCGCTGATCGCTGCCGTCAATGGCGTCGCCGCAGGGCTCGGAATGGTCGAGGCTCTGTACTGTGACGTTCGTTTCGGCTCGAGTGCAACGCGATTCACTACCGCGTTCGCGCGTCGAGGCCTGATTGCGGAGTACGGCATCTCCTGGATGTTGCCCCGCTTGGTCGGTCACAGTCGAGCAGTCGATCTTCTGCTTTCCAGCCGGATGGTGGATGCCGACGAGGCGTACCGTATCGGTTTGATCGACCACCTGGTCACCGGCGGTGACGTTCTGGATGCGGCGATTGCGTACGCCGAGGACATCGCGGCCAACTGCTCGCCGACGTCCCTCTCCGTCATCAAATCTCAGATGAGTGCCGACGCGCACTCGACCTTCACCGATTCCGCCAGGCGTGCGGAATCGCTGATGCTGAACGCATTTCACGGCCCGGATGTCGTCGAGGGCGTCAACAGCCATCTCGAACATCGAGCCCCCAATTTTCCTTCCCTCTCTGTCAGGAGTTCACATGTCAGTGTTTGAGTTCTCGGATCGCACCAAGAAGTACCAGGCCGAACTGCTCGATTTCATGGACAAGCACGTTTACCCGGCCGAAGCGGTCTACGAAGAGCAGATGCGTGAGTCCGGTAACCCGCACTTCCAGCCGCCGATCATCGACGACTTGAAGAAGGAAGCCAAGGCGCGCGGGCTGTGGAACCTCTTTCACCCGCATCCCGAATGGGGCCCCGGCCTGACCAACCTGGAATACGCACCGCTCGCGGAGATCATGGGCCGCAGCCACCTGGCTTCCGAAGCCACCAACTGCGCCGCTCCGGACACGGGAAACATGGAGGTGCTCACGCTCTTCGGCACCGACGAGCACAAGGAGAAGTACCTCAAGCCGCTTCTCGAAGGCGAAATCCGTTCTGCTTTCGCGATGACCGAGCCCGAGGTTGCCAGTTCCGACGCCACCAACATCCAGCTTCGTATGGACCGTGACGGCGACGAGTACGTACTGAACGGCCGTAAGTGGTTCGCTTCCAACGCTTTGCACCAGAACTGCAAGGTTCTGATCGTCATGGGCAAGACCGACTTCAATGCCGCCACCCACCGTCAGCAGTCGATGATGGTCGTTCCGATCGATGCTCCCGGCGTCACGATCCTGCGCAACCTGCCGGTCTTCGGCTACCAGGACCGCGAAGGACACGGCGAGATCACTTTCGAGGACGTGCGCGTCCCGGCCAAGGACATTCTCGCCGGCGAGGGCGAAGGATTCGCGATCAGCCAGGCCCGCCTCGGCCCCGGCCGCATCCACCACTGCATGCGTGCAATCGGAATGGCCGAGCGCGCACTGGAACTGATGTGCAAGCGCGCATCCACCCGCATCACCTTCGGAAAGCCCGTCAGCGACAACGCGAATATCCAGGACTGGATCGCCGAGGCTCGTATCGACATCGAGATGGTTCGACTCCTCACTCTCAAGGCCGCACACATGATGGACACGGTGGGCAACAAGGAAGCGCGCACCGAGATCGCAGCCATCAAGGTTGCAGCGCCGAACATCGCGCTCAAGATCATCGACCGCGCCATCCAGGTTCACGGCGGCGGCGGCGTCACGGACGACTTCCCGCTCGCGATGGCTTACGCCCACATGCGTACCCTTCGCCTGGCTGACGGCCCGGACGAGGTGCACAAGCGCGCCATCGCCAAGCAGGAACTGCGCAAGTACCGCGAAGTCAAGGCGAACTGACATGGCAGGACTGGATCTCACCGGTAAGACGGCAATCGTCACAGGCGCATCGCGGGGCATCGGCCTCGCGACCGCGCAGGCGATTGCGGCGGCGGGCGGAAACGTCGTACTGACTTCGCGCTCACAGGAATCCGCAGATGCGGCTGCCGCGCAGGTGAACGGCAACGCGATCGGCGTCGGCGCTCACGCGACGGACGAGGATGCTGCCAGCAAGTGCGTCGAGCAGACGATCGAGCGTTTCGGCAGTCTCGACATCTTGGTGAACAACGCGGGCACCAACCCGTCGTTCGGGCCGATCATCAACCAGGATCACTCGCGCTTCGCCAAGACCTTCGACGTCAACGTGTGGGCTCCAGTCCTGTGGACCGGCCTGGCAGCGCGGGCCTGGATGGGCGAGCACGGTGGTTCCGTGGTCAACACCGCCTCGATCGGCGGCATGGCGTTCGAGGCCGGGATCGGCACGTACAACGCGTCGAAGGCTGCTCTGATCCACATCACCAAGCAGTTGGCGCTCGAGTTGTCACCGAAGATTCGTGTCAACGCCGTTGCTCCGGGAGTGGTGAGAACCAAACTCGCCGAAGCTCTGTGGAAAGAACATGAAGAAGCGGTGTCCGCGTCGACCGCTCTCGGACGCATCGGTGAACCCGAGGACGTGGCCGCTGCCATCGCCTTCCTGGTTTCGGATGCAGCCCAGTGGATAACCGGCGAGATCATGACCATCGACGGTGGCCAGTTGTTGGGTGACGCACTCCCGTTCCGGCAGGGAGCGTCCGTCGGTGGCTAGCGTCGGAGTAGTGGGACTCGATACCGAAGCGGTCACCGGGTGGATAGCAGGCCTGGGGATCGACTTCACCGGGCCGTTGTCCTTCGATCGAATCGGGCTGGGGCAGTCGAATCTCACGTACCTGGTTCGCGATCAAGACGGCAATCGCTGGGTGCTACGACGCCCACCGCTGGGGCACCTGCTGGCCTCGGCTCACGACGTGGCGCGCGAAGCACGAATCCTGAGCGCTCTCGAATCCACCGACGTGCCTTCGCCGCGAGTATTCGGGTTGACCGAGGATCCAGCCGTCACCGAAGTTCCGCTGCTCCTCATGGAATTCGTGGACGGCGAAGTGGTGGACCGAATGCCTCTTGCTGAGGCGTTGTCGGAAGATCGTCGCCGGGCAATCGGAATCTCGCTCGCTCAGACGCTGGCGAAGATACACGCCGTCGACCTCGGGAAGGCCGGTCTCGACGACCTGGCAAGCCACAAGCCTTACGCTGCACGGCAGCTGAAGCGCTGGGGCGGACAGTGGGAACAGTCGAAGACGCGGGAATGTCCTGACCTGGACGATCTCACCCGACGTCTCATTGCAGCTCAGCCGGCTCACACCGAAACCACGTTGGTGCACGGCGACTTTCACCTACGCAACGTGATCACCTCCGCTGAGAACGGCGAAGTTGTCGCGGCCCTCGACTGGGAACTCTGCACACTCGGTGATCCGTTGGCCGATGTCGGAAGCTTGTTGGCGTACTGGCCGGCGGCCGGGGAGGACACTGGTGGCGATTTCCCGGCGTCAGCGCTCCCGGGATTCCCTTCGCGAGAGGAGATCTCCCGGATCTATCTCGAGGCCACCGGACGGGATCCGGCTGCGCTGAAGTTCTGGCACACCTTGGGGCTGTGGAAGATCGCCGTGATCGCCGAGGGCGTGATGCGTCGCGCCCGCGACGAACCGCAGAATGCCGCCGAGAGCGGAACTCCCACCGTGGAACGTATTGACGCCTTGGTAGCCAAAGCCAGGGAAATTGCAGATCAGGCCGGGATCTGACGAGATCGTCCGGTGTCCGTCGAATCACGAAAATTATGGAGGGCCAGTGAGCCAGGAACGTAGAACCGCAATTGTCACGGGTGCAGCACGCGGAATCGGTGCGGCAGTGGCCAAGCGACTGTCGGAAGACGGCTTTGCCGTTGCCGTGCTGGACCTCGACGAAGCAGCGTGTGCCGGAACCGTCGACGCGATCAAGGCCGCAGGCGGCCAGGCATTGGCCGTCGGCGCTGACGTCTCCGACGAGGCTTCGGTTGCTGCAGCGGTGGATCGTGTGGCCGCAGAACTCGGTGCACCTACCGTGCTGATCAACAATGCCGGCATCACTCGCGACAACCTTCTGTTCAAGATGAGCGTCGCCGAGTGGGATTCGGTGATGAACGTCCATCTGCGCGGAGCGTTCCTCATGTCGCGTGCGGTGCAGAAGTACATGGTGGAAGCGAAGTTCGGCCGCATCGTGAACCTCTCGAGCACGTCGGCTCTCGGCAACCGCGGACAGGTCAACTACTCCGCAGCCAAGGCCGGCATGCAGGGATTCACCAAGACATTGGCCTTCGAATTGGGCAAGTTCGGCGTCACCGCCAACGCCATTGCCCCCGGATTCATCGAAACCGAGATGACCGCCGCAACGGCAGAGCGCATGGGAGTCGGCTTCGAGGACTTCAAGACCGCTGCCGCTTCGCAGATTCCGGTCAACCGCGTCGGTCAGCCCGAGGACATCGCGCACACCGCGTCGTTCTTCGTCAGTGAAGGAGCGGGCTTCGTTTCCGGTCAGGTCGTCTACGTCGCCGGTGGACCCAAGGACTGACCGTCCGCTCACCGCTCGAACCGAAGGAATGGGCATGGCTTTCGACGAAGAGGCAGTATCGCGTGATCTCACCGAAAAGGTGAACACGCTTCTCGCGGAGAACGATCCGAACAGTGTGTCGGTGTCGGATTTCCTCGGCGCACGATTCGACGCCGGACTGGCGTGGGTTCATTTCCCCGAAGGTCATGGGGGACTCGGTGTACCGCAGAGCTTTCAGCGTCAGGTGAACGCTCAGCTGGAGGCCGCCGGCGCACCCGGCCCGGCCACCGGCAAGAACGGCATCGGACTCGGCATGGCGGCACCGACCATCGCCGCCTTCGGCACCGAGGAGCAGAAGCAGAAGTTCCTGCGCCCGTTGTGGACTGCGGAGACGGTCTACTGCCAGCTGTTCAGTGAACCGGGCGCAGGGTCGGACCTCGCGGCCGTCGCTACCCGCGCCGTCCGCGACGGCGACGACTGGATAGTCAACGGGCAGAAGGTATGGACGTCGGGCGCGCAGAATGCGCAGCTGGCGATTCTCGTGGCCAGGACCGATCCGTCACGTTCCAAGCATGCGGGTCTGAGCTACTTCATCTGCGACATGACCGACCCGGGCGTCGATGTCCGGCCGCTGCGTCAGATCACCGGCGAGGCCGAATTCAACGAGGTATTCCTCACGGACGTCAGGATTCCGGACGCCAATCGCCTCGGAGCCGAAGGCCAGGGGTGGAAGGTTGCGACCACCACCCTGAACAACGAGCGTGTTGCCATCGGTTCGGGCGCACCGCGTGAGGGAGGCATGATCGGAAAGGTCGCTCAGGCCTGGCGTGACGAGCCCGAGCTGCGTAATCCGGCGATGCACGACGAGTTGATGCGGCTCTGGACCGAATCCGAAGTTGCGCGTCTGACCGGTGAGCGACTGCGCCAGCAGCTCGCCGCCGGCCAGCCTGGCCCCGAGGGCTCGGGAATGAAGCTCGCGTTTGCCGGTTTGGCTCAGCAGATTTCGGGTTTCGACCTCGAGCTGCACGGCGAAGCTGGTCTGCGCTACGACGACTGGACGCTGCGTCGACCGGATTCCGTCGACTTCACCGGGCGTGAACCCGGATACCGGTACCTGCGAGCCAAGGGCAATTCGATCGAGGGCGGAACGTCGGAGATCCTGCGCAACGTCATCGCAGAACGTGTACTCGGGTTGCCGCCCGAGCATCGCGTCGACAAGGACATCGCCTGGAAGGACCTACCCCGATGAGCGCCGATCTGCTGTACTCCGAGACCGAACAAGATCTGCGAGCCAGCGTCAGACGACTGCTGAGCGAGCGGGCCGGCGCCGACACCGTGGTCACGGCGTACGACGACGTGTCCGCCGACTTCACCGGGCTGTGGAAGTCGCTGGCGTCGGAACTCGGTTTGGCGGGACTGCTGGTACCCGAGGAACTGGGCGGGGCAGGTGCGTCGACGCGTGAGGCGGCGGTCGTGATGGAGGAGATCGGACGTGCGGTCGCTCCCGTTCCGTTCTTCACCAGCGCGGTGCTGGCGACGACGGCGTTGCTGAAGGCCGGCGAGACCGAGGTGCTCGGTCAATTGGCAGCGGGGGATTCGACGGCTGCTCTGGTCGTCCCGTTGTCCACTGCACCAGGAACTTTCACACCTACTGTCAAGGTAACGGCGAGTGGACTCGTCGGCAGCGTCACGACGGTTGCCGGCGTCGCCGAGTCCGATGTTCTTGTTGTTCCGGTTGCCGGTGAGAGCGGCCTGGAGCTGCATACAGTTCGGATCGCCGACGCTACCGTCACGCCGGTTCTGTCCCTGGACATGACGCGCCGATTGGCGGACGTCGAGTTCTCGGGGTCGTCGTCGGTCCGTGTCGACAGCGGCAATGCGGCGCAAGCGGTTGAGGAAGCATTGCTCTGCGGAAGCGCACTTCTGGCGTCCGAACAGTTCGCTGTAGCTCAGTGGTGCCTCGAAACGACTCTCGCGTATGTGAAGGAGCGCAAGCAGTTCGGCCGGGCGATCGGTTCGTACCAGGCGATCAAGCACCGCCTCGCCGATCTCTGGCTCGAAGTCAGCTCTTCGGGAGCGGCAGCACGATATGCGGCGGACACCTATGCGCGCGGCGACGCCGATGCGGCGATCGCAGCGACGGTGGCCCAGGCATTCTGCAGCGGCGTCGCGGTTCATGCTGCGGAGGAATGCGTCCAACTTCATGGTGGTATCGGAATGACGTGGGAGTATCCGGCGCACCTGTACCTCAAACGGGCGAAGAGCGATCAGCTGTCGCTGGGAACCGCGTATCAGCATCGGGCACGCCTCGCCGAGTTGGTCGACCTCCCGATCTCGTCCTGAAACTCACCCACTATCTGTCTGGAGAATTGCTGTGAAGGCTTGGCGCGTCAACGAACTCGGTCAACCCCGCGATGTGCTCGCGTTGGAGGAGACCGCGGATCCCACCCCGAATGCGACGGAGATGTTGGTCAAGGTGCTGGCGGCTCCGGCCAACTTCCCCGACGTCCTCATGTGCCGGGGTGAGTACCAGATCAAGCCGCCGCTGCCCTTCACACCCGGTGTCGAACTGTGTGGTGAAGTGGTCTCGGTCGGTGAATCGGTGACCAAGTTCGCAGTGGGGGATCGGGTGATCGGTAATCCGAGTCTGCCGTCCGGCGGATTCGCCGAGTACTCGGTACTGGATCAGAACAACACGTTCCCGGCGCCGTCGGCTCTCGACGACGCGGAAGCATCCGCTCTGAGCATCGGCTATCAGACAGCGTGGTTCGCTCTGCATCGCCGCACCCAACTGCTCGAGGGTGAGACGTTGTTGGTCCACGCTGCTGCGGGTGGTGTCGGTAGTGCGGCAGTGCAACTCGGCAAGGCGGCAGGCGCCAAGGTCATCGGTGTCGTCGGCGGCCCGGACAAGGCCGAGTACGCGCGCAAGCTCGGCGCAGACCTCGTCGTAGACCGTCACAGTGAAGACTTCGTGGCAGCGGTCAAGGAGTTCACCGGCGGCAAGGGCGCCGACGTGGTCTTCGATCCGGTCGGCGGCGACGCCTACGCGAAGTCCACCAAGTGCATCGCCTTCGAGGGACGGATCGTCATCATCGGCTTCGCCGGTGGCACGATCCCGCAGCCGGCCCTCAATCACGCTCTCATCAAGAACTATTCGATCATCGGACTGCACTGGGGGCTGTACAAGGCCTACAACCAGCAGGCCATCGACGACTGCCACGTCGAGCTCACCAGGCTCGCCGATGCCGGCTTGGTCAAACCACTGATCAGTGAGCGGCTGTCGTTGACGGACGTTGCCGACGGTATCGGTCGCCTCGGCGACGGCACCACTGTCGGTCGCGTCGTGTTCCAGCCCTGATTCTTTGCTGTGCGCCTTTATTAACCCCCGGCGGTTAATAAAGGCGCACAGCACTTCGTGTTCGACGAAAGGTTTCCCCGATGAGGCAAGCTGTCATCGTTTCCACCGCCCGTACCCCGATCGGTAAGGCGTACCGCGGCGCGTTCAACAACACTCAGGCTCAAGAGCTTGCTGCACATGCCATTTCGAATGCAGTTCAGCGCGCGGGCCTCGAGGGCGGCGAGGTCGAGGACGTCATCCTCGGCGCCGCGCTGCAGCAGGGATCTTCCGGCGGCAACGTCGCACGGCAAGCGGTGCTGCGGGCCGGGCTTCCGGACTCGGTTTCCGGAATGACGATCGATCGTCAGTGCTCGTCCGGGCTCATGGCCATCGCGACCGCAGCAAAGCAGATCGTGGACGACGGAATGCAGATCGCGGTCGGCGGCGGAGTCGAATCGATCTCGTTGGTCCAGAACGATCACATGAACAACTTCCGCGCGGCTGATCCGTGGCTGAAGGAAAACAAGCCGTCGATCTACATGCCGATGCTGCACACGGCCGAGATCGTCGCCGAACGCTACGGAGTGACCCGCGAGCAGCAGGACGAGTTCGCGCTCGTCTCGCAGCAGCGGACCGCAGCAGCTCAGAACGCAGGTCGGTTCGATCTCGAGATCGTCCCGCTGCCCTCGATCAAGCAAGTGCAGGACAAAGAGACGGGTGAGATCCGCAGCGAGTCCGTGACGCTGACCCTGGACGAAGGCAACCGCGCTTCCACCACGTTGGAAGGGCTGGCGAGTCTGCGACCGGTTCTGGCCGACGGGACTGTCAGTGCGCATTCCTCCATCACTGCGGGCAACTCGTCTCAGCTCTCGGACGGTGCCTCCGCTTCGGTGCTGATGGAGGCAGGCGAGGCGGAACGCCGCGGGTTGGCTCCTCTCGGTATCTACCGTGGGATGGCTGTCGCGGGTTGTGCTCCCGACGAGATGGGCATCGGACCGGTGTTCGCGATTCCGCGTCTGCTGGATCTTCACGGACTGAAGGTCGACGACATCGATCTCTGGGAACTCAACGAGGCCTTCGCCTCTCAGGCCCTGTACTGCCGCGACAAGCTCGGGATCGATCCCGAGAAGTACAACGTCGACGGCGGCGGTATCTCCGTCGGCCATCCGTACGGAATGACGGGTGCTCGTCTGGTCGGCCATGCTCTTCTGGAAGGAAAACGGCGCGGAGCCAAGCTCGTGGTGGTGACCATGTGCATCGGCGGCGGCATGGGTGCTGCCGGGCTTTTCGAGGTCGCATGAGCTTGATCGAGGGACTGTTCGACGTCAGTGGCAAGACCGTTGTGGTCACCGGTGGATCACGCGGCATCGGATACATGATCGCTCGCGGATTTGTCGAAGGCGGAGCGACGGTCGTCATTTCGGCCCGAAAAGCCGAAGCCTGTGACGAAGCCGCGCGAGAGCTTTCGGAGTTCGGCACCTGCATTTCGCATCCGGCCGATCTGTCCACGGACGAGGGGATCGAGAGCCTCGCTGCGAAGGTCGCCGAGATTTCGCCGACGCTCGACGTACTGGTCAACAACGCCGGTGCCACGTGGGGAGCTCCCGTCGACGATTTTCCGGCCGCCGGCTTCGACAAGATTTTCGACATCAATGTCAAGGCAATCTTCCTCTTGACGCAGAAGCTGTTGCCGCAGTTGCGTTCTGCAGCCACTGCGGAAGATCCCGCGCGCGTGATCAATATCGGATCGATCGACGGACTCGTGGTGTCGGGTTCGGAGAACTTCTCGTACGGAGCCAGTAAGGCTGCGGTGCACATGTTGACGCGCAAGCTCGCGGCAACGCTTGCGGGGGAACAGATCACGGTCAATGCCATTGCGCCGGGCCCGTTCCCGTCGAAGATGATGGCATTCCTCCTCGAGGATGAGCAGAGTGCAAAGGCTGTGGCGGACTCGGTCCCGTTGGGCAGGGTCGGAACTCCCCAGGATGCTGCAGGTCTTGCCATCTTCCTGGCTTCACGTGCCGGGGCTTACCTGACCGGCGCGGTGATTCCACTCGACGGCGGTGCGAGCGGAGCGCGCTGACCTACTGACTGATCTTCTCTGTCCGAAAAGGCCTGAAAGTCTGAACTACTATGACTTTCAGGCCTTTTCGCGTCTTTGTCTGATTGGGTTATCTGTGACTGCAGTTGCTAGATTGTCCGAGGTTCGGGGGGAACGACGACAACACCAACAATTCCGGCCATGGGGGAGTCATGTTTCGCGCGGGGAGATCGTTGGGGGTGTTCGGGGTAGTTGCTGCTCTGGCAGCTGCTGCCGTCACGGCGGTGGCTTCGCCGGCGATGGCTGCGCCGGGATGCGTCGGAGTCAGTGGCGTCGGTAGTAGTGGAGGTCCGGCCAATGCGGCGCCGTGGCTCAACGGCAACACCGGAGGGTTGCCAGGTCTGTCCGGTCGTACTACTGCGATCGAAAAGGTCACCGGCACATACAGTCCCAACAAGACAGTTGATCGCTTCAATGTCCTGGGCACCGACCTCGGCATCATGTGGGACAACGGTGCGGGGCAGATTCTGACCGCTTTCGGCGATACCACCGGGCTCAGTCGTAACCCCACCTGCGACGGTTTGGTGGGCGAGTGGCGAAGTAATGTGCTCTTCCGCAGCTCGGATCGGGTACTTGCCGACGGGATGCGCATCGACAGCGCGCCGAAGGACGGTACCGGTCAGGCGCGTGAGATCATCTCCGGTCTGAAGATTCCGGGCGTCGAGGCTTCCAGTATCCCCACGAGCGGCATAGCAGTGAACGGTGTGCAGTATCTGAGCTACATGTCGGTGCGCAACTGGGGCGAGGCCGGGCAGTGGAGTACAAACTACTCACAGATTGCCACCTCCTCGGACAACGGCGAGACGTGGACCATGCGTCCGGAGACGCTGCGCCCCAACATCGGTGGGGTTCTTCCCGCGGGTGTCGCCCCCGTCGCCGGTAGCGAGAACTTTCAGATGAGCTCGATGGTGAAGGACGGCGGGTTCGTCTACAACTACGGAACCCCCGCGGGACGATCCGGCGAGGTTCGACTTTCTCGCGTGCCCGAGGGGGCGATCCTCGATCTTTCCGCCTACGAGTACTGGAACGGAAACGGCTGGATCCATGCCGATCCCGCTGCGGCCGTACCCGTCATGGACGGCCGCATCGGGGAGATCTCCGTTCAGTACAACGAGTTCCTCGGCAAGTTCGTGGCGATGTACGCCGACGCGTTCAGTTCGATCGTGATGCGAACCGCTCCCAGTCCGGTCGGTCCGTGGACGGCACCGGAAACATTGGTCAATCTGGTCGAGGTTCCCGGTATCTACGCTGCATACATCCACCCGTGGTCCAGTGGTTCGGATCTGTACTTCCTTGCCACCACGTGGGCCGACTACAACGTCATGTTGATGCGTACGACGCTCGTTCGCTGATCCGGCTCACGCTTGCGCAGATTTACATTTGCGTTGGTTGGAGGTACACGATCTCCTCGGTGATCGGCGCGTCGTCATCGGCGTCGGTCGGCGGTTCTTGTCGGCGGCGCCACCAGATGGTGAACAGGACGGCTCCGATCACCAAGGCAGCCAGAGCGATTACCGCCACCCAGAATTTCGGGCCGTAGTATCCGACAAGGACCATGCGCATGGCGTTGCGCGCCCACGTGAGTGGCATCAGAGCGTGCAGCCACTGCAGAACCGTCGGCATCTGTTCGATGGGGTATACCGCGCCGAAGGCGAAGATCTGAATCATCAAGGCACCCAAAGCGATGAAGGTTCCGTTGACGGCTCCGAACACAACGGTGAAGAGCCTGCCCGAGCTGACCGCGGCGGCACCCACCAGGATCATCACTGCGATCATCGCCAGAACACTAGGTGGTTCGACGTTTGCCACGGTCAGTGACACCACCGACAACACGAGCGCCGCGACCAAGGTGACCAGGGCGGGAATGCGGTAGCGGCGCAGCCCCTCACGCACCACGCTGGTGTGCGAGTTCAGTGAACGTCCGCGTCGTGGACGGACGACGAACCACGTGAGAATTCCGCACAGGAACAGTGCCACCGAGATTACGGCAGGGACGGCTCCCGGTCCGAAACCGGCTGCGGGATAGTTGTTCCGCGCGTCGACGGCAACCGGGGACGAGAGCAGATTGGCTGTGGTGGCGCGTTCGTCGTCCGAGAACTGCGGCACCTGGGCGGCGCCGTCGGACAAACCGGTGGCGAGTTCTGCGCTGCCCGCGTCGAGCTCGCCGACGCCGGCCGATAGCTGCCCGAGACCGTCACGGAGCGCAATACTTCCGGTGTCCAACTGCCCGAGGCCGGTGGAGAGTTCCTGTGCGCCGGTAGCGAGTTGGCCTGCGCCGTCGGACAGTTGGCCTAGTCCCGTGTTGAGTTCACCTGCACCGGCCGCCGCGGCAAGAAGCCCGCCACGGTAGTCGCTGCTCGGATCGGTGAGTTGGCGCGAGATCTCCCGCGCACCGTCGCGAAGCTGGCCGAGCTGACCGATCACGTCGTCGTCCGACGGTTGTGCAGTCAGGGAGGCTCGCAGTCCGCCGAGTGCTTCGACGAGTCCGGCGGAGACCGGATCAGCCGAGTTTCGAAGCATCGACGTGAGGGCGTCGATCTGACCGACGACGGCGTCCGAGGACCCCGCGAGGTCGAGTACCGGGGTGGTGACCATGTCGACCACTTCGCTGATCTGAAGGGCTCCTGCGCCGAGTTCGTCGGTTCCCCCGACCAACTGGTTGAGTCCGCTGCTCAGCTCGCCCGAGCCTGCAGCAGCTTCGTTCGCTCCAGCAGCCAGCTCGCCGGCTCCGGCGGCCAGCTCCTTGCCGCCTTGATTCGCTTCACCCATGCCGGTGGCGAGTTCCTTGCTTCCGGCGTAGAGCTCGTTGGTTCCGGCGAGTGCCTCGGAGGATCCGTCGGAGAGTTGTTGCGCGCCAGCGGCTGCTTCACCGAATCCTGTTCCGAGTTCACCCAACCCGACCAGCACCTGGTCGATGGACTGCTCGCCGATCGACTCGGAGACCGCCGAGCGCACCTGAGCGATGATGCTTTCACCGACCGGGCCGGCGACCAGACTGTTGTAATCGTTGTACAAGACGTCGAGTTCGGCCTTGCGGCCCGAACCCGATGCGGCACTGGCCACGTCTGCGCTGAAAGTCTTGGGAATGACGACCGAGAAGTAGTAGGTGCCGTCGTTGACGCCGTCGGCGGCTTCCTGTTCCGAGACGACCTTCCATGCAACGTCTCCGCTCTCGACGAGCGCGGCAACAACTTCATCGCCGGCTTGCAGACGTGTTCCGTCGAGTTCTGTGCCGGCATCGGCGTTGACGATGGCGACGGGCAAGCGGTTGACCGTGTCGCCCGGATCCCACAGTGCCCACATGTAGAACGCCGCAATCGACAGCGGTGCGATGACGAGGACAGCGAGAACTGTCCGGATGATGTGCGTGCGTCGCGTCGTGGCCGCGTTGTCGACTACGGGTTGTGGCGCCATGTGGAGCTCTCTTCTCGTGGACCGAAGCAGTTGTGGCACGAAAGGAAGCCACCAAAACTGCTGGACATACGTCCAGCTCGGTCACGATACAAAGCAAACGGCCATCCTGTGACCGTTTTCGAAGAATTGGGCGTTATCGGCCGCCGTGCTCTGCCTCGATCTTTGCCCACTCCCACCCGCGGAAGTTGGCCAGACGAAGCTCCTCTGCTTCGTCGAAGGTGTACCACTCGGTGCTCGGCGCATCAGGGAGAGTGCCGCGCAAGTATTCGCCCAGGTAGTGAAGTGGGCCTTCCCAGCCGGTTCCGACGCCGTAGCAGCCGGTGTCCGGGTCGTTGCGGAAGACATCGGCGACGGAGGCGTGCTCCAACTCGAGCCAGGTGGCGTCGGGGCCGTCTGCAGTCAGCCTGATCTCGACCTGATCGCTGTATCCGCGATCGCCGGGCGGTGTCCACTGCAGTCGCAGCAGGCGTGGGGCGTCGCAGGCCAGGATCTCGCCACTTGCCTGGCCTTCGAAGGCGTACGAGCCGCCCACCTGGAAGTCTCCGCTCACCGGAAGGAAGAAACGGTTGATGCGGTCAGGGGTCGTGATGGCGTCCCAGACGTCGTCGACCGACGCGTTGTAGCGGCGCTTGAGTACGGCAGTTCGAGCCGCACCTTCCGCGATGTCGCGGTTGCCCATGCTCCGCTCTACCGCGGTGAGGCTGGTGTCCTGGTTCGCGATCTCGGTCATTGTGAGTCTCCTTCGTCGGAAGAATTCGATTGTGAAGATCTGCTCCGCTTCGAGCCGCGTCGTTTCCCGCGTGCGAGTTCTGTGGCCAATGCGTCGAGAGGACCGCTCCAGAACTGCCGGAATCCGTCGAGCCATTGGTCCACTTCTTGCAATGGCGCGGGCTCGACGGCATAGAGACGCCTGGTGCCTTCGCTGCGGACGGTGGCGAATCCGTTTTCTCGGAGCACTCGCAGGTGCCCGGACGCGGTCGGTTGCGAGATTCCGAACTCCGCTGCCACGACTTCGGCGATCTGACCCGCCGAGCGCTCGCCGCTGGACAGGAGTTCCATGATTCTTCGCCGAACTGGGTCTCCGAGAACGTCGAACGCATGCACCAGTCATTTATATCGGCAATGGCCAATATAGGCAAGTGCCGAAACTTGTATTCGGGCGTCGGTCAGTCCGAGAGCGCGAACTCGTCGGCGTCGAAGAGTTCACCGATCAGCCCGCCGAGATGGCGTCGATGTTCGGCCGACAGTGTTGCTGCCGCCTCGGCATCGTGGTCGGCGCACAGCTCGATCAGCTTGTTGTGATGGTCGACGGAGTCCTGGCTGCCGAGAAGGCTCGAGAACTTGCGGTAGTAGATGCGGTGAATTTGTGGGTGAACCTGGTGAATCAGCTTCTTCAACAGCGGATTTGCTGCAGCGTCGATGATGACGCTGTGTAGGCGATCGTCCGCGGTCAGCGCTCGGCCTATGTCGTTTCGCTTGACGGCAGCGGCGAAGTCTTTGTTGGCTGAGCGCATCGCCCCGATCATCTCGTCGGTGAGGTTCGGTACAGCGGTGACGACGGCCAGTTGGTCGAGAGCTTCGATGACTGCGAGTGTTGCCTCGACGTCGCCGCGGTCGAGGGTGGTGATGCGCGTGTACGCACCGGGCTTCGCTTCCACGAGTCCGGTGTCGACCAGCCTTGCGAGCGCTTCGCGGACCGGAGTTCTGCTCAATCCCAGATACTCGGCGAGTTCGCTGTCCTTGATCTTCGAGCCCGGCGCCAGTTCACCGGTGACGATCGCTTCGCGAATGCGTTCGAGAGCGATGTCGCTCATTCGTGCTCGCTCAACCGGTTTACCGCCACGCAACATACTGGATATCGTACTCTGCACGTTGCTTGTCGCAGGTCAGCCCAGGTCGGCCAACGACGCGTGTTTCCGGGCATCCGCAACGCGTAGGAGCAGCGCGCGGGCGAGAATTGTTGCCGGATCGATGATCTGACAGGTTGTGGCGTCGGCGGGCAGTCCGAGCGGAATCTCGGTGCATCCGGCCACGACGACCTGCGCGCCCGATTCGACGAGAAGATCAGCGGCCCTGACGAGTTTGTCGGTGGTCTCGTCTCCGACGTTGCCACTCTTGATTGCTCGGATCGCCGGCATCACCAGTTCGTCCTGGATCGCAGGTCCTGGCACCAGGACGTCAATCGAGTATTCCGACAGCCATTGTTGATACAACCCGGTGCGGACCGTCCCCGTGGTGGCCAACAGTCCGACGGATGTGACGGCGGGTGAGAGCGTCCGGATGTGCCGAGCAACTTCGTCGATCATGTGGACGACAGGAAGTCCCAGTTGGGATGAGATGGCGGGCAGGAAGGCGTGGGCGGTATTGCATGGGATGGCGAGCGTCGTTGCGCCCGACTTTCGGAGGACGCGCGCGCCTCGGATCAGCCAGGGGGTGGGGTCCGGGCCGTCCTCGGTGAGTGCCAATGTCCGGTCGGGAACCGTGGGATCGGCCCAGATGACAACTTTTGGGTGCTCCTGATCCGTCGAACCTGGCGTCAGGGCAACGAGTTTGGAGTAGAAGTCCGCAGTAGCGGCCGGCCCCATGCCTCCGAGTATTCCGATGACGGGTTCGCTCATGCCCGCCGGAGAGTTGGCGCTCTGCCGTATTCGTTGCACCTTCATGTTGCAATCCAACCTTTCGCATCCAATATATTGGATACTCGTAATGTTGACTACAGTGAAGGAGGTTGAAGGTAGTTGTCAAGTAGGGTGCGGCGTTCCCGGAATTGCGAAGTTCGAGACCTCGCTCGATCAGCAGGGGTTGGGTTCGCCGATCTTGACGGCTGAGAGCACGGCTTCGATTTCACCGAAAGGGCTTCCGGCAGAAGGTGTCTGATCGACAACAATCCAGTTGGAATCGACCAGTTGGCGCCGACCCGCGCCAGTCGCGTCAGCACTTCTGGAGAAGAAGACTCCGGCCGACTGAATGGTGTCCTGCGCGTCTTGAAGATTCATGCACACGACGTTGGGCATGATCGCAGGAGTTGCAGCGGGCGTCACTTCTGCGGTGACTGGGGTGGTGGCCAGTGGAGTATTCGTCGTACCGGCCACCGAGGTGGTCAATGGAGCCTGAGTCGTCGTGGGTTGAGTTGTCGAGGTTGCAGTGGTGGTCGCGGTGGATGTTGATTCGGCCTCGCTGTCGGTGCTTGTCCCTGAGCATGCGGCAAGAGACGCCAAGGCGAATGCGCTGAGTGCGATGCGAACGGCAGTTGAGGACGGGCGAATCGATGTCGAAAAGAGGTGTGATGCGCGCACAGACGTTCCTTGTCGGTAAAGGGGCGATGAAAGGGGAGATTCGAGCGCAGAGCACATCCGACGCCGTCGATGTGCCTTATGTCGAATAGAACCATAGGCTTTCGGCACCGGATTCGAGAGGAATTGCCTACATGCATTTTCTGGAACTACGACACGCGCAGTGTGAACCCCCAGCGGCGTATTCGCCTGTCCTGGAGAGCTACGGAGATGTGCAGACCGTTCTTCTGGGAACCGACCCGCTTCCCGCCCATCGACGGTTCGACGCCGTGATCGTGATGGGCGGGCCGATGGGCGTCGGCGATCAGGGCGAGGTCGAGTGGTTGGCATCCGAGATCGATTACATTCGCGATCTGGTCGAGAACGATGTCCCGGTGTGGGGAGTGTGTCTGGGTTCGCAGTTGCTCGCCGCGGCGCTGGGTGCTCGCGTCTACACGGGCGCTGTGCCCGAAGTCGGAGTTGAGGAGATCACTTTGACTGTCGAGGGCCGGCAAGATCCCGTGTGGGGAGATCTGCCCTCCACATTTCCTGCAATGCAATGGCATTCGGATACCTTCGACATTCCGAACGGCGCGGTGCGGCTCGCTGGTTCTGCCAAGTATCCGAATCAACTCTTCCGATACAAGCAGAGTTACGCCGTTCAGTTTCACCTCGAAGCGTCCTCCGAGGTGGCGCGCGAATGGATGGAACTGGCCGAGTACCGCGACTCGCTGCATGCTTCGCTGGGAGCGGACGGTCCGCGCATCTTCATGCAGCAGTTGAGTGCTGCCGAGTCGCAGGGTCTCGAGATTGCCGCAGCGGTGATGGAGAAGTGGTTGAAATCGATCTCTGTTGAATAAGGCCGTTTTGTCCTGATTGACCGATTTACCTGTTACCTTGTGTTGTCGTGGGTGGATGAACCGATCCGGTCGAGCAAGACACCTCGTAGAGTCCGGATCTCCCCCGCGAAAGGGGAGCGATGCGCCGGATACGGAAGATATCGACAGCTGCAGTGACGTGTGTACTCGCGTCGACCGCGGTCTTGGGGGCGACCCAGGCTCATGCATCCCCGTGGGATTGCAACGTCACCGGCAGCTTGGATCAATCAGGTGGGCCGACCAATCCGATTCCCTGGCTCAACGGAACGGACGGGAAACTTCCGGAATTGCAGGGCCGCACCTCGGCGGTCGAGTACATCACCGGCGCGCTCAGCCCCAACCAAACCGTCGAGCGTTTCAACGTTCTCGGCACGGATCTCGGCATCATGTGGGACAACGGCGCAGGTCAGGTCCTGACAGCCTTCGGCGACACCGTCGGCATCGGATCTGACCCCCTGTGTTCCGGGGTGGTCGGTGACTGGCGCAGCAACGTCCTGTTCCGTAGTTCGGACGGAAATCTGTCCGACGGCATGAACATCGACTCCTCACCGACCGACCGGCCGAATCACTCACGCGAGATCATCGGAAGTCTGAAAGTCACCGGCGTCGAAACCAGCAGCATTCCGACGACGGGTATCTCGGTTGGCGGCGTTCAGTACGTCAACTACATGTCGATTCGTTCGTGGGGAGGGTCGGGCGAGTGGGTCACCAACTTCTCGCAGATCGCGTCCTCGCACGACAACGGTGAGACCTGGCAGGTCGAACCGGCCTCGTCCCGGCCCAATCTGCCGTTGACGGGTAACGACAACTTCCAGATGGGTTCCTTCGTCAAAGACGGTGGTTACGTCTACAACTTCGGTACCCCCGCGGGACGTTTCGGCGAGGGGCGCCTCTCGCGGGTCAAGGAAGCCTCCATCGCGGACGTCGCGGCGTACGAATACTGGGACGGAAAAGCATGGGTCCCCAACAATCCCGCTGCCGCTGCAGTAGTTCTCGACGGGGATGTCAGCGAACTGTCGGTGCAGTACAACGACTATCTCGGCAAGTTCGTCGCGATGTACTCCAACGAGTGGGGAGCGCTGGTGCTGCGGACGGCGTCGGACCTGACCGGCCCGTGGAGTGCGCCCGACGTAGTGATCGGCACCGACGAGGTTCCGGGACTCTACGGCGCGTACATGCACCCCTGGTCACAGGGGCAGGACCTCTACTTTCTCGCCACCACCTGGTCCGACTACAACGTGATGCTCATGAAGACCACGCTGCACCAGTGAACCGGATGGTTATCGTTGAACGGTGAGCACCACCGACAATGCGCTACTGATCACCGCCCTTCGAGACGTGTTGGTGGGACCACTACCCGAAATCGGCCGACGATTTTCGACGTTGATCGCGGACATGGCGCCGCACACTTCCCTGGTGATCTTCACCCGTGAATGCACCGGTAGGCCGCGCAAGGTCGCCGGGGATCCAGCCGTCGTCGATCGTGTGACCATCGCCGAACTCGACCGTATCCGTACGGATCTCACTGTCGGACAGATCTTTCGGGGAAAATGCGCTGTCGCCGGCCGGGACCGTGAAGTGCTTGCGATGCTTGATCGAACCGATACGCTTCTCGTTTTGACACCGCACCCCGTACCGGTGAAGACAGCATCCCTCGAATTGATCCAGGCACTGTTCGCAGTGACTGCAACCGGAATTCAGCTCCAGGTCCGGAACGCGAGCCCGGCATATCTCGCCGAGTCACGGGCAGCGTCGTCGGAGCGTGCACGCACCGTGGCGGAGATGACGGAGGTGCATGCGGCCACCCTCGAGACGATGCTGGCGACGCTGCGCTCGGCGGATCTCGACGACACACGTGCGCGAACCTCGGCCAGGGAGACTGCGGCCTCGGCTCTGATCGGCCTGCGTTCAGCCGTCGACGTGCACCGCGAGTTGGCCGAAGAGTCGACCACCACGGCTTTTGCACGGATGCGTGGGGAATTGCGTTCGCTGCTCAAGCATCGGGAAATCGCGTTGGAGTTGGTGGAGCCACCCGTCGACGGGCGTGGGTTACCAGGTGAAGTGGCGCACGGCGCCCGCGCGGTCGTCCGCGGCGCGGTCTTGGCCTTGTCGGATCAGCAGATGCTCTCGCGTATCCGGGTGGCCTGGACGCTCGACGCGGCTTCACTCTCGATCGACATTCGCGACGACGGCGGCGGCGAAGCCGACGTGGTTGACGTTGAACGCCAATTGCGTTCGAGGGTAGAGACTTTGGGTGGAACCGTCGAATCCGAGTCGACGCCCGGGTGGGGGAACCGGATCAGCGCAACCATCCCGCTCGACGCCCCCGTCGCCCTACCGAACCGCGACGTCCTCACCGAACTGGCTCCGCGGGAGTTCGAGGTACTCGAGCATCTGGTGGCCGGACGGCGCAACAAGGCGATCTCGGAGCGCCTCGGCGTCAGCGAGAGCACAGTCAAGTTTCATGTTGCCGGGGTCCTGCGGAAATTGGGCGTCGAGAGTCGGGGTGCGGCGGCCGCCGCGGGCGCGGAGGCCGGCGTGAAGCCTGCACCCTAGTCCTTTCGGCCAGGTCGGTCAGTCAGTTCGACCAGGGTTGCGGGCACCTGCTTCGGGCTAACCTTTCAACGAGTGCACATATCGCAATGTGAAAACACGGCGCCATGTGACGACACGTCCTCAATCGCACGAAGCCAGGAGCAAAGCCATGCCACAGCAGGTACGCGGCGTCATCGCCCGATCCAAGGGTGCCCCCGTCGAAATCGTCCCCATCACGATTCCCGACCCCGGTGCCAACGAGGTAGTGGTCGCCATTGCAGCGTGCGGTGTGTGCCACACCGACCTGACCTACCGCGACGGCGGAATCAACGACGAGTACCCGTTCCTGCTCGGGCACGAGGCGTCGGGCATCGTCGAGAGCGTCGGCCCCGGTGTCACTCACGTCGAGGTGGGCGACTTCGTCGTCCTCAACTGGCGTGCAGTCTGCGGGCAGTGTCGTGCGTGTAAGCGTGGCCGCCCGCAGTACTGCTTCGACACGTTCAACGCCGAGCAGAAGATGACGCTCGAAGACGGCACCGAACTGACGCCGGCACTCGGTATCGGCGCATTCGCAGACAAGACGCTGGTTCACGAAGGCCAGTGCACCAAGGTCGACGCCTCGGCCGATCCGGCTGTGGTCGGACTGCTCGGTTGCGGTGTCATGGCCGGCATGGGTGCCGCGATGAACACCGGCAACGTCGGACGCGGTGATTCAGTGGCCGTGATCGGGTGTGGTGGTGTCGGCGACGCAGCGATCATGGGTTCACGCCTGGCCGGCGCCAATACCATCATCGCCATCGACCGGGATCCGCGAAAGCTGGAGTGGGCCACGGAACTTGGTGCCACACACACGATCAATGCCACCGAGGTCGACGACGTCGTCGAGGCAGTCCAGGAGCTGACCGGAGGTTTCGGTGCCGACGTGGTTGTCGACGCAGTCGGTCGCCCGGAGACCTGGAAGCAGGCGTTCTACGCCCGCGACCTCGCGGGAACTGTAGTGCTGGTGGGTGTTCCGACGCCGGACATGAAGCTGGAAATGCCGCTGGTGGACTTCTTCTCGCGCGGCGGAGCCCTCAAGTCGTCGTGGTACGGCGATTGCCTGCCCGAGCGTGACTTCCCCGTTCTGGTCGACCTGTACCAGCAGGGGCGTCTGCCGCTCGAGAAGTTCGTCAGTGAGCGCATCAAGCTCGACGAGGTGGAGAAGGCCTTCGAGACGATGCACCGCGGCGAGGTCCTCCGTTCGGTGGTGGTCCTGTGACATTGCGTGTCGATCGCGTCGTCACCTCGGGCACGTTCAGCCTCGACGGCGGAACATGGGACGTCGACAACAACATCTGGCTGATCGGTGACGACAACGAAGTGGTAATCGTCGACGCAGCTCACACCGCGCAGCCGATCATCGACGCTGTCGGCGGACGCAAGGTGATCGGAATCGTCTGCACCCACGGTCACAACGATCACGTCACGGTTGCGCCGGAGCTGGCCGAGAAGCTCGACGCTCCGATCTACCTGAACCCGGCCGACGATGTGCTCTGGGAGATGACTCACCCCGGGGTGAAGCATCTGAGCTTGGAAGATGATCAGCGTATTGCTGTGGCGGGCACGGATATTCTGGCCATCCACACACCCGGCCATTCCCCGGGGTCGACGTGCCTCTACCTGCCGGAGGCCGGCGAACTGTTCAGCGGCGACACCTTGTTCTCCGGTGGACCCGGCGCAACGGGGCGCTCGTACTCCGATTTCCCGACCATCATCGGATCGATCCGCGACAAGCTGTTTGCCTTACCTGCCGAGACCAAGGTTCACACCGGTCACGGTGACGGCACGACGATCGGCACCGAGGCGCCGCATCTCGAAGAATGGATCCGCGCCGGATCCTGATGTGATCAGAAGTGAAGTGGGGACGCCGGTACCGGCGTCCCCACTTTTTGTCACAACGCTGATGCCCAACCGGCGGTGTCGTTCTCACCCGGGATTGCCATCAGGCCGTGCCACAGTTCGAGGATCTCGAACCATTCTGTCTCGGATCGGCTGAGGGGACGTACAGATTCGTAGCCGGCGCGCAGGCTCTGCCGTACCGCGATCGGGGTCGGTCGCCAATCGGTGAACAGGGTGCCCAGATAGACGCTTGCCTTGGCCAGGTCGCTCACCCGGTGGTCGATCACCACGTCGTCGAAGTCGAGTACTCCGGTGGTCCGAGAGTTTCGAGTCAAGATGTTGGCTGCACGGAAGTCGTTGTGTACCAGTTGAATTTGGTCATCGAGCTCGGACGCACGCGCCAGGAGGCCCCCGAGCCTACGCGTTGCCTCAGGCGCGAACCCGCGGTCGAAATTCTCGAGCCAACCACCGATGCGCTCCTTCAACCCGGTGCTGCGCGACGAGAAAACCGATCCGTCGACATGGGTGGCGCCGAGCGTTCGGTGTATTTCTGCCAGACATGCTCCTGCCGAACGGACCGCCGCGTGGTCCTGCACGTCCAACAAATCTCCCGCCAACTCCGGCAGTACGGTGAACGACACTGCGCACGAAGGACCTTCCAGTGTTTCCCAGGCCAGCAGTGTTTCCCGGACCAGCAGTGTTTCCCGGTCCAATCCGTTCAGGGACGTGATCGGCGACGGAACGGGCACGCCCTGCGCGGCGAGTGCGCTCAGCAGGCGCGTCGACGCCTCCAGGTTCTCGAAGCGCTCTGTGGCGCGCGACCACTTCACCACCAGCCCACCTCGGTCGCTCGCAACCCACACAATCGCGTTCTGGTCACTGATCGCCATTCGCGAGCACTCGAGGGCCGTCAATCCCCAAGTCTGCTCGAGTACCGCCGAGACCCAATGGGTGGCTGCGCCAAAGCTGTTGAATCCGAATCGCTCCTCCAGAGCGGCTTCCGGCTCCACCGACTCCCAGAGCATGGACAACCCGAGTGGCAACATGCTGTCCGACTCTAGTGCGGTGGAGGATATCTGAGTAACGTGTCGTGCTTTGCCATTCCTGGCTAACGAATAAGTTTGGGGTTCGACGAAAGAGCCTGGCAGATCATACTTTAACACTAGTTTGGCTGGCACTTTCGAATGATCTTTTGTGACTGTAGTCGGTCTGCCTCAAAAAAACTGATATCTGTTCTAGTGTGGCTCTGCGGTGACGAACGGAAAGTGGAATCAGGTTTTGACGAAGTCTTGATTCCATGAAGCCTGTGAACTTCGGGCGTCGTGGTGCGGTGCAATCGACACAGGCTCATGTTGCTGCGAGCTGAGAATCTGACACGGCGAATGGCGCGTGTCGCGGAACGAGAGGTAGGAGCGCACGATGTCAGCTGACCTTCTGGCTGCACTGAGGACCCTGATTACCGGGGTGGCACCCATTCTTGGGGGCTCAATAGACATTTTGAACACGATGTCTACCAACGACTATTCGAACGAAGGGTGAGCGGTATGGAATCCGTCGCAGAGGCGACGTCATCGTTGGGCGAGACAGTTGCCCAGATGCTGCCGACATTGTTTTTCATGTTGATTCAACGTCCACTCGAACTTTCGATGGGCTTCTGAGGGGAAGGTAAGGCATGTCGCTTCAGCCAATTATGAGTGATTCTTTGGGGCTTGCTGCAATGGTGTGGCCTGCTCTCTCTGAATACCTCACCGCATTTCTGATCTCTCTATCCTGAGAAGGAGTACAAAGATGTCGTCAGACTACTGGGCAGGGATGGTCAATCTCATGTCGAGTTTCGTTGGGGTTGTATTGTTCGGCCTCAGCACTGCTTCCGCCGAAGGTGCGGGCTGGTCCAGCGCAGAGTCGCTCAGCGCCGGCAGGTGACGCCACTTGATTGGTGGACGAATTCACCAATCTCGTAGCTCGAAAGATGTTTCGGCACAAGTGTTTTCTGAAGTTGATTGATGAGGTGGGCGCACGTGGTGCGCCCACCTCTCTTCGTGCAATCGAACACTGGTGATTGTGCCGAGGAAGTGTTGCATGAGCGTCTTCGCTATCTGACTGCCTGTGTGGCTGGCGGGACCACATCCTGCGCCCTAGTGGCAACGAAGGATCTCGAAAAGTGATGTTGTGCAACATTTTTGAGAATGTCTAAATCGCCGACAAGCGTAACAAAAAGTGCATATAGTGTATGTAGCACGACGGTTAGTTCAGTTCACGGCCGGAGCGTCGAACTGCCGAGTGCCCAAGACGGGGAAACTCAGATCATCGCCACAGCTGCATGAACCATGTGTCTTCCCTGCGCTCTGAATGGCGTGCAAACAGGAGGTTTCCGAGCCGCGCAGTGGACAGAAGATTCGAATAGCGATTCGTTCGCGTTTCATCTACGAAAGGTGTTCACAGTCATGGGATTTAAGAGAGTCGGAATTGGTGCGGGTGTTCTTGCGTCCGCCGCTGCCCTCGCGTTCGCAGGAACCGCTTCTGCCGCTCCCGCGGTCGAGGCCGTACCTACCGCTGATTACCAGCTGTGTGGCAATGTTTACAGCGGTGCGGGGTTGGAGTACAACGCCGCACCACCGGCGGCCGCACAAGGTGTCTCCGGGGTCGTAATCTCCGGCGTGATTAGCACGGCACCCTCCACGACGTATACCGCGACCACCGATTCAGCGGGGCGTTACTGTATCCAGGCTCCGAATACGATGAAGGCTGATGTACTGGGCGGAGCCACGGTCAAGCTCACTGCCGGCACCCCGCCGTCACCGTTCACCACCATCACCAACAATCCGTGGAAGAGTGCAGCAGTTTTCGGGACTACGAACATCGGAACGATCATTTTTGCAGCGCATCAGTACGGATCGCTCAGTTCCAACTCGGCGTACCACTTTAATTTCGTTGCCTCGTAGATAATCCGTCGACTGATTTGACCGAGCGACATCTTGAGTCCGCACGTGAGGTCTGACTGTCGGCTGACGAGGTAGTTCAAGGATGGGGTGGGTGCAATCCAATGCACCCACCCCGTTTCACTTGTGCTCACATGATCGAACGGCAGCCAGACGACTGGTGCGATCGATCGACGATGATTGCTGTGCCCTGCGGTTCAGTCACCCTGCCGCAGTTCGCTGAAGATCAAGTTGGTCTGGGTATTGGCGATGGCCGGATCGTTGAGGTGCGCGCTGACGAAATCGCGAAGCCGAGTGGGAGATTCACACGAGACGTGCACCAGGAGATCACGGTCCCCACTCATCAGGAACACTCGCTGAACGGAATCCAGTCCGCTCAGGTGCTCGGCAATTTCCGTCATCCGGCTCCTGGCGTGGGAGTGAATCAGAATCGACACCATCGCCGAGATCTCGAGGCCGAGTAGCTCGAGGTCTATGTCTGCGTGAAACCCCTTGATGACGCCCGATTCGCGTAGCGCACGCATCCGCGCCAGAGCGGTCGACGGCGCTATCCCGACCTTCTCGGCGAGTGCATTGTTGGGGATGCGTGCATCCCGGACGAGTTCGCGGAGAATCGCCGTATCGACGTCGTCGAGCCGAACATGATTCGGCCGAGCCGCGGCTGCCGCCCGTTCGATCGCATTAATCATCCGATTTCTCCCTGCCGTTGCGAAAATATTCAGCAACTATTGACCGCGCCCGTCGATGATTCTAGCTTTTGCCAAACACATCGAATTATCAAACGGTCGAGATCGACACAGTCGACTGTTGCGACGAAGGGGTCCGGATGGTTCCGAGGATCGGCCGACACACGGGCGATTCGGGGGCGCGGTTGATCGACATCAGCCCGCCGATCTCCGAATCGACGCCCGTGTGGCCAGGCGATACCGCCTTCACCCGCGCTGTTACGTCAGACCTCGGCGACAGTGACGCCGTCACGATCAACCGAATCACCACCACTCCTCATATCGGTGCTCACGCCGATGCGCCGGCGCACACCCGCATCGGCGGTGCGCCCATCGGTTCTGTTCCCCTCGAGCCCTATCTCGGCGAAGCACTGGTGGTCGACATGACGGGCGTCGACGGTGCCGCATGCATCAGGCCCGTCGAAGAGACGGTGGAGCGATTCGGCGGCCATCTGCCGCAGCGGCTGATTCTGAGGACTTACCCGAAGTACCCGCGCGAGTGGGACAACGACTTCGCCGGCGTTTCTCCGGAGCTGACCCACTGGTTCGCCGACCGCGGTGGAGTTCTGATCGGAATCGACGGCGCCTCGTTCGATCCGATGGACAGCAAGACCATGGACGGGCACCACGCGGCAAGCGATCGTGGCGTCGCGATCCTCGAAGGACTGTGCCTCGACGAGGTCGACGAAGGCTACTACGAGTTGATCGCACTGCCGCTGAAGTTCCTCGACCTCGATGCCAGCCCGGTACGCGCCGTGCTCCGGACTCTGCCTTCATCACTTTCAACGCCGACACATGCAGGAGAAGAATCGTCATGACATCGACAACCACCCTTTCGTTGGATGACTGCGTCAAGGCCGACGCAGTGGATCCCCTGAGGGAGCTCCGCCGCGAGTTCGCGATTCCGGAGGGCGTTCTCTACTTCGACGGAAACTCGCTCGGCGCGCGTCCCATTGCCGCACAGGAATGCGCCGCGAGAGTAATCGGCGACGAGTGGGGCAACGGCTTGGTTCGCAGTTGGAACGAGGCTGGATGGTTCGACCTCCCGGTCCGCCTCGGTGACAAACTCGCCCCGTTGCTGGGAGCAGGTGAAGGCGAAGTGGTAGTGACGGATTCGACGTCGATCAACCTGTTCAAGGCATTGGCCTCCGCACTGTCCATCGCGGCTGCTCAGGATCCCAGCCGGAAGGTGATCGTCTCCGAGCGCGACAATTTCCCCACTGACCTCTACATTGCGGAGGGCATCATCTCGCTGCTCGATCAGGGATACGAACTACGCCTGATCGACCAACCGGGCGACCTCACCGAAGCAGTAGGACCAGACACCGCCGTAGTGATGTTCTCGCACGTCAACTACCGCACCGGAAACCTGTATGCGATGACGGAAGTCACTGCAGCAGTGCAGGAACGTGGCGCCCTCATGATCTGGGATCTCGCACACTCGGCCGGCGCCGTCACTGTCGATCTGAGCGGCGCCGACGCCGACTTCGCGGTCGGGTGTACGTACAAGTACCTCAATGGTGGTCCAGGTTCACCTGCATTCATCTGGGTCAACCGTCGCCATCAGAACACCGGAATCCAGCCGCTGTCCGGGTGGTGGGGGCACGCGCGACCGTTCGCGATGGAGTCGGCCTACGAACCGGGCGCAGGAATACGACGGTTTCTGAGTGGTACTCAACCAATCACGTCGTTGTCACTCGTCGAGTGTGGTCTCGACGTCATGCTCAAAGCTGACATGGCCGACATCCGCAGCAAGTCGCTCGCGCTGGCCGATCTCTTCATCAACCTCGTCGAGGAGCGTTGCGCTGCCTACGGTTTGGAGTTGATCACGCCGCGCGCGCACGAGCGTCGTGGCTCGCACGTGAGTTTTGTTCATCCCGAGGGCTATTCCATCATGAAGGCTCTCATCGCGCGGGGCGTCATCGGCGACTACCGCGAACCAGGAGTGCTGAGGTTCGGTATCACTCCGCTCTATCTCGGATACGCCGACGTGTGGAACGCCGTCGACGTGTTGCGAGACATCCTCGAGAACAAGTCCTGGGATCGCCCCGAATTCCGCGAGCGCGACGCAGTCACCTGATTCTTCCAAGTTTCCGCGGACCGGGAGGTACCGCCTTTCGCAAGGAGCTTTCATGAGTGATTTCAAAAACATTCAGCAGCGAGAATCAGGTCTCAAACGCGAACTCGGCCCCAAGCAGATGAGCATGATCGCGCTCGGCGGTGCAATCGGCACCGGACTCTTCCTCGGCAGTAAGTTCGCCATCGGATTTGCCGGCCCGAGCGTCATCATCAGTTACGCGATCGGCGGGTTGATCGCCCTGCTGCTGATGGGTGCCCTCGCCGAAATGACCGTCGCACATGCGACATCAGGTTCGTTCGGTGCGTACGCAGAGTTCTACGTCGGACCGTTGATCGGCTTCCTCGTTCGCTATCTCTACTGGTCTTGCATCGTCCTCGCGGTCGGTACCGAGGTCACCGCGATCGGTGAATACATGCAGTTCTGGTTCGCCGACGTACCGTCGTGGCTGTGGATCGTGTTGTTCTCCGGAGTGCTGATCGGCGTGAACATGTTCAACGTCAAGGCCTTCGGAACGATGGAGTACTGGTTCTCGACGATCAAGGTCTTCGCGATCGTGGCATTCATCGTGATGGCAGCGTACGTCGTGTTCGGTAGCGGGAACCCGGACTATGGATTCCACAATTACACGGCCGGTGGCGGATTCTTTCCGAATGGTTTGTCCGGCATGTGGTTTGCCGTGATCGTATCGATCTTCAGCTACTTGAGCATCGAGATGATCGCCATTGCGGCCGGTGAGGCGGAAAACCCCGCGGTGGCGGTGAAGAAGGCGTTCCGTGTGACGATCGTCCGGCTGTTCGTCTTCTACATCGCAACCCTTGCTTTGATTCTGGCAATTGCTCCGATGGACAAGATCTTGAGCGGCGGAAGCCCTTTCGTCACGGTAATGCAGGTCGTGAAGATTCCGGGCGCAGACAGTGTGCTGAACTTCGTGGTGATCATTGCCGCGCTGTCCGCGATGAACAGTCAGTTGTACGTGTCTTCGCGAATGATGTTCTCGCTCTCGCGTGCTGGTGACGCGCCGGCCGTTCTCGGCAAGGTCAGGGCCAACGGCTCGCCGGTCAACGCCTTGCTGCTGTCGACGTCGGGCATCGCCGTCGCGACCATCGTCTACGTTCTCTTTCCCGAGCAGGCATTCACGTTGATGATCTCGTTGTCGATGTTCGGAGCGATGGCGACGTGGCTGCTGATCTTCGTGACGCACTGGTTCTTTCGCAAGCGGATGGCAAGCGAAGGACGAACCCTCTCGTTCACGATTCCGTTCTTCCCGGTGGGGACGATACTGGGTGGTGTCCTCATGGTCGCGATCCTCGTCACGACATTGTGGGTCGAGGATTTCAAGATGACCTTGGTGTTCGGGGTGCCGTTTGTTCTTGCCGTGATCGGCATCTACTACTTCACCCGATCACGTCGGGCGCAGAGTCGAGCGGTAACGGCTGAACAGGTTCAGGACGAGATCACCGGCACGGTGGTCAAGCGGGTGCCCTGACTCGCATTGGGAATCAAAGGGTTTCGGCGAAGAACTCCATAGTGCGGGTCCAGGCGAGGGCAGCAGAATCCGGGGCGTAGTGGCTGGTCGAAGTGTCGTTGTTGAACGCGTGGCCGGCGTCGGCATAGCGGTACACCCGGGCGAGATCGGACGCGGTTGCGCGCAATTGCTCGACGCTCTCCGGCGGGATACTCGGATCGAGGTCGCCGTAGTGACCGAGCCACGGGACCTGCAGTTGCGCTGCAAGTTCGGTGCCTGCCGCGATTCCGTCCCATCGGGCCTCGGCGACACCGCCGCCGTAGTACGTGACAGCGGAATCGACGAGGGGTACCGCGGCACACCACAGTGACGCGGTGCCGCCCATGCAGAATCCGAGGGAGCCGACTCTGTCTGCTCCCTCGGATCGGCTGTAGTCGACGGCGGCACGTACGTCGTGGCCGATGCTTGTGCTGTCGAGTGCCATGAGCGCATCCTTCGCGGACGGGAAGTCGGTGAAGGAGGTCTGTGCGCCGCGGTGGTAGAGATGCGGGGCGACGGCAAGGTAGCCGGCGTCGGCGAGGCGTTCGAGGATGCTCTCGATGTGTTGGTTCACGCCCCACGCTTCTTGGAGAACTACTACCGCATGTCTCGGTTCACTCGGCGAATCCGGTCGGCTGACGGTCAGCGGTACGTCACGTGTGGTCGTCGTGAAAGTTCCCATGTCCCGACTGTATGCGAGTACGGACTGTATTCGAGTACGGACTGTGGGTGCACGGTCGAACTAGACTCGTCGAATGTTCAGTTCCGACGTTCCGCCGATCAGCCTGGGCAGTTGGCCGACGCCCGTCGAACCTTTGGCGCGTTGCGCGAAGGCACTCGGATTGGGGCCGGAAGACCTGTGGATCAAACGTGACGATGTCACCGGACTAGGCGGTGGCGGCAACAAGATCCGAAAGCTGCAGTACACCTGCGCTCAGGCTTTGGCCGTCGGCGCGACGACTTTGATCACTACCGGTGCACCGCAAAGCAATCACGCTCGGTTGACTGCATCCGCAGCAGCCCGTTCGGGATTGCGTTGTGTGCTGGTGCTCGGTGGTGCCGAGCCGGAATCCGCGCAGGGAAATCTCGTTCTGGATGCACTCGCGGGCGCTGAGATCGTCTGGGCCGGTGGGGACAGGGCATCCGCGGTCGACGCCGCGGTGCAGGCCGTCGCTGACTCGGGCGGAGTTCCTTTTGTCATTCCCTTCGGTGGTACCAGCGCGGTGGCCGCGCAGGGTTACGTCGACTGCGCACGCGAGATAGAGCAGCAACTCCCCGGAGTGGAACGCGTCGTGGTTGCACTCGGATCGGGCGGAACGATGGCTGGACTTGTCGCGCATCTGGGCGTCGACAGAGTTGTCGGCGTCGATGTCGGGGCTGTTGCCGATCCAGTGTCGACCCTCGCTGGGTTATTGGACGAGATGCCTGGTCCGATCGTGCGAGCCGCGGATCTTCAGATCCTGCGAAACCAAGTTGGACAAGGATATTCGACGCTCACGGAAGCATCAGCCGGCGCGATCCGATGTTTGGCTCGTACGGAGGGCATCTTCCTCGACCCGACGTACACCGGCCGAGCCTTTGCGGGATTGATCCAACTCGTGAAGGACAAAGCCATCACGGCGGGATCAAAAACGGTCTTCCTGCACACCGGGGGGTTACCTGGCCTGTTCGGACATCCCGAACTGTCGACGCTGCGGTGAGCGAGCAGATCGACTACCCGCTCAGCAGCCCGCTCGACGAGCTGTCCGAGTGGCAACGCGTCGTGCGACCGCTGCGCGTCAGTGCCGACGGGTATCTGCGTTTGGCGACCAATCGGCTGTCAGTCGACTCCGACTACACGTGGGAGATGCACCGCCACAGCGATCACGAATTGCTGTGGGCGATCGACGGTGTTCTCGAGGTCCGTACTCCGGAGACTGTGTACACGGTGCCGAGTGGGGTCAGTCTATGGATCCCGTCCTATGTTCCCCACGAGGTGACGGCGCGTAGCGGCACAGAATTGTCGTGCACGTGGTTGGTGGCATCCGATGTGACCGGGTTGGATCGTGTGGTGGCCTTGTCCACCCCTCCGCTGCTCGAACAAGTACTCGATCACCTCACCCGAGACGACTTGACCGACGCGGCTCGTCGACGAGCCGAGGCGTTTGCCATCGACCTCGTCGAACCCGTACCGCGACTGATTTTCGATGTGCCGCTGCCGACGACGCCGTGGCTTCGGCAGATCGCAGATCAGTTGGTTGCCAGCCCGGCCGACACCCGATCGGTCGAGGAGTGGGCCACCGACGCGAAGGTCAGTACGAGGACTCTCACACGAAGGTTTCCGGCCGAAACCGGCTTGACCTTCTCGGAATGGCGTATGCGACTGCGGGCTCATCATGCGATGCAACTTCTGGCACTCGGTCGAAGCATCTCGTTTGTATCGAGGAAGACGGGTTTCCGTTCCGAAAGCGCGTTCGGTGCGGCTTTTCGTCGGACGATGGGTGTGACCCCGGGGGAGTTCGCAAGCCTGATCGATCATCCGCGCGCGCCAATGACCGATTGGCTACAGGACTAGTCCGAACAGCGACTCAAAGCGCCTCGATCGGACTTGTGTCGTGCCACAGAATGAACTTAGGGTTGGCTAAACAATCACCTCTGTAGGAGTTCTGCGTGCGCGCAATTCGATCATTTTCTTTCGGTTCCAGAGTCATCGCAGCGGCGGCAGTTGCCGTTGTCGGTGCGATGGCGGTGACTGGCTGTTCCTCGTCATCGGCCGACTCCGAGCCGACGGACGTCCGGACGGTTGCCTCGGCATACGGGGACATCGAGGTTCCTGCCTCGCCGGAGCGCGTCGTCGCCGCGTCGTACGACACTCCTTGGCAGCTCATGTCCCTCGGAGTGAAACCGGCTGCTGTGCAGGACTACGGCAAGTGGATCAGTGAATTCACGCCCGAGCAGCAGGCCTTCGTCGACGGGCTCCCGACCATCGGGCCGTACGGGGAAATGAACTTCGAAGCGATCGCTGCGGCAGATCCCGACATCATCGTCGGCGACGCCGACGAAGTGGACCAAGCGGCGTTCGACCGTCTGTCTGGCATTGCGCCCACTGTCATCGTCAAGGGCGAGAGTCGAGGTGACTGGAAGACGATCACCACGGAGATCGCCGAGGCGATCGGCAAGACGGACGTGCTCGAGTCGACGCGCACTGCTTACGAAGAGAATCTCGAACGTGTTCGTGGCGAGTACGCGGACGTGATCGCGAACAACAAGTGGATTCACATTTCGCTCGGAGACGCACCCGGCGCTTTCTCGGTTCAGCAGCCCACTGGTGCGATCGGCAATTTGGTCGTCAACGAACTCGGATTGGCGTACGGGCCCGGTGTTCCGACCAATTACACCGATGCCGGATACGAGTCCTACCCGATGGAGCAGTTGGCCGACATCATGAACGGTGTGACGGTCGTGCTGTATCCCCTGAATGCGGACGGATCGACCAATGCGGCGGTTCAAGCGGTCCTCGACGACAACCTCTTCACGAGGCTGCCGGCGGCGCAGGCTGGCCACGTCTTCGGATTGCAGTCGAGTGTCACAGACTTCGTGACCGCGAACGGTTGGCTGAACGAAGTGAAAACGAAGGTGTTTGCAACGCTCTGACGCTTGCTCACCTTTTCACTGCGTGCCCGCAACTGACCAGTTGAGGGCGCGCAGTCTTTTTGGTCGCCACTACGAGCGGAAATCCTGTCCTCTGCTTATGATTTCTGTCACTGCCGGTTACCGTTACTTCGACGAGGGCGACGCGGTTCGACCTTGCCTTGGCAGGGATCATCGATCCTCGGCGACGTGCGGAGGTGGTCGCCATCCCCGCAGATCCGTGGGGTATTTTGTCCGTATCTACTGTCGGGGTGAGCAGTGATGTGCGGGGGAGTTTTTGGTGAGTACAAGCGCTCGTGCCGTCTTTCGAGCAGGGCGCTCTGGATTTCGGGACCATACCCGTCCGGACATTAGTTCTGGTTTGCTGAGCGTGAACGGTGCGTGGGGCGAATCGTTCGAGGGGACGAAAGGCGAGATCGGCGAATGACAGCGACTTCCGACGCACGGCATACCGAATCCAAGGCTGTCCAGAACACCGACTCGCCGTCTGGCGAAAACCCGCGCTGGCGCGACCGCAAAAGGTACCTGTGGCCGCTCGGATTGCTGATTCCACTCAGCCCGTTCATCTCCTGGTTTCTCGTCGACAACCTTCGTCTCGGATTGTTCTGGGCGACCGGCGCGTGGCTCCTGGTCATCGTCATCCCGATCATCGACATGTTGGCTGGTGAAGACGGCGAAAGTCCGCCGGACGATGCGATCCCACGACTGCAGAAGGACCGCTACTACCGCTGGTGCACTTACGCGTTCCTCCCCTTGCAATACGCCGGTCTGGTCTTCGCCTGCTGGTGCTGGATCAACGCTCCGATGGGAATCGCGGAGAAGATCGCGATGTCGTTCACGGTGGGTGTCGTCGCCGGCGTCGGTATCAACGCGGCCCACGAGCTCGGCCACAAGAGCGAGAAGAGCGAACAGTGGCTCGCGAAAGTGGCGCTTGCGCAATCTCTCTACGGGCACTTCTACGTGGAACACAATTTCGGCCACCATGTGCGTGTAGCTACTCCGCAGGACCCGGCCAGCTCACGGTTCGGTGAGAGCTTCTGGAGGTTCTTGCCACGAAGTGTGTTCGGCGGGCTGCGGTCGGCATGGCGCATCGAGAGCGCTCGACTCCAGAGGAAAGGCAAACGAACCTGGAGCTTCGAGAACAATATTCTCAACGCTTGGGCGATGAGTGTTGTCCTCTTCGCGACGCTGATCGGTATCTTCGGTTGGGAGGTCGCGCCCTGGCTCCTGCTGCAGGCAGTTGCCGGATTCACCTTCCTCGAAGCGGCGAACTACCTCGAGCATTACGGTCTGCTGCGTGGCAAGCGTGCTGACGGCTCGTACGTTCGCTGCAGCCCCGCTGACAGTTGGAACAGCGATCACGTCGTGAGCAATCTGTTTCTCTACCAACTGCAGCGGCACAGCGATCACCACGCCAACCCGAAGCTGCGGTACCAAAGTCTGCGTAGCGCGGCCGAAGCGCCGCAACTTCCGGCCGGCTACGCAGTGATGATCGTGATCGCGTGGATTCCACCACTGTGGCGCCGGGTGATGGATCAGAGATTGTTGGACTACTACGACGGCGACACAGAACGAATCAACGTCGGCTGATCACGTAGCCGTCCGCTGAACTGTTCGGAGTTGTCGTCTCAGCGACCGTCATCCCACACGGTGTTACCGCTTGCGGTCGTCGAAGGGTAGTCCTGGACCGCGTCCCAGTGTTCGACGATTTTGCCGTTCTCGTCGAATCGGAAGATGTCCATCGAGCCGCTGCCGGCCGTTCCCTCACCGGACGAAGCGAAGGTCTGAACAAAGACGAAGTCGCCCTCGGCTACCGTCCGTGGAAACTTGGTGGCCTTGTCTCCGGTAACGGGTTCGATCCCGGCCAGTGCGGTGACAAATGCGTCCTTGCCGTCAGCGAACGAGGGGTTGTGCTGGGTGTAGGTCGGACCGACCAGCTGGTCGGCAGCCTCGGCGGCTTTGCCTTCGTTGAAGGCGAGCTGCAGGAACGTCAACGCGTTGGCCGTGTTGCGCTCCAAGACTTCTGACGACTTGGACGGCGACGAGGTGGGTCCGTCGAACATCGTGTTCGGATTTGCGGACGTTTCCGGCACGTCTTGAATGGCATCCCAGTGTTCGACGATCTTGCCGTTGTCGACGCGGAAGATGTCGAACACGGCCTGGCCGCGGTCGCCGGGTGCAGACGTGGTGTGAGACTGGAGGGCAACCAGATCGCCCTCGGCGAAAACACGAGTGATCTCGGCGTGTAATCCGGGTGTGGCCTCGACGTAACCGCCTATGCCGCTGACAAATCCGGCTGCCCCGTCGGCGGCAGTGGGGTTGTGTTGGATGTAGACGTCGCCAAGGTACCGGTCGGCGGCTTGCTGTACCTGACGGCCGTTGAACGCCAGTTCGTAGAAGTCCGTGACGACGGTCTTGTTGGATTCGAGTTGATCGCCCTGTTCGGCAACAACGCTCGTGGACGTCGCAGAGCTGCTGGGCGTTGCGGATTCCGCGTCGTTGGAGCACGCGGTGAGCAGGAGAGCGGCGGCAGCGGGAACAGTGATCCAGGCTGCGCGCCTACGAAGGTTGCTCATGTTCAGTGTGCGACGGTGAAACGCTGGCGACGGTGGGCCGGAGTCTCGATCTCGTCGACAAAAGCGTGGGCGTAGTCTTCGCCCGCGATGGCGGAGTTACCCTCGGCGTCCGTCAGGAGAATGTCGCCACCCAACTGGAACGATCCCTTCGGGGCGACGCCGGCATGGGCACCGAATGCTGCGGCCGGGCTCACGTAGAACCAGTCGACATTGCTGTCAGTTGCGCGGAGCGCGTCGAGGACGTCGGCGTGAGCGAGCGCCTCACCCTTGTATGCGTCCGGGAAATCGGGGGTGTCGACGACGCGCGGCCCACCCTCGGCGACCAACAGGCTGCCGGCGCCACCGACTACGGCAATGCGAGCACCGTTGTGTGCGGCGGCATCGGCGAGGGGAGTGACGGCGTCGAGCAGGCGCTTGCCGTCGATCTCGCGAGCGGGGATGGCAACGACAACGACGTCGTTGTCTGCCGTGATCTGCTCCACGATCGTGTTGTCGTGAACCGAACCCTGCACGACATTCGTGTCGGTTCCGGACTGCGCGCTGCGAGCGACGACGGTTACCTCGTGGCCGCGTGAAGCGGCTTCCTTCGCGATTGCACTTCCTGCAAAACCGTTTCCACCGAATACTGCGATCTTCGACATGGCGTGTGCCTTTCCTTGCTGTCGTCGTTGTGCTTGTAGTAGTAAATTTATTCACCTGGAAGGTCGATGTCTCGGTCAGATGCGGGCATTAATTGGTGAAAAACAGACATCTTGATGACGATGGGCCGACTGCTTCGGGTCGACGTTGCGAACCGTAGGGTTGGTACATGACTCTCACCGCCGACAACAACGCAGGTCCAGTGGCAATCGAGCGCTCGGACGTCGAAGCTGCGCGGACTCGTATCGCAGGACTGGCGCGGCGTACTCCCATCTTTCGAACTGCGGTGCCGACACCACACGGCGAGGTGCCGGTTCTGTTCAAGCTCGAGTACCTCCAACACGGCGGCTCCTTCAAGGTGCGCGGCAGTCTCAATGCCGTGGAACGAGCGGTCGCCGACGGCACCATGCCCGATGCCGGCGTGGTGATCGCGTCCGGCGGCAACGCTGCGATCGGCGCTGCGTGGGCCGCGCGGCGCCGAGGACTCACCTGCACAGTGGTGGTGCCGGAGACAGCGCCCGAAGCAAAGGTGAAGGCACTTGGGGAGCTGGGTGCAACCGTTCACAAGGTCGGCGACCGGTATGCACTCGCCGCTGCCGCTGCGGCGGACATCGCACGCTCGAGCGGTGCGCTCGAACTGCACGCCTACGACCTGCCCGACATCGTCAGCGGAGCCGGGACCATTGCTCTCGAGATCGAGGACGACGCATCCGGACCGATCACGTATTGCGTTGCAGTCGGCGGCGGCGGGTTGGTCTCTGGAATCGTCGCGGCGGCTCGTCCCGAAGATCAAGTGGTAGCCGTCGAGCCGACCGGGGCTGCCACCTTGCACACCTCGCTCGATGCGGGGCGTCCGATCGATATCGAAGTGAACAGTATCGCCGGGGACTCATTGGGGGCCACACGGATTGGCGCCATCGCCTGGGAGACGCTGCATGAGAGTTCGGTTAACAGCGTTGTGGTCGACGATGATTCGATCCGGCAGGCGCGGGCGTTCCTGTGGCGGGAGTTCCGGATCCTGGTGGAGTTGGGAACCGCGGCAGCAATGGTTCCGGTTCTGAACGGAACGGTGACGCCGCCGTCCGACGGTGAATTGTGCGTCGTTTTGTGCGGTGCCAACACGCATCCGACCGACCTGTAATTTTTGCGTATTTCTTTGCCTGCGTGTGAGAAAGTCCCAGGTGGGTACCTCTCGCAGTATGAGTACCAGCAGCATTATCTGGATAATTGTTGCCGTGGTCGTGGTGATAGCGATCGTGGCCGCACTCCTGTGGGTGGCGCGAAACAGGCGCGACGAGCGTCGTCACATCGAGGCAGAACAGATCCGCGAAGACGTCGCAGACAAGTCGCTGCAAGTAGGCGAGCGCGAGGCGCGGGCAGAAGAGACAGCAGCCAAAGCGCGCATGGTGCAGGCAGAGGCCGACGCCAAAGCGGCGGAAGCGTCTGCGCTGCAACATCATGCAGCGCAACATCGGAAAGAGGCGACGAGCTCTCGCGAGGAACTGAACCAGCAACGAGATCATGCAGACACGATCGACCCCAAGGTTCCCAACCCCGAAGAACCGCGGTCGACGCCGGATCAGAACCCTCGAAACCCTTGATCTCGAAACACTTGATGCAGGCGTTCGAGGGAAGCGTCTGCCCGTATATGGTTCGACGATCATGATGAACAAAGAATCGTCACCGCAGGACCAGAAAAGTGTCACGTCCACGGCGGCTGACGTCGCACAGAACAATGTCTTCGAGCGCTTTGCCCGCGCAGGATTTGTCGTCAGCGGCGTGGTTCATCTGCTGATCGGATATATCGCGATCCGCCTTGCTCTCGGTGGATCCGGGTCTGCGGACCAATCGGGTGCGATGGCCGAGTTGGCAGGAAAACCAGGGGGTGTCTTCGCTCTGTGGGTCGGCGTCGTGGCCTTCCTTGCCATGGCGTTGTGGAGATTGGCCGAAGCTGCGTTGGGGAGCTCGTCGTCGCCGTCCTCGGACGACAAGAAGAAGGAGTTCTTCAACCGTGCAAAGGCTCTGGGCATTTCGCTCGTCTATTTCGGTTTTGCTTTCACTGCATTCGGATTCGCCCGCGGAAGCGGGAAGTCCAGCAGCGGTCAGAGTGCGGGAATCACGGCGCGTTTGATGGAGAACACGCTGGGGACTATCGCATTGGTGATCGGTGGGATCGCGATCATCGCTGTTGGTGTTTACCACGTGTACAAGGGCGCGAGCCAGAACTTCCTGGATGATTTGAAAGGCACACCCAGCAACTTCGTGCGCCGACTCGGAACCGTCGGGTACGTCGCCAAGGGCTTGGCCATCGCTGCTGTCGGCGTTCTGGTTCTTCTCGCGGTCAACAGTTCCGAACCCGGCAAGTCCTCCGGACTCGACGGAGCGTTCAAGACGCTGGGTGCGCAGCCGTACGGAGTGGCCCTGCTGATCCTTGCCGGATTGGGCATCATCACCTACGGGCTCTACTGCTTCGTGATGGCACGCTCGACGAAGATGTAGCGCCCCTGGGTAAGTGGGTCTATCCGAATGACCCGGTCTGGAAACCGGCGTCGCTGCCCGACGAACTTCCCGTCGAGCTACCGAATATCGGTCGTCTCGGAACCAGATCATGCATCAGGTTCACTGCTGCAGGGTCGATCATCGCCGCATTTCCACCGTTCGCCAGAATCGTGATCGACCAGCCGCTGTCGGGAACCAACAGGGTGATGCAGTTGGATCCCGAGCTGTCTCCGTTCTTCTTGGCGAACGATTGTGGGAAGTTCGGCGTCGGGGGTTGGAGCTGCCACGCCATTCCCATTCCGAATGCAGGATTCTCCGGAGCTTGCGTGTCGATCTGCTCGAGCATCGAGGTCAGGACCGGTTTGAGCGGGTTGTTGCCATAGCCGAGAGTTGTTGCGGCCCAGATCGACATGTCCTCGGCGGTGCTGACGAGGCCACCCCCGCCTGCGATCGCACCCGTGTTGTTCCACAGAGGGGCTCTTGTGCCGTCGAGGTAGTACGGAACGGCCAGGTCGGTTGCTTTGGTCTCGATCACGGTACCCATCATCCCGAGCGGGTCGGTGATTTCGCGGGCGACTGCTGCCGCGAAAGGCGGCTTCTCCTGTCCCGGAATGATCTTGTCTGCCATGAGTGTGCCGAGCAGTCCGAACCCGAAGTCCGAGTACAGCCAGTGGCTACCGGGGGCGAACTCCAAGGCCCCGGGAGCCCGGAGTCCTTCCCAGAGCATGTCTCTCGTGTACTTCGCTTTCTCGTCCGTGCACGATTGTGTGGGATCGGCACACCCTGCCGAAAGATTGGGTGGGTCGTCGCTCAGACCGGAACGGTGGGTGACCAGTTGGCGAAGCGTGATCTCCTCGCCACCGCTGCCTTTTGGCAGCGGGTTGCCGTCCGAATACTTGCTCGCCAGGTCGTCCAATCCGACTTCTCCCCGAGCGATCAGTTTCGCCAGTAGTGCAGCGGTGAAGGTCTTGGTCTCCGAGGCGATCTCGAATTGCGTTCGTGGAGTGACTCTCACGCCGTTTTCGACGTCGGCCTGGCCGTAGTGGTACGTAGTGGTGACACTCGCTTTGCGGTTCTTCTCATCCGGTTTGACGATGGCGAAGGCAAGGCCGGGGACTCCGCTGTTCAGCAGTGTCTCTGCGACGCGCTGTACCGCTTGGGCTTCTGCAGGATCGCCGACCCGCGAACCTGGATTGGGTGCCGTGGGGCCGGCGGCGCTGGCGGTCGAGGAGGTCGCGAGGGTTATGACGGCGGTTGCCGCCAGTCCTGCAACGCTGATGAACTGTCGTCGTGACGTCCGGGCGGACCCTCGATCCTGGTTTTCCATTGTTTGCACATTACAACCAAAGTCGACTGGTTTGACTGTTTTGTCGGAATTGCCAAGGTGTGGTCCTTAGACGATGGATTTGCTAAATCACGCCGCCGTTGACGTAGATGACCTGGCCGTTGACCCAACGAGCTGGGCCGGCGAGAAACGCGACAGCCTCCGCGATGTCCACCGGTGTGCCGAGGCGTTCCAGGGGAGCCAGCTTGGACAGGTTCTCCACTGTAGCTTCGTCTTTCCCGTCCAGGAACAGATCGGTGGCCGTGGGGCCTGGGGCTACGGCGTTGACCGTGATATCGCGTCCCCGTAGCTCTTTCGCGAGAACCAGAGTGATCGCGTCGACAGCACCTTTGGTGGCGGCGTACGCGGCATAAGTCGGAAACGCCAGCTTCTTCACGGAGGTGGAGAAATTGATGATCGCACCACCGGTCCGGACACGTCTGGCTGCCTGCTGGTCGACCACGAAGGTCCCTCGGACGTTGGTCCGATGCATCCGATCGAAATCGTCGAAGTTCAGTTCTGCGACGGTGGAGAGAATCATGATTCCGGCTGCATGGACGACGACGTCGATGCCCCCGAACTCCTCCTCGACCGTATCGAACAGGGCCGCGACTTCACCTTCGTCGGCGACGTCGGCATGCACCGCGATGGCCCGACCGCCCGCTGCGACGATGGTGTCAACTGTTTCCTGGGCGCGTTGAAGGTTTCCTGAATAGTGCACGGCGACAGCCATTCCGTCGGCGGCGAGCTTCTCGGCAGTCGCTCGCCCGATGCCGCCGGAAGCTCCGGTGACGATGGCGACGCGGATGGTGGTGTCAGTCATGATGTAACTCCTGAACTGGTTTCGGGTGCATCGGACAGCTTGCGTAGCCACTCGCGTAGGAGGCCGACTTCGTTGGTGGAGAGGGAAGTTGAATCTACGGCGGCGAGTTGGGCATCGAGAGTGGATGCAACTCTGTTGAGGGAGGCGTCCGGGTGGGCGTCGGATTCGTCGATGATGGACGCGAAGATTCCGTCGCGAACTCGCTGTGACAGCGTCGGATCGGGGTACTGTTCCGGCCTTACGACGAGCATCAGAGCGACGCCCGCATTGGCGGACATCACCATCTGCGTAGCCACGTCGACCGACACGGTCAGAACGCCTGCCGCAGCGCATCGTTCGAGAACGGATCGAAGTAGCGCCTGGGCTTGCAAGGCGGTGTCGGCACTCTGGGCGGAAGGTGAGTGCATCAGTCGGTAATGAGCGGGATGTGCGAGCGCGAAGGCGGTATGCGCATCCCAGCCGGCCCGTAGATCGGCAACTGGGTCATCGGAAGGTGTCGCAGCGCGTTTGCCTTCGAGGTATTCGAAGAAACCTGCCTCGACGACGGCTGCGAGCAGTCCGTCCTTGTCGCCGAACTGACGGTAGAGCGCGGGGGCGCCGACGCCGGCCATCTCGCACACGGCGCGGGTGGAGATGTCACCGTTGGGGGAGGTGTTGAGCAACTCGGTTGCTGCTGCCAGAATCTTTGCTCTCGAACTCATGAAAACAACGCTAACATAAATGTGTAATCGTTGCTATCGCCGGTTTGGTCGTGCGAACGAACTACAGACACAGGCACCAGAACTTGATCAGATGAGTGAGCCGGTCCGGCCACGGTTCTGTGTGGAGTGACGGCTAGAGCCGTTCTGTTGTCACACTCTGAACGAAGGAATCCTGGTGATCGACTCGGAAACTACTGTTGCGCCGAATAATTCGCATTCCGGTTATCTGGGGTGGATTCTGCGGGTCGTCAGTGTCGTGGCGTGTGTTGCGGTTGCAACGGTCGTTGCCTCGCTGACGCTCGGGCCGCCATTCGCACGGGCCTGGGCACAGTGGGTTGCTCGTCATCTAGGTGGGGACTTCGAGACGGGAGTCGTTGTCGGATTTGTGACTGGGCTTTTAGGCATTGCTGTGACTTTGTTCGCAGCGCTGATGAGTTCGTTGGCGTGGCGGCGCCGAGGTGGCCCGGCATTTTCGCTTGGTATCGGTGCTATTGCCTTGCTTGCCGTTCTTCCTGGCGCAGTGAATTTGAGTATCGCGGTCGGTGCAGCAGGATCCGGGGTAAGGGCGGCGGGGAGGATCCTCGACGTCGACGGGCCGGCGTTTCGTGGAGCCTGGGTAGCCGGATCAGTGGCGGGACTGTCGCTGTATATGGTCGGGGCGCTGCTGTTAGGGAGGAGCCTTCGTTCGGCATTCGGGCCTGTCAGGCAGGTGGTGTCGCCGCCGCCAGGGGTGGTCGGCGGTACGAATGCCTTGGCCATCGTCGCACTGGTACTTGGAATCTTCGGTGGGGTTCTTGCTATTCCCGTGGGCCATGTGTCGCTGAACCAGATTCGCCGTTCCGGCGAAAGCGGGCGCGGATTGGCAGTGGCCGGCCTCGTTCTCGGCTATCTGTCGCTGGTCGTCATCGTAGGTGTCGTACTAGTGGCTGTGCCCGCGGCCTTTCGATAATTTGGGTCGCGCGTCAGAGTTGGGTGGGCTGGAGTGGCTCGATGTCGTAGGCGCGGGGTCCGAACAGGCTCGCCGTCCGGGTGCGAATGGACGGAAGTGCTTCGTAGAGGCTCCCGCCGAGGCGGTGGAGGGAGTTGAACGATCGCGATTCCCAAACCGGAAACTCTCCGTCGGTGTCGCGTGATGCTGTGTCCCACAGGAGGGCGTCACCGTTTTCGCTCCATCCGAAAACCTGCAGCGAGTCGGGGAGTGACCAATCGCCGTCGGGTTCGATCATCCAATCGAACTCGTCATCCTGTCCTTCTGTGTAGACCGAATGAAGATGAGCGGTGAGGTTGCGGGCGCGCCCTTGCCAGCCGTCGGCAAATCCGGGAAGGACGGGCGGATAGATGAGCCAGAGTCCGAAGGTCCGCGCCCACCCTGCGTGCCGGATGAATGCGCGATATGAATCGGGGAAGCCCTGCCGGTCGGGAAATCGAAAAGAATCCAAAAAGGTGAAATCTATGTGTTGAAGCGTCGGTTGGCCTTTTACCGTCAGCGCGTTGGGTCCCGTGGCAAACACGTCATCAACACTAGCAATGCGAGTCCGTGGGGGATCTCGGGCGGGAGGTCTTGGCTGGTTGTTCCCCGAGTTCGTCGGATCAAATACCTTCAATGACCCGCAAGATTCACCACCAATCGAATCACCAACTCGCCGTCCACCTCTCGGGTCCGTTTCTCGCAGATCACGTTCATCAATGCGGTGCCCTCATCGATGCCGAGTTGGTGTGTGAGTAGCGTGTCGATCGTGTCGTCGGCGCTCGTCAATGCAGCTGCAGCGGAGGCGAGTTGGTGGTTCGTGACTCCTCTGTTGCCCGTCAAGGCAACGCGCAGAGAGCCCCTGGTGAACGTCGTGATCGCGGGTGGTGTCGGTCCACCCGTGTTGGCTTGTCGCACCCCGGCGATGTCCACCCCGGGTAACAAATCGGACGTGGCCTTGGCCGGCACTCCACCAAGCGGATGCACGGAGACAACTCGATCGCCGAGGCGTTCCAGAGCGGTGTCGATCGACGCTACTGTGCCGGCGCGGTGAGTCGCGACCAGCACGGCGACCGAGCCTGTGGTTTCGCGTACCCAGTTCTCGGTAGCGAGCGAGTTGACCACGGATGGAAAGTGATTTGTCGTCCACTCCATGCCGAGTTCGGTGCGGTGGACCATTACTACTCGGACGGTTGGGAAGAGAACGGAGGGTGCGAGGGCCGCAGCCAGATTTCCGATGAGACCGTCGCCGAAAATGAGCAGCGTCCCCGGTGACTCACGGGAGAGGCAGGAGAGCGCGTACCTGACGACGGCGTACGGTTCGACGAGAGTAGCGCGTGCGCTGGAAAGTTCCAGTGGCAACGGCGTGACCAACCCTCCACTCACCGCGGGCACGCCGATGATGACGCGTTGTTGAAACAACCCCTCGACGTTGTGGCCGAGAAGAAACGATGAATCATGCGGATGCGTCGGGTTGACCACGACTCGATCACCTACCTCGAAGCCGGTGACGCCGTCGCCCACTTCGACGACGCGGGTAGCGCCTTCGTGGCCGACGATGGGCGAGGGGTCGTCCCTGTCTCCGCGCACAATCTGAATGTCAGTCCCGCACAGGCTGACTTTCTCGGGGGCGACGAGAAGTTCGCCGGGTCCGGGAGTTGGAGTCGGCCGCTTTTCGACGCTCGACCGACTGCCCCTTCTCACGATTGCGCGATGGGTGAGTTGCGTTGTCATGAATCCTCTTTCACAGCTTGCTTACGCGGAGGCGACCGGCGGCAATATCGTCGGCACCGGACAGGGTGTCGATGTCGTGAGGACGGCACAGGTATATCGTCTTACGGATTCTCTCGGGAGTCAGTGACGTGTCCGCGTACGATCGCACCGAGGCGAGTTGGGAACAAAGTTCCCTCTCATACATCTCGGACAGACCTTCGGCGAGCCCGCCACCGATCCCGATGCGATCCAGTCGTGGATCGAGGGCGATCATCGTTCTGACCAGCTCGGCGATCGGCTCGACGACCACGCTCAACAGAAGTGATGCACCAGGGGCGCCTGACTCGAGTGCTGGACCGAACGAATCTCTGTCATAGGGCAATTCGAGAGCCGAGGCGACAGCAGCCAACGCCGAGCCGGACGAGATCGCCGCGACATGTCCGATGCCTCCACATGCGCAGGGCAACTGTCGCACTGTATCCGGCCCCGACGTCACTGCACGAAGGTGGCCGACCTCACCTTGCAACCCCAATGCGTCCACTGGAATCACTCCCTCTCTTGCATCAGCTATCCGCAGTGCGATCCCGCTGCTGATGGTGAGGTAGGCGATGCGCCGATCGGTGGGACGTGTAAACCCACGAGCGAATGACGCCAACCCTGCCGTCACGTCGTTCACGAGTGTCCATCGAACGTCCGGGCGGTGGGATTCGAGGAGGCGCAGCAACGGAATCTCACCGGCAGGAGTGCCGCCCCACAATGGGCCGGATCCATGGGCGACGCCCTTCTGTTCGTCGAGCGCGGCCCCGCACGCCATGTTCACTGCGGCACCCGGCGGTAGATATCGATCCAGTGTCTCGATCAGCTCGCGCAGGAGTTGATCGGGAGTGGCAGACGGTTGTCGGAGCACGCTGGGCGATGGCAGCCGTTCGGTTCGCTCACCGCTGCGGATGCGTAGCCACGTACCTCCCAGATCGACCGATACGGTATCCGTCATAGTTCCGGTACCACGTCGATTACGAGCTCCGATCTCTCTCGGGAGAGTCGTAGTGAAGTAAAATTATTCACTCTCAAAAGGTTTCGTCCGGGCTCGGCTCCGATTGCAACGCATGATGCGCCGGAATCGGCCGCAGCAGCCATGCCGGCCGAGGAGTCTTCGAATACGGTGCAGGAGTCGGCGGAAACCTTCAAGCGCGCCGCCGCTGCAAGAAAGCCCTCGGGATCTGGCTTGCCGGCGCGCACGTCCTCAGCGCATACCGACGCGTGTGGAAGCGGGAGGCCCGCTTCAGTGAGCCTTCGCACCATCATCGATCGAGGGGCCGACGTGACAATCGCCCATTGCTCCCGGGGCACAGACGCCAGAAAGTCCTTGGCGCCGGCGATGGCGCGAACTGGATGCGAGTTCTGCTCTTCGCTTTGCCTGATCCAGTTCAGTTCGGATTCGACGTTTGCTCGATTACCGAGAACCCGAACGATGATGTCGGAAGCGATGCGGCCTGGAAGTGCCTGCGCTACCACCGCCCGATCAACGCCGTGCCGGTCCGCGAATTCGAACCAGACAGCCTCGATCGACGCCTGCGAATCGACGAGGGTTCCGTCCATGTCGAACAGCAGTGCCGAGGTCGAAATGGATTGTCGAATCAAGCTGGGCCGCAGAGTCATAAGACGGCCACCCGACTCATTCCCAAACTTTCGCCGGCAATGCGAATCAGATCGAGATCGTGGTCGGTTGAGCGGCGCAGTCGCTGGTCGCCAGGATCGGTATCGAGCACAATCGTCTGTGCACCGATCTCAGACAGAAAATCGATGTCGGCACGTATCTGGTTGATGGTTCCGTACCCGAGTGGACGGTTTGGTGATTCGACAGATCTTTCGGTGGGGAGAAAGTAGATGCGGGGGACGAACTCACGCCCGGGGGCGAGTGAAGCGACTCCAGCGATGCATAGGCCCCGGGTAGGGTGCAATGGGTGCCATGCAGTGCCTAATCTGTTGGTTCGGTCGATCGCAGCGGGTCCGTTGCCGCCGATCCACAACGGAGGGTGTGGTTGCTGCAGCGGTAGAGGTCCGTTGTGCACGCGATGTGTTCCGGCCGAGCCCGGTGCGTCGTATGTCTCCGACGTCCACGCTGCGATCAGGGTTTCGAGAGTGGTATCCGTCAGTCGGCCTCGACGTGTGAACGGAACGCCGAGGACGTCGAAAGCCTGTGCAGTCCAGCCGACCCCGATGCCCACGATCAACCGTCCGCCGCTGAGTCGATCAATCGTCGCGGTCGCGTGGGCGAGGTGGGCCGGGTGTCGGTGACTGCCGATCAGCACGCCGCTGCCCAGGCGAATCGACTCGGTACCCGCTGCGAGCCAGGACAGCGTGGCCAGGCACTCGTAAAACGGAGCGGGAGAGCGGCGATTCGCGTCGTCGGTCAACACCACGTGATCCGAGAGTAGGACATTGTCGAATCCGGCAGCTTCCGCTGTCCGGGCCCACGCGAGAATCCCCTCGGGGTCGATCTGCGGCCCGAAGTTGGGGAGATTGATTCCGTACTTCACAGCGAACTCGGAATCAGTCGCGCGGCGCCCCCGTGGCGGAACGTCAGGAAGTTTCCCCCGTTGGCGGTCAAAGGGCGAGGGGCCTCCTGCCGGCCGATGTGGTGCTCGAACAACTCGATGTTCAAGTCGCCGACGGATACCATCGCCATCCGGGACGTTCCTTCGACGTCGAGATCGAACTGTGCCGTCATGAACCCGCGATCCGCTGCGATGTCGGTGCGGAGCACCTCGGTTCCCGAATGGGCGGTCACCAGACGCGCTATCGCGGCGTCGAGGTCCGGGACGCTGTAGCCCGTGTGATCCAAACCGCGGCAGGTCGGGAGAAGGGCTGACGCGATGTCCTCTCGTCTGTGGTGGAGTCGGGCCTGGGTCTCGTGGAAGTATCCCGGCTCCTCGGGCCACTGCTGAAGTTCGAAGAGATCGCCCCACGGCGACCGGAAGTAAACCCACTTGTTGCCCGCAATCGGACCCTCGGGTACCTCGATCACGTCGCCGAGGACTGTCACGTCGCTTCGCGAATCAAGGTAGCTCACAGCGAGTTCGATATCGCCGACAGTGAAGCAGAGATGGTTGGTACCGATGTCGACCAACCGCGGTGGGGGTTGATGGGGCCAATCCGCTGATACGAAATCCACGACCCCCGACAATCCGATCGGTACGGAGACACGTCCGGGGTATCTTACGACGCGGTTCGCACCCAGGAGTGAAGCGAAGAAGTTGGCGGCGGCGTCCGCATCGGGAACGGTGACACCGACTGTGGACAAGGCATCTTCGACATTCGCGGTCACGGTCATGGGATCAGCAGTACCTTTCCTCGGGTTCCGCCCGCGGCCAGCAGAGCGTGGGCTTGGGGTGCTTCGTCGAACCGGAATGTTCGGGCGACAGGGACGGTGACCGAACCGGTCGATACCAGTTCGGCGAATGATTCGAGGCCCGAGCCGTCCTCGTCGACATAGCTTTTCGCCGGTGTGATTCCACGTTGCGGTGCGGGTTGCTCGTTGTCGTCGATGGAGATGAAGGCGCCGTCGTCTCGCACACTGTCGACGGATTCGGCAATACCCGCCGTGTCGACGATGGCGTCGTACTCCTTCTGCGGCAGGTCGACGGGACTCGCTATGACCCGGCTGAGGCTGAGGGCCAAGAGTTCGTCAGTGTCGCTCTCGCGAGCGAGGGCTTCGACGCGGTGTCCCCGCGAGATCAGCAGCGCCGACGCTATTCGGCCCACCGCGCCGGCAGCACCGGTCACCAACACCGTGGATTCTGGTGCAAGGTCGAGTTTCTCGAGGCATTGCACAGCGGTGAGCGCTGCGAGTGGGATCGCAGCAGCGTGCTCGAGGGTGACGTTCGACGGAGCGGGTGCGAACAAGGACTGGTCGGCGGTGACGCGTTCGGCATAGGTTCCGTAGCGGTGTGCCGGTTGCGCGATCATTCCGATGACGCGGTCTCCTGGCGTGAAGCGTGTTACCGCGGATCCGACTGCGATAACAGTTCCGGAGACGTCCCATCCCAATACGGCTGGGAAGTGCAACTCGATGGGCAAGAACCCCGAACGGGTCTTCAGATCGACAGGGTTGACGGCAGCGGCTGCAACGGAAACAGTGACGTCTCCGGGGCCGGATGTCGGCTCGTCAACCTCGGTGAGAGTGAGAACGCTTGGGTCGCCGATGGCTTCGATTGCGATGGCTTTCATGCGATTCCTTTCATGAGACCTTGCGTTGGAGAATGATCGACGGCGTAGCGGGCATTCGCTTCGGCTGCAGTCAGAACCAGTCCGCCGTCGACGGTAACGGTGGTCCCCGTGAGATAGCTCGAACCGGACCCGGCGAGGAACGCCGCGGCTGCTGCGACCTCGTGCACACCGGCCGGACGCCCCAACGGGATAGCGGGGCGATCGATGTCCGCATACGAGGATTCGTCATCGATGCCGTTCATCGCGGTGGCGGTTTCTCCCGGTGCGACGGAATTGACGCGCACTCCGTGGGGCGCGAATTCGAGGGCGAGGACACGACTCGACGCCGCCAATGCGGCCTTGCTGGCGCAGTAGATTGCACCGCCGGTGATGGGGACCGTGTCATGGATCGATGTGATGTTGACGATCGATCCTGCGATACCTCGCGCGATCATCCGGCGCCCCACCGACGAGGCCAACGCAAGTGGGGTGATCGAATTGACGGCCATGACCTCGCGCATTCGATCGATGGCGAGTGCATCTGCGGGTGATCGATCGTTGATTCCGGCATTGTTTACCAGGCAGTGGATCTCACCCAGTTCATCTGTGCATCTCAGAACGGCGTCGACTGTCGATTCGGCATTGCGCAGGTCCAGTTGCAGGGGAACGACGTCGATGCGGAACTGCGCATTTAGTTCGCTCACCAACCGTGCGATGCGATCGAGACCATTGCCGTATCCGAGGACGAGGTTGTGACCCTCTTTCGCAAGCGCGAGCGCGATTGCCCGGCCGATACCACTACTCGCTCCGGTTATCACTGTGTATTCGAGCTCACTCAACAGAGATCACCACCTTCGGCCGTGTCCTGTGGCCTTCGAGACGATCGAATGCGGACTGTGCGTCGGTCAGAGGAACCACACTGTCGATCAATGCGGTCAATGCCGGGCGAATCAGCGGGAACAGTTCCGCGGCTCGGCGGTAGTGATCTACCCCGTGACGTACTCCGATGATCGAAATGCCGGCCAGCGCAACCGCTCCGGGATCGATCGATTCCGTGTGCGCCGCGACGCCTACGAGGATGCACTTGCCTCCCGGACGGAGAACGCGTACGGCGGTACCCAGCGCACCGGCGCCGCCAGACGCCTCCACGACCACGTCGTACTGCCCGGTCAGGTGTGTGGCATCGGTGAAACTGTGTGTGACGGTGCCGGAGTCGAGGTGTTCGATCGACCGGGGTTCGAGAACGTCGACGGTGATCGGGTATCGACTCAGCATGGCGATGGACAAGCTGCCGATCGTGCCCGCGCCGACGACGAGAACCCGATCACCCGGCGACACCGAAGCAGCGTCGAGCGCCTCGAGCACCGTCACGAGCGGCTCGATGAGAACGTGCTCCGGTTCGACTGTGACGCGACCGAGTGAAACGACCGTGCGCCGCGGCATGCGGAGGAATTCGGCTGCGGCACCAGGATGTTCGTATAGCCCGACCTCACGCAGATCGGAGCATTGGTTGCGTCGTCCGGCCCCGCAGGCCGAACACGCCTGGCAGAAAATCATCGTGCTCCCGGTGACTACGTCACCCGCCGACAGATCGTGAATATTCGGGCCGGTCTGCTCTACGGTGCCCACCCATTCGTGCCCGAAGTGATGCGGAAACGACGTAAGGCCATCAGTGAGGTATGACGACGTGCCGTGCAACAACTCCAGATCCGTACCGCACAGACCGACATAGGCAACCTTGACGACGACATCGTCAGGCCCGCAGTTGGGACGGTCGATCGTCACGATCGACACGGAACGGGGAGCGTCGATCATCGCAGCTCTCATGGCTTTCACGTCACGCTCCGAGCAGTGCGCCGACTGACGAACAGCAGCAGTACTGCGCCCGCCGCGAGGACTGCCCCGATAGCAGGCAGGACTGCAACGCTGTTGCCGCCGGACAGAGCGATCGAGCCGATCCACGCGCCGGCAGCATTCGCAAGTTGGAATCCTGCAATGTTGACCGTGGCAGCAAGGTGCGGGGCTTCGCTTGCAGCACCGATGAGTTTCGAGGCGAGCGGCGGAATAATGGAAAAACCGGTAGCACCGAGTACGAACATCCAGGCGAAGGCAAACCAAGACGTTCCGCCGAAGACGAAGAGAGCGAGAAGTGCCAACGCGAGCGCGGTCAACGCGATGTACAGCGTTTTGTCCAGGTCCTTGTCTGCGTAGTAACCACCGAGTTGATTGCCGACAACAGACCCGACGCCGAATACGAACAACACCACCGTCACCGTCGACACCGAGATGCCGGCATGCTCGGTGAGATACGGCGAGATGTAGGTGAACACCACGAAAAGCGCTGCCTGACTGAGAGCGGTCAGCCCGATCGCCCACAGAACTGGGCCCCGGGTGAACACCCGTAGCTCTGAGCTGACGTTGCCGGTCTGGTGCGAGGGAGCGGCGTTGCGCGTCGAGGCGATCAGCGCAGCGGTGACCAGCAGTTGGAAAACGGCGATGATCGCAAAAGACCAGCGCCAACCCAGTTGTGTACCGATGAGAGTTCCCAAGGGGACGCCGAGGACCGTCGCCAGGTTCAGTCCGAGGGTGACGCGGGCGATCACACGCCCTTGGAATTCAGGCGCCACCAACGACGTCGCCAGCACCAGGCACAGAGCGAAGAACGTCGCGTGTGGCAGAGCAGTGATGATCCGAAATATCACCATGGTTGCGAAGTTCGGTGCCAGCGCAGTTCCGATGTTGCCGATGACGAAGAGAGCCATCAGAGCCGCGATGAGAGGTGTCCGCGGCACCCTGGTGGTAGCGATCGTCAGTAGAGGGCCACCGATGACCACTGTGACGGCATAGATGGTGACGAGCAGTCCGGCTGTGGAGGTGCTGACCCCGAGGTCGGTGGAGATGTCCGGAAGTACGCCGGCCACAAGGTATTCGACAGTGCCGACGCCGAACACTGCCAGGAGCATCCAGATTATTGCGGCATTCGCGTTGGTAGAGCGAGCCGTTGTCGTCAATTCGTGCGGAGTTTCGACCACCATGGCCTATCCCTTCTCGTATCCGGTGTATTCGACGACTGCGCATCCCCATGTGAACCCGACGCCGATGCCGGTGAGCATGATCCGGTCTCCGGGGTGCAGGGCCTTGCTGCGGCGGAGCAGGTCGAGGCCCAGTAGTGGGTCGGCAGCACCGGTGTGGCCGATGGTTCTGCCGAGTTCGACCAAGGTCTGCTCGGCGCGGATCTTCAGCGGCTCGAAACATTGTTTGCGGAGTAGGACGTTGCCGAAATTCGGTACGATCCAGGTGGCGATGTCACCGTGATGAGTGGCGGCATCACCCAAAGCTGTTTCAGCGCATCGAGACAGAGCGGCCGCGTTGCGTGACCAGAACTCGTCGATGGAGTGAGTCTCGGTGAAGCCCCCCACCCGTGCTCGGAGATCGATCGGGTCGGCGGTGCCGTAGACAGGCATGCTTGTGCGCTCGTGCCCGCGGTGCATCTGCTCGAGGTGTGCATCAGTGACTACGGAAGTCGAAAGAATACGAAAGGGACCCGGATCCGGGCCGATGACAGCAGCGGCCGCGCCGTCTCCGTAGGCGAGACCGCTGTCGGAATTCCACCGGTCGAACAGGGGGAGACGCCAAGCGTCGGATGCAGTTACCAGGCCTTTGCCGTGTCCGTCGAACCAGCGGCCGATCAGTTCGATTCCGACGATTGCTCCGGCGCAGGCTGTTCGGATCTCGATCGGCAGGCAGTCGTCGATGCCAAGTTCGTTCTGAATGTAGGCGCCGCAGTTCCACGCCTCCAGGCCGTTGTGCAGAACCACTGCATGCACGAGTAGGTCGATTTCGTTGCTGCTGATTCCGCTGTCGGCCAACGCAGCTCTGCCTGCGAAGACTGCCATCTCCGGCGCGGATTCGCCGATATCAGGGTCCGACACTGCAACCGAAGTCTGTCCGGTCTTCTGCTGTTCGACGGGATCGAACCGTCCTTCGGTCACCATGTCGGAGGCTTGTTCCCGCCTGTCCGGTAGGTATGAGCCGAAGCCTTCGATGTAGAGGCCGCCCCACCTCATGACGCGACCTTCGTCACCGACGTCTCACGGACGCGTAGCTCGTCGCTCTTCCTGTTCAAAAGGGCGGAGGCAGAGTTGATTCCGTCGATCGTGACATCATTGACGAAGTGGTGTCCACCGATCCCGACCGGCAAAGGCAGCCGTTGCCGCCCGTCCCGATGACGCACTGTGTCGGCCAATGCGGCGCCGAGGACGCCCGGTGTGGACAAGACGTCGTTCCAGGTGGGAAGGCCGAGGCGCCTCATTACAGTCAGGACGCGATCAAGTTCAGCTTCACTGATACTTCCCCGCAAATAACCCAGTGCAGACGTCAATGCCATATCGACAGCTACGGCTTCACCGTGCAGAAGTTCCGGTAGTGCTTCCATCTCGAGCGTGGGCGAGAATGTGTGGCCGTAGTCGACGCAGCGTTCGAGGCAGGATTCCCACAGATTGGGCTGCAGTTCCTCGAGCATCAGGTGGATCGACTCGGCGATGACTTGTGTTGCTGCTGTGTCGAGTTCGTCGGAAGAGCCCTGAAACCTGTCATCGATCAATCGTTCCCCGAAGATTTCCAGCAGTTCGAAGAGGTCGAGGGATTTGATCAAGGCCATCTTGAGTATCTCGGCAAGGCCGTTGGACAAGTGTCGGTTGTCGAGGGTACGCAGGAATGCTCGGTCGACAAAAGTTGCCAGGGCCGGTGCATACGTCCCCAGTCGATTCTTGCCAATGCCGTAGTTGACTCCGGTCTTGACGCCGACCCCGGCGTCGACGAGGCCGATCAGTGTGGTGGGGACCCGGATGTACGGCGTTCCGCGGCGGTAGACGCTCGCGGCGAAACCGACAATGTCGAGTAGAACACCCCCGCCGATCGCGATTACCGGCTCCCTGCGTCGGTCGATGCCGAATCCGTTCATCGCGTCGACCACCCGCACCGCAGAACCCCACTCTTTGACCGTCTCGTCGGCTCGCATCGGTACGAAGGATGCTCGTATTCCGTGGTGTTCGAAGTAGCCTCGAATTCTATCCCCGTGAATTCGGTCGACGTTCGCGTCGATGATGATCAAGCGTCGGTCTCCGCGGTGTAGCGACGCTGCGCTGCACCCGTCGAGTAGTCGAGTGCTGTCCTTGGCGAACAGATTTCGTGCGGCAATCACGTGATACTCGACCTGTTTGACCGCTTCGACCTTCCATGTCGAATCGGTGGCCGCGCTGTGGCTGAGGCCCAGTTTGAATGAAGCGGCACTACGCATGTCGATCCCCCTAGACGGTGTGAAAGAGCGTTCGCGAGCTGTGTCAGCAGTACGGCGGTACTTCAGTGAACGAAATGAACTTTCGAGGAGAACAGTAGGACATTCGCATAGTGATCGCTACAAGAGTAGAATAGATCACATTTGGATCGGTAGATGCTGCGGAATTGGGAGGTTGCATGGCCGGGGTGCCGGGACAAGGGCGGAAGTTCGACGTAGACGCGGCCTTGGACAAGGCGATGTATGCCTTCTGGGAGCACGGCTACGAGGGGACATCCGTTGCCATGTTGACTGCTGCGATGCAGATAAATCCACCGAGTCTCTACAGTGCTTTCGGCGGCAAGGAAGGAGTGTTCTTTGCCGCCGTCGATCACTACAACGCGACTCGCGGCGACTTCATGGACCGGGCGTTCGCCGAAGAGCGCGAGGCATCCGAATTGATTCGCCGCCTCTTGAACGACGCGGCGTCCCATTACACCGACGAGTCTTGTCCGGGTGGTTGTCTGATCATCAGCGCGGCGGTCAGCGTGACCGACGCCAACAGTCACATAGCAAACCGATTGCGCGACATGCGAAATGCCAACGTGGTGTTGCTGTCGCAGAGGATCGCAGCCGATATCGCCAACGGACTCATGCCCGCTGACTCCGATCCCGAGGACCTTGCCGAGTTCATCGGTGTAGTCATCCAAGGCATGTCTCAGCGCGCCCGAGACGGTGCAACACAGAGGCAATTGGAACTCGTAGCGAACAGGTCTTTCGACTCGCTGAACTTCTCGAAAGACCTCATCGGCTGAACAGATTTCAGTTGACGGTCGGGGGTCGAGCTGGATTGGGCGATGGAGAGCATCGAGGTCGGTCCTAGTGACCTTCTATCCCAATGTAATTCGTCACTGACCGTGATGGCTGTCGGTTCGTTGAAGGAAGGGGCGAGGCCAGGCTCCGAGTGCGAGCACGGCGAGGATCGTCTGGGCCAGTCCGGTGGTGAAGAAGATGCCTTGCAGCGGCGACCAGGCGAGAACGATGGCGATCTCGACGAAGATCCAGATAAGCATGGTCAGCCCGGCGGCGGCGTGCAGGCCCCATGCCAGGCGGAACCTGTTGTGCTGAGCGAAGAGTGCGACGGCTTGGATGCCTCCGACGACGACGCCGAGGAGGATTCCGGGCCAGAAGTATGAAGGGAAGACGGTTCCCTCGATCCACTCCGGAGGCAGGCCCATCCCGCCGCCGATCGTCAGGCCCGCCATTCCTACGAGCGCAGAGAGCAGGTTGAGCCACGCGATGGCGGACAGACCGATCCGGAGACCCCGTGGAGGGAGCGATGTGGACGTCATGCCTGACAACGATAGAGAGGGTCAGTCGAGCCCGTCCATGTTCCTGCGCGTTGCCGCGCTGGCAGCGTCGGCATCACCCGCGACGATTGCTTCCACCAGATCTCGGTGGGCAGCGGCTTCGTCGTCGATGGATTGGGGGTTTCGCGCCGCGACGTCGGTGATCACGTCCAGGGCCGAGTTGCGGAGCGTTTCGATGAATGAATCGAACACCATCGACAACACGCTGTTGTGCGCAGCATTCACCACGGCGCGATGTAGTTCCATGTCAGCGTCGACAAATTCTGTTGGTGTCGAAGCATTTTCACGGGCTGCGAGTGCTGCCCGTAACAGGTCGACGTCGGCAGAGGTCCGACGCATGGCGGCCAGGCGGCCCGCTTCCACTTCCAGGAGTCTGCGTACTTCGTAGACTTCGCGGCGGTCCGAGCGTTTGAGTTCTCGCTCGAGTTCTGTGACCGGAGTCGAGGACATGACGTAGGTGCCGGATCCTTGATGAGAGTAGAGCTGTCCCGACGCGATCAGTGCACGCACGGCTTCCCTGCCGGTCGAACGCCCGACTCCGAGGAGCGTGCTCAGATCCTGCTCGTTCGGGATTTTCGTCCCGACCGGCCACTCGCCGTCGCCGATGAGGCGCGCAAGTTCGTCTGCGGCTTTCTGTACCAGTGACTGCTGCTTGACCTGGCGCACTGCCATGTGTCTGCTCCTGACTGACTCGGTGAACCGCCGTGGAGCGGCCCACCGAGTGACACTTCATGTCCTCCGATGAATCTTCAGACTACGGGGCTGTCTTCGGGTTATCGAAGGGCGATGACGTCCAGTTCGCGCTCCGTCTCGTCCTCCGGGTCGAGGCGTCGATCGCGCAAGGTGAATGCGATGACGGCTCCGACCAACAGCACTGCAGTTGTCGCCCCGATCGCCATGCGCGGTCCGAAGTGATCTGCCAGGTAACCGAACAGCGGAGAGGCGATGCCTCCCACTGACATTGCGAGTCCGAGGGTCACCCCACTTGCCGTGCCTGGGCGGTTCGGTAGGTAGTCCTGCGCCAATGTCACCTGTGGCGCGAAGGGCAAGAACATCGCGAATCCGAGACAGACGATTCCAAGTTCGGCAATTGCCACGTTCGGAGCCGCGGCGAGCAATGCCAGTGAAGGTACCGCAAGCAGGTAACCGAGTCGGATGGATGCACGTCGACCACGACGGTCCGCGAGGACTCCGCCCAGTAGCGTGCCGGCCGCTCCCGCCAAGGTGAAGGAGGACAACACGATTGCTGCACTCGAGGACGATCCGTTCAGTCCGTTGAGTACGTACGGTGAGACCAACGACAGCGTGGTCACATATGGAATTGACCAACACACCGTTACCAGCACGAGTCGGGTGAACGAGCGCCAATCATCTGACACGGGACCGTTCGCTGCTAGCTGCGAACTCAACGACTGGGCTGATTCGGCGTCCGTGCCCGTGCCGGCCGATCGTGATTGGGCGACGATCCACCAAATAGCCGCTACCACTGCAGGAACTGCGAGCAGGTAGCCGCCGGACAATCCGAGCGAACCGACCACGAGCGTGACGAACGGTGGCGCCAGTGAGGCTCCCAACGTGCCGCCCACGGAGAACACGCTCATGGCCTTCTGCGAGTGACCTCCAGCTGCGCGTGCCAAATTTGTGGCGGGCGGATGGTATGCGGCAATGCCGATGCCGGCCAAAGCAATTGCCAGCCAAGTAACGATGTAGGTGGTGCTCATCGCGGCCACGACAATTCCCGTTGCGGCCGTCACAAAACCTGTGGGTACCAGCCAATTCCGGCTCTTTCGATCGACCAGCATGCCGAATGCGGGTTGCACGACACTGGATAGTCCGGTCGCGGCGAGCGTGATTCCGGCAACCGCGGAGTAGGAATATCCGCGTTCCAGCATCATGAACGGCAACAGTGCAGGCACAGCCCCCTGGTACAGATCGTTCACGACGTGTGTGCCGGTGAGAAACGCAACTTGCCCCTTCTTCATCTCCTTGGGCATCCCTTCGTTGAGGTCTTCAAGTCCTCAGGTCCTCTGAGGACTTGAAACCTACATGAACCCACGGACGCACGGTTGTGTTGGAGACCTGGATCTCATTCGCGACGACTGCCTAGCTCGCAGCAGTCGCGGCATTGCGGGCGGCGAGTTGTGCGAAAGCGTGGGTCAGTTCTGCCGGGCCGACGACATCGATGTCGGTGTCGAATCGGTTGAAGGAGGCTGCCAGCGCCGTCCAGGACCATGATCCGGCTTCGAGGCTGCACTGGTCGGGGCCAAGATCTTCGACGGCGCCGTCCTCGACAAAGGGAAGAACATAACTGGCTGGTCGATGGAGAACGACCTTGCCGTGGCACGGCCATTTGTTGATATGTTCCGATCCCTTGAAGCGCGCGGCCACGTATTCGCTCACGTCACCGCCGGGGATCCCCTTCGGTGTGAACCGCCGGCCGTTCGGGGTGCGTGGAGTGATGCGATCGGCGCGGAAGATTCGCCAGTCGTCTCGCTCGAGATCCCACGCGACGAGGTACCAGCGACGCTTGGAGGTCACCAGATGATGTGGCTCCACGCGGCGTGGGGGTGTTATTTCGATGTTGTCAGTTGAGCGGCCGTTCGAGTAGTCGAAGCGGAGCACCTCGCGAGCGCGCACCGCTGCGGAAATCGCTACGAGCACCTCAGGGGACACCGAGTCTGCGTCGCTGGAATCGGTCGAAATCGTGGTGAACGTGAGTGCGTCGAGGCGATGGCGCAGACGCGACGGCATCACTTGCCGCAAGGTGGTCAGCGCACGCACTGCGTCCTCTTCGATGCCGACGCCGGTCAGCGTCGCCGCCTGCAGAGCGACTGCCAAGGCGATGACCTGATCGTCGTCGAACAGCAGGGGTGGTAGCTCGCTGCCGGCGTCGAGTCGGTATCCGCCGTCCGGGCCCATGGTCGCCGCAATGCTGTAACCCATCTCCCGGAGCCGGTCGATGTCGCGGCGGACCGTGCGGTGGCTGATGTCGAGCCGCTCGGCGAGTAGAGCGCCCGGCCAGTCGCGCCTCGTCTGCAAGAGGGACAGCAGATTCAAGAGCCGAGTGGTGGTCGCCATGTCGTGAGACTACGACGAGTCTAGGACGAAAACAGTCCTATACGGCTGTGAGAGTCGACGTTGTCAGGGAAAACCCGGGCGACGTTCGTACTAGGAGCAGACATGAGCATCAAGACAACGACCCACCTCAACTTCCGCGGCGACGCCCGCGCGGCTCTGGAGTTCTACCAGTCCGTCTTCGGTGGCCAGGTCACGATCGCAACCTACGGCGACTTCGGAATGCCCAAGGATGTGCCTGGCGCTGAGAACATTGTGTTCGGCCAAGTCGAAACCGCGGACGGCTTCAGCGTGATGGCGTACGACATCCCAGGACAGTCGGGCGGTTCGACCGCCAATGCCGGCACGACGCACCGTGAGAACGGCACCACGATCACCGACCAACCGTTCTTCGTCTCGGTTCGCGGTGAATCGCTCGAAGAGGTGCAGGGTTACTGGGCCAAACTCTCTGTCGGTGGATCCATCATCGAGGGTCTTGCCGCGGCGGCGTGGAGCCCCGGATTCGGCATGCTCACCGATGCGTTCGGGGTGACGTGGATCCTCGACGTCGCTGCCGGCGAAAACCCGGCCTGATCATTCAGACGACAAAGCCGCTGGCACCGAAAGGTGTCCAGCGGCTCCAGCGCGTCGGTGCCCGTCTTGCGCCTCTCGGCAAGTGGCCACTCGAAGTGGCAATTCTGGGGTGGTACCCGGGGCAAAGAACCGAACACCGACACCATCTCCAACGAACCTCCACACGGAGTTATTCCATGCTGACTTGTGCCGCGGTCAATCGTGGTCCTGCTCATCCCTCAGCTCCAGCAGAGCTGGCGACAACGGCTTCGATTCTCTGAGGTGCGCGTCGTAGAACCTCGAGGACTGCCTAAGTGTCGAGATTCCCTGGTCAGTAGGCGAAGCACGAGAACGGCTCAGGCCCCCATCTCGGTGTGAGATGGGGGCCTGAGATGAGGATCTGAATCAGCCGGTGACACCGGTCAATTCGTTGGGGGCGTGATCGAGGGTGGTCTCGGTCAGGATGCTGCCGTCCTCGAGGTCGACGGCGATCAGCTTCTTCGACGTGGGATCGGTGACGTACGCGGTGTGGTCTTCCACGAAGAGTGCCGGCCTGGGCTCTTGCCACTTGGTGGGCTCGGTCCATGCGTCGATGACGGCGATCTTCTTGGTGACGACGCCGGTGTTCGGGTCGATGACGTGGATGGCGCCGTCGGTGCCGAGCACCAGTGCCTCTCCGTGCGGTCCGCGGCCGAGTGAGCGGAAGGTGTAGCTGGTGCCGAGGTCGACGAGCTTGAGTTCGGACGTCGTCGTGTTGGTCAGCGAGACCCGTTGCGGACGTTCGAGTTCGGCGTCCTTGTCAGTCTTGTAATCACCCAGGACGATGTCCGACTCCTCCGAGCCTGCTTGATTTCCGATGCGGCCGTATGCATCCGGACTCTGGACCTTGGTGATCGCTCCGTTCTTGTACACGAGCAACCCGTCCTGGCAGCCCAGCACGATGGCTTCGCCGGCAGCGACTGCTTCGCCGTGGACACCGGGGCACTGTTCGTTGCGCAGGATTTCCTTGCGGTCGGCATCGAGGATGGCAATGCCGTTGCGGGACTCCGAATTTCCGATGGTCGTCAACAGGCTGCCGTCGGCAAGTGCGACCGCAACGCCGTGATGGGGTTCTGGCGTGGTGTACGTCTCGACGCGAGGTTGGCGCTTTGCCAGTTGCGCCGGATCGAAGATCTCGACGAGTCCCGAGCCGTCGTTGAAGAGAACGGTTTTTCCGGCATGGCGTACAACGTGTCCGGGTTCGTTGGCTGCGAACTCGACCTCGGACATCGCGGGATCGGCTGTGTAGTAGTGGGAATGGTCGCCGTGGGCCGAGGACCACGTGCCGGTGTCGAGCACCTTGAACGCCTCACCCGAGGAGATCATGACGTGGCGACCGTCGCCGGCCGGGTTGAGTCGCGTGAAGCCGTCGATCTTGGTCTCGCCGACCACGTCGAGCGACGTTGCATCCAGCACCAGGACGCCACCGTCGTAGGAGACTGCGAGACGCGGTGTTGCCGAGGCTTGTTCGGTGGGTGCGGACGCGGTTGTCGTGGTGGTCTCCGGCGGGGCCGAGTCCTTGTTGTCGGACGAGCAGCCCGTAACGAGGGCGAGTGAGAGGCCAACTGATGTGGCAAGGGTGAGGCGCCGCGACATGCGGGTGTTGAGGTGCATGGGTATAGATCTACTGCTTAATGTAAATGATTGTCAAAGTCGAGTATGCGAATGTTCGCATGTCGGGCGTGGGCACCGCGCTCGAGCATTCGCGAGCCGATGACCCCGAACACGAGTTCCCAGAAAGGGCGTTCCGATATTGAGCGGTTGAGAACATGCCTGCGATTCTTTTGCCGCGTACGGAATCAGCCGCGTCGAACGCCTCGACATTGGATCATGGCCGTCGGCGTCAGTCATGACCCAGGATTCCAGGGCTGGCAGCAGGCCTGGGCATAGTGTGTATTTCCGCCCAGGTCGGCCGGTGTTCGAGTATGTGGGTCCTGATGTCTGACTGATACCGAGGACACCGAATTCGGTGTTGATCAGGAATCCGGAACGCTCAGTATCAATCCGAAGGTCTCCGTCAGTGAGTGCATGGTCGAAGGGCATTCCATGCGCCACAGCGTTGTTGGCTGCCGCGCACGCGTAGTAGCCGAAGGGTTGCGCCCGAAGGATGACGCGTACGCGACGTAGCGACGGCTTCAAGGACCATGTCTTTGGCCCACTGATCCAACTCGAGCAAATTGGCGCCGACGGCGCTTCCGCTTTTAGTTCCAGTGCAGGTTGGGCGGCGTGGTTTTCATGCTCCGGTGGGCCCGTGCCTCGCGACGGGGAAGCCGGTTTGGTGGCTTGAATTTGAGGTTCGTCTACTGCTCTCGGGCCGTCGCTCGTTCCGAGTTCAGGTGAGGTGGCGGCTGGGAGGCGTCAGCGTGGCTTCGACGCCCCATCAGGTAAAAGGCGATAGTGGCCGGCGTGATGGTTGCGAGCGCAACGTAGGACATGGCACTGACTGGAGACGGTGCGGGGAAGAAGATTCCGTTGAGATAGATCCATGAGGTTGCGACGGCACCGGCGATCAGTGCTGCGATTGTCACGGCGGTGGCTGCGCGCTCGCGGAAGAGGAGCATCACGGCGCCGATGCTGATGACGACGTATGGGCTCACCCAGAAATAGACGACCAGAGTTGACACTGCGTTATAGATGGAAGGAAGTGGGCCCGTGGCGCCGATCACCAAAGTGCAAATGCCGAAGAGGCCACCGAGAATGATCAGCAGGATTGCGGAAACAGGACTGTGGAATCGGGAGTGTATGCGTGTGAACCTTTGTGGTAGAAGCTTTTCGGCTGACAGGGTGGCGACGAAGCGGGATCCGTAGTTGACGAATCCGATCAGTGCGGCGAAGGTCGCTACGGCGACAACGAGGTCCGTCATTTGTCCCATTGCGGTCGGTAAGCCCGCATTCTCGGCCAGGGCGGCGGGGGATGATGTGCCGGAAAGGATTTGGTCGGACGTCTCCGTGATTCCTGGTGCCTGTAGGAAGGTTGCGATCACGTACAAGGTTCCAAGCACGATGGGGACACTCATCACGGCGGCCGGCACATTCTTCTTCGGGTCGCGGGTCTCGGCGGCCAGGGCCGCGCTCCCCTCGAAACCGACCAGGAACGCAGTTCCGGATGCGATGCCGGCCACGATCCCGCTGACGGACGCGCCCTGAAGAGTCAGTTGTTCCTGCAGATGTAGACCAGTGTGAATCGCACTCGCCCCGGTAATGGCCAGCAACAGTGGAAGACAAATCGCAGTGAGTAGGACCGCGATTACGATCGAAACATCTAGGCCGCGACAGGTGATCGCCGCGACAATTGCTGCGGAGGCGAGGTAGATCGCGATTTGTGCAGGGCGATCGAGGCCGCCGTTGATGCCGATAGATTGCAGGAAGCTACCGCTGTACGCGCCGATGACCAGCAAAATGCTTGCGACCATCGCCAGATACCCGAGGAACAACGAGGCTGCGATCAGTGACTGTGCCCATCGCCCGAATACTTCGCCGGCGTAGGAGTAGAGCGATCCGGAGGCGACATACCGGCTAGCGAAGACGGTTACTGCTCTGCCGACGCAGATGACTGTCAGCGCTGCGAGCAGAGCAGCGACCCAACCACCGAGTCCTGCGTTGAGTACCAGCAGCATTGGAAACGACGCCATGCCGACGGCAGGGATCATTGACGAGATGGCCAGCGAGGTCAGTTGAAGGCGGCTGAGATGGCCGGATTCAAGGTTGATGGACTCCGTATCAGTCTGTGCTACAGCATTATTCGACGAGTGATTCATGTGTGCGTCCTTGAATTTGTGCACTGTCGAGTGCGGGCAGGGGCTATATGCCGGGATCGGCCGCGATCGCGCGTGTGAGGATCGGGATAGCCCTCAGGAGATGGTGATGTCAGTCACATGACTGAGTCGATCGACTGAGATTAGCTTCGCCCTTGCTGTTCGTCAATGAGTTCCGGGAAATTCCTTGAATGCAGCTGCGGGATTCGGATGATGACGGGCACGACTGCGGCCCGGCGCTGTCGATTGCAACGCCGGGCGGGAAACGGGAAAACTCTAGTGGGGCGGGTGGATCGAATCGATGATGCCGACGATTGCGGACGAGATGGCGTCGAGTTCGGGTGCGCTCACTCCGGTCGCGCCGGTTGCGAGATTTTGCATGTAGATTCCGTCGATTGCGCCGATCGTGTAGCGGGCGAGCAGTGTGGCGTCGCTGCCGGCGATGTCGGTTGCGTGCCGAAGCTCATCGGCGAAGGCGGATATGTACGTCGTGTAGCTGGCTCTGGCGAGTTCGGCCTTGTCCGGATTGCGCAGCGCCCACAGCAGCAGCTCGTATTGGGCGATCGGGACGTCCCGATCGGCGTGGAGAAGATCTTGGAAGCGTTCGAGCAATGAACGGATGATCTCTTGACGTGTCCAGCCAGTTGTCGGTACCAGGCGTGATCCCACTGTGGTGGCACGAAACATGTCGTCCACGGCGGTATAGATCTCTCCTTTGCCGTCGAAACTGTAGTGCAACGCAGCGAGGTTGACTCCGGCTTCGTCGGCGATGCGGCGGGTGGTCGCCGCGGCCAGTCCGTCGCGAATGATGACTCGGGCGGCGGCCTTGACGATCGCAGTCCGCCGCTCGGATGCTGTCAGATACGCCATTCGCTTTACCGTTCACCTTCTCGTTGCCGTGGGACTCCAGGGGTCGAGCGTATCGATGTCACTCAGCGTGCGTGACACCCTGGTCGTTCCTTATATCTGCCCGGTGCGTTCCGGGTGCGTCGTTGCCGCTCTTCGGGATCTCTTGCAGTTTGCCTATTGACGCTAGCTCCGATCCGCCATAATCTCAGTCACATGAGTTAGTCATGTGACTGACTTCATTGCTCGACTATAGCGCTTGGCAGATCACACCAGGGCGAGAGCTGCGACATCGCACAAAACCGCGTCTCTCTGACGCGCAACCAAATCGCTTGCCCCATGCCCCGAAACTGGAGGGACCACCCCATGACCGACATCCGAGAGCGGGTGGATACAGATCCACCGCGACCCGATGAATCCCACACCCGGTGTGCGCCCGACGTCGCCGTCACGATGGAGTTCGACCCACCCCCGTTGGTACGAGCTGTCGTGACCCGCCTGCGCGTTGCTCTCGATTCCGACTCAGGCAGGAAAGCTCTCGAGGCAATGCCCCCCGAGGTCGACCTGCAGTCGACCAGTGATCCGCAAAGCGCGCGATTGACTCGAACAGCAACCGGCGTGCACGTCAGTAGCCCCGAGGGGTCGACAGTTCCTGTTGTCGGAATCAGCGTCGACGAACTGGCGATATCCGAGGACGAGCCACTGGCGGGCACTGCGAATGTTGCCGCGTTAACCCCTCTTATCGAACCAGAGCCACCGACGCTGGACATCGCAGCGTGTGAATTCTGGGAGAAAGCTTCGGGCCTGCCTGGAATGCCCGGATTGTCATTGGCTGCTCTCGACACGGACGCAGCCGTGCACGTGGGGCCGACAACGGATGTGTATGAAATTCACGGGCTCGAGATGGATCTACGTCGACTGCTAGCGGGTTTCGAGTTGTTCGTCTATTCCCTGCGCGCAGGGAAGTTCTACATCAAAGGCACGAACCGACAATTGTCGGTCGTCGCGGGAGCATCAATGAAGGCGGTCCTCCATGTCTGACACGACGAACCTCGGTGAATGGATCGGCAACAATTCCGTTCGCACGATTCGCGCACAAACCGTGACGTTGGATGGTGCCTTGGTCGGAAAACATCTGTCACCCAAAAAGTTTGAGTCCGGAGCGCAATCGGGCTGGGGATTCGCTGATATCGCCCTCGCAGTCGATCTCGGGAACACCGCTCAGCTCGGATTCGATTTCGGTGATTGGCGCGGTGAGATGCACGACGTCTTCCTTCGTCCCGACCTTACGACTCTGTCAACCGACGCATCACTACCAGGTCTCGCCACGGTGATGTGTGATCTGGTCGATCAACACGGGGCACCGCTTCCGGTGTGTTCGCGATCCACGCTCGCACGTGTGGTCAAAGAGCTTGCCGAGCTTGGATTTACAGGTAAGGCGGCCGTGGAGATCGAGGCCACGGTGTTCGAAGAGTCGATCGAGCAGGCCCGCGAACAGCGTTTCACGAACCTGCATCCACTCGGCGGTACCCAGGGCGCGATCTACCTGTTGAGCAGATCACGGGACTACACGACGCTCATGGACGCAATAGCTGACCGCATCGAACGGGCCGGAATCCCTTGGGAAGGCTGGGCAGACGAGTCCGCGCACGGCCAAATCGAAGTAAATCTCCCACCGACCGACATTCTCACCGCAGCGGACTGGTACGTACGAACGAAGCAGATCATGCGGGAAGTCGCCTACGAGCACGGTCGCACCATCACCTTCATGGCTCGGTGGTCGCCGGACCAGTTCGGGCAGGGCGCTCACATCAACCTTTCGCTTCAACAGGACGGACGGAACGCCTTCTTCGATGAAGTTGAGCCCTCGCGCCCGTCGGAGACGATGCGGAACTTCATCGGTGGCGTCCTCGACACAATGGCGGCGGCCAGTTCTTTCCAGTATCCGACCGTGAACTCATACCGCAGAATCGCAGAATTCGACGGACCTCCCACCACCGTCACGTGGGGTGTTGACAACAAGAGTGCGGCCGTTCGAGCCGTCTGCACGACCGAGAAGCTCTCTCGTGTCGAGTATCGCGTCCCGTCGGCGGACGTGAACATCTATCTGTCGATGGCATCGTTCCTTGCCGGCGGTCTGATCGGTCTGCGCGATCACAGCGATCCTGGCCTCGAATGCACCGTCATGGCCTGGGGATTGCCGCCGGGAACCCCGAAGTTGCCAGCCAGCCTCTCTCGAGCGATCGCGGAATTGAGTGGCGATGTAAACCTGACGGAGGTTTTGGGGCGAGAGCTGGTGGAGTACTGGATCGGCACGCGCCGGTGGGAATGGTTGCAGTTCTTCACCACTGGGGGAGACCCGGCCGCAGGAGTCTCCGACTGGGAGCTCGAACGCTACTTCGAGCACGTCTGACAACGAGGACAGGTCTGAAGATGAAAGCAGCAATACTGAACGCTGCCCCTGGTCGGCTCGAGTTCGAAGAACTCGACATCGACGTGGCCGGACCTCGAGAAGTTCGCATACGTACAGCAGCCGTCGGGCTGTGTCATACCGATCTGCACTACGTGGACGCGCTCTGGCGAACAGAACTTCCGGAGGTGCTCGGTCACGAGGCATCGGGCATCGTCGAATCGGTTGGGTCAGACGTCACGGCTGTAGCGCCTGGCGACCACGTCGTGACGTGCATGACAGCTTTTTGTGGCCGATGCCGATACTGCATTGCAGGTCGACTCACCCTCTGCTCCAATCATTCCCGCCTCCGCTCGCGGCCCCAGCCGGCGTTGACGACCAAGGCCGGGCGCGCAGTGGGACGAATGGGTGGCATCGGTGGATTCGCCGAACAGATGCTCGTGCACGAGAACAGCGTCGTCCGCGTCGACGATTCGGTACCTCTCGATCGCGCGAGTTTGCTCGGGTGCGCCACCATCACCGGCGTCGGGGCGGTCTGGCACAGTGCTCGCATCGAACCAGGGTCGTCGGTTGCCGTCATCGGTTGTGGAGGCGTGGGGCTTTCGGTAATTCAGGGCGCCCGGCTAGCCGGCGCGGCCCGGATCATCGCGATCGATGTGGACCAGCGAAGTATCGATCAGGCTCTTCGAGTCGGGGCGACTGCGTCAGTGAACGCGGCTGAGATCGAACCAGTCGACGCCGTACGCGCGTTGTGTCCGGGTGGGGTGGACTACTCATTCGAGGCGATCGGCCGCAGAGTCACTGTCGAGCAGGCATTCTCGATGCTCGCTCCCGGCGGAGTGGCCACGGTCCTCGGCATGGTTCCTGATGACGAGCCGCTGCGGATCACAGCGTCGGAATTGTTTTTCCAGGAGAAGCGATTGCAAGGCTCCCTCCTCGGGTCGAACCAATTCCCGACCGATATTCCGCGATTGGCCGAGCTGTACGTCCAGGGCCGACTCGAACTCGACGAGATGATCTCGTTGCGAGTCCCCTTCGGCGAGATCAACACAGGAATCGCAGCGCTTCGTGAAGGAGGGGTGAATCGTGTCGTCGTCGAATTCGCCTGAGCGTGCGCGTCGCCCATTGATCGGAGTGACCGGTCGGCGCTCGAGCGCGGAACGCCTGGCCGTCGAACCTCGGTACCGCCATCTCGAGTTCGACATGCACTACTCCGATTTTCCCACCCGGCTGTCGTCCGAAGGCGCCCTGGTCGTCCAAATTCCCTATGAGGCAAGCGGAATCGACCTGATTGAGCGGCTCGACGGAATAGTCATCTCTGGTGGGCAGGATGTTCACCCCGAAACACTGGGTATCGACGCCGCGCCCACCGACCCGGATAGTGACCCGCGTCGAGATGCGTATGAGATCGAATTAATATCGGGTGCAGTAGAACTCGGTACTCCACTGCTGGGTGTCTGTCGCGGGATGCAGATGCTGAATGTGGCATTGGGAGGCACGCTCGTGCCTGATCTTCCGACCATAGACATCAACCACAAGTCACCAGGACTGGGCATAGCCGAGGAGACCCACCCCGTACGGATCGCCACTGATTCGACGGTGTTCGAGATATACGGCGCACACGTAGAGGTCAACTCCTTGCACCACCAAGCAGTGGACCGGCTCGGCCCGGGCCTCACTCCCAGCGGGTGGGCTCCGGACGGTGTCGTCGAAGCGGTGGAGATGCGCGGGAGACCGATCGTCGGCGTCCAATGGCATCCGGAATGGCGCCGGAAGGACCCCGTCTTCGCTTGGTTGGTCCAGGTCGCTCTCGCGCGAAAGGAAGTGCTCGATGGAGTTGCATGAATACTCGGACATGGACGCCACGGATCTGAAATGTCGACTCGACCGGAAAGAAGTAACCCCTGCTGAAGTGCGCGAAGCCGCACTAGCTGCAATCTCCCACGTCGACACGCACCTCGGTGCCACCGTCGGTCCTCCACTCGACCCACCACCGACGTATTCCACATCCGGTCCTTTCAGCGGAGTTCCGTTCGCGCTCAAAGATCTCCTGTGCACTGCGGCGGGGATAGCGAACGAGAACGGTAGCGCAGCAACCGCAGGCTATATCGCCACACGTGACTCCGATCTGATGGCTAGGTGGCGCGCTGCCGGACTGTCCGTGACCTGTCGCACTGCCACACCAGAATTCGGATTCAGCGCAACGACGGAATCGGCAGTGAACGGTCCTACCCGCAACCCCTGGAACCCACAGCGGGTCGCCGGTGGATCCAGCGGTGGCTCCGCGGCGCTCGTTGCCGCCGGGGCCTTGCCGTGGGCGCACGCCAACGACGCCGGCGGATCCATAAGAATCCCTGCCGCACTGTGCGGGGTGGTGGGACTCAAACCGACCCGCGGGCTCGTTCCACCCGGCCCGGATTCGGATGAACCGCTCTTCGGCCTCACGACTGAGTTCGCGGTCACCCGGACAGTTCGCGACGCCGCCGCGTTGATGGACGTAGTGCACGGCAGCGCACCGGGGGACCGGTACTTTCAGCCGCGTCGAAGCCCCGGCCACTACAGCCGAGCAGTCGGCCGGCGACCGAAAGGCCTCCGGATCGCTGTGTCGACCGAATCACCTGGCAGTCGTCACGCTGCGGACCCCGCCGTGACAGCCGAGGTGATGCGCATCGCGCGCTTGCTCGAACAGTTCGGCGGCCACGTCGAGATTGCGGCACCAGATGTTGACCCCGAACTGTTTCGGGATCTCAATCTCACTTTCTGGTCTGCGTCGATCGCAGAGTCCATGCGCGCACTGACCGGAGTACGCGCCATCGAGGACATGTACTCCTCGCTGGAGAGCTCGACTGCCGCCATGGTTCGTCACGGATTCACCGTGGAATGGGCGGACATCGCCCGCGCCCGCCGCTACCAGAATCACCTGACCCGTGGCACGGCGAGCTTCTTCGAATTCTTCGACCTCACTCTCACGCCCACCACACCGACGACCGCCTGGCACGTCGGCGAACTCGACTCCAACCGGCGGGGTATCACCGCCGGCGAGTGGGTGGACACCTTGGCGAAGTACTCGCCCTTTACTGCCATCTACAACGTCACGGGCCAACCGGCTATCTCCATCCCCACAGGAATGTGTGACGGACTGCCGATCGGAGTGCAGCTCGCCGCAGCTCCCGGCCGTGACGATCTGTTGCTTGCCGTGGCCGCGCAACTCGAGGAAGCCGTCCCATGGGCAGGCCGCGTCCCACCGATTCATGCCGGCAAGCCGCTCCTCCCAGAAACGGAAAAAATGCCGACCCTCTACTCGGAAACGGAACGCACATGAACACCCGCGAGGAATGGACACGATTCGCGACGTCAATCGAAGCACCATCGGCTATGTGGCTGAACGGTCAATGGTTCAACGGTGACGGGAGTGAGCGCCACCATGTCTTGTCCCCGCATGACGACACCGTCGTAACCAGTGTCCCGCTGGCCACTCACGCCGACGTCGACAGAGCCGTCGAAGGTGCTCGCGCGGCGTTTCTCGATGGCCGGTGGGCGAGGATCAGTGCGCGCGAGCGTGGTGCGGTACTGCAGCGGTGGGCAGAGCTCGTCTACGAGCACCGCGACGAACTCGCTGCGCTCATCACACTCGAGATGGGTAAGCCGATCCAGATGGCACGTGATATCGAGCTGCGCGCCGTCGAGAACACCTTCCGCTGGTATGGAGAACTGGCTGACAAACTCTACGACGAGTCGCCACGCGGCCTGATCGATGCGGTCGCGTTGGTGAGCCGTGAGCCGGTGGGGGTGGTCGCGGCGATCACCCCATGGAACTTCCCACTCACTCTCAGTAGTTGGAAAATCGCCCCTGCGTTGCTTGCAGGCAACAGCATGGTCATCAAGCCCGCTACACAGTCACCGTTGTCCTTGCTTCGCTTGGCTCAGCTGGGTTCGGCTGCAGGACTTCCCGACGGCGTGCTGCAAGTTGTCACAGGTAGCGGTGGACAGGCCGGAGCTGCCCTTGCTCGCCACAACGGCGTCGACTGTCTCACCTTCACCGGATCACCGGACGTCGGCAAACAGCTGCTGATCTACGCGGGTGAGTCGAATGCGAAACCCGTGCATCTCGAACTCGGCGGCAAGAGCCCACAGTTGGTATTCGCCGATGCTCCGGACCTCGCCGTTGCAGCGCGCACCGTGGCGTGGGCAATTACCTTCAACGCCGGACAGATGTGCACTGCAGGTGCTCGCTTGTTGGTCGAGGAAACGATCGCGGATCAATTCGTCGCCGAGGTCGTTTCGGAAATCAAGCGCTGCACTGTCGGTGACCCTTTCGATCCCGATACCCACATCGGGCCCGTCGCGAGTCGGGCGCATCGCGCGGACGTCCTCGAACACGCGAGAACTGCTCACACAGAAGGCGCAACGCTCGCCCACGGTTCGCTGCAGGAACGAGCAGGTTCGGGGGCGTACCTGGATCCGATCGTGTTCACCGATGTTCAGGCCGAGCACCGCCTGTTCCGCGAAGAAGTTTTCGGACCGATCCTCGCAGTCACCCGTTTCACTGACGACGCTGACGCCGTCAGGTTGGCTAACGCCACACCGTTCGGTCTCGGAGCGGGGGTGTGGACGTCGAATCTCACACGAGCCCATCGGCTCACGCGCGAAATCGACGCAGGTCTTGTCTGGGTGAACTGCTACGAGGAAGGGGATCTCTCCGTCCCCTTCGGCGGTCGCAAACTCTCAGGCCACAGTGTGGACAAGAGCATCCATGCACTCGACAAATTCACGTCGACGAAGTCGACGTGGATCCATCTCTGAACAAAGGCACAGCACATGTCATCACGGGTCAACGACGGCCACATCGCGATCATCGGAACCGGGTTTTCCGGGCTGTGCATGGCGATCGAACTGAAGAAGAAGGGCATCGACGACTTCGTCCTGTACGAACGCGCCGACGATGTCGGCGGAACCTGGCGCGACAACACATACCCAGGGGCAGCCTGCGATGTGCCCAGCGTGTTGTATTCCTACTCCTTCGCTCAGAACCCGAACTGGACCCGTATCTTCCCGCCATGGTCGGAACTGCTCGACTATCTCAGATCTGTTGCTGCGCAGTATGATTTGCTGCCGCACATCCGCTTCGGTGTCGAGGTCTCCGAAATGCGGTTCGACGAGGACCGGCTCCGGTGGAACATCCAGTTCGCATACGGCGAATCAGTGACGGCGGCCGTTGTCGTCAACGGCTCAGGGGGCTTGAGTAATCCGTACATCCCGCAGCTACCCGGACTGGAATCATTCGAGGGTGCCGCATTCCACTCCGCCAAGTGGCGACATGACCTCGACATGTCGGGAAGGCGTGTCGCGGTGATAGGTTCCGGCGCCAGTGCGATCCAGTTCGTCCCCGAAATCGCCCCGCACACCGAGACCCTGCATGTGTTTCAGCGATCACCCAACTGGGTCATGCCACGTGGTGATGCCGAGCTGTCGCCCGCCACCCGCGAAAGATTCTCACGGCGTCCTTATCGTCAACGGTGGCTGCGATGGCGGACCTACTGGGCATTCGAAAAGCTCGCCAGCGCCTTCCTCGGAAATCGCAAACTCGTCGAACAGTACCGATCCCAGGCGCTCGCCAATCTTCAACAGCAAGTGCCGGATTCGGACTTGAGGCAGAAGGTCACCCCAGATTACGATCCTGGCTGTAAACGTCGCTTGATATCCGACGACTGGTACCCCGCGCTGCAACGGGAAAATGTGCACTTGAACACCTCGGGGGTTTCCGAGATCCGCCCGCATTCGATCATTGACTCAGAGGGAGCGGAACACGAAGTCGACACCCTGATCTTCGCGACGGGATTCCAGGCAACCAGCTTCCTGGCACCGATGAAAGTATTCGGCCGCGAAGGAGTCGAACTCTCCGACAGTTGGCGCGAGGGCGCCGCAACAAAGCTCGGGCTTGCATCCGCCGCGTTCCCGAACCTGTGGTTCCTCAACGGCCCGAATACCGGTCTCGGTCACAACTCGATCATCTTCATGATCGAAGCACAAGCCAGATACATCGCTTCGGCAGTGCAGTACATGCGCCGAAAGAGTATCTCTGCCCTCGAACTCGATCGCACCGTCCAGACAGGCAGCTACGCCGCCACCCAAGAACGCATGCGCCGAACTGTATGGGCATCGGGTGGCTGCGACAGCTGGTATCAATCCGCTGACGGTCGAATCGACACCCTGTGGCCGGCCAGCACAATCGAATACTGGTTGCGCACCAGGCTATTCCGCAAGTCCGACTTCCATGCACTGACGACAGGCAAAGGATGAACAACATGGACGTATCAATACTCGGCACCGGCTTGATGGGAACAGCTCTCGCTCAGGCGCTCATACGTAGCGGGACAAAGGTGACGGTGTGGAATCGAACCGCCGACAGAGCGTTACCCCTCGCTGCGGCTGGAGCTACAGTCGCCGAATCTCCACAATCTGCGATTGCGGCCAGCCCGCTAATCGTCATCAGTCTCCTGAACTACGAGATCGCCAAAGATGTCGTTACAGAAGCAGATTCGATTGCCGGAAAAATCATCGTCAACACCGCAACCGGTACGCCGGAGGAAGCGAACCAGTTCGCCGAGTGGATCGCAGGGCGAGGCGCTCGGTACCTCGACGGAGCCATAGCTGCATACCCGGAGGACATCGGAACCGAAAGTTCAGGGATCAACTATTCCGGAGACGAGGACGTGTGGGAGGACGTCCAGAGCCTTCTGACACCCATCGCCGCCCAATCACGATATGTCGGAGCCCGTCCCGGTGCCGCCAACGTGATCGACGCGGCCATGGCAGGCGCATTCTTCAACGTCGCGCTCGGTGCCTTCCACGAAGCAGCAGCGTACGTGCGGTCCGAGGACGTCGCGATCGCGGAGATGCGCCACAGTTTGCACCTGTGGACCGACAAACTTCTCGAACTCCTTCACGAAGCACTCAAAGCGTTCGAATCTGGAGAGTACGAGACCGATCAGGCAACCTTGAACGTATACGCAGCCGCAGTAGAAGCCTGGCAACAATCGATGCAGCGAGCAGGCCAACGCGCCGCTCTGATGACGGCGAATCTCGACAACTTGCAACGTGCATGCGCAGCCGGGCACGGGGACAAGGGCATCTTCGCCCAAATCGAAACACTCTCCGCCAACCCTCAATCCGCAATCTAAGGAGACATCAATGACAACCATGGCCAATCACCTCACCGCCCTGCCCTCGACAACAACAGTCGACGAGATCGTCGACGTGATCCACCGTGACGGCGGTGTCATCGTCGAAGATTTCCTCGACACCCCCCAGCTCGACGAGCTGCGCGCCCAACTTGGCCCCGTCCTTGAAAGCACCGGCTACGGAGAAGACGAATTCTTCGCCGGAACCCAAACGCGAAGAGCAGGAGGGCTGTTCGGTCGGATCGACCTCATGCCCCAGATCGCGCTCCACCCGCTCTACTACGGGGCCGCCAAGAAGATCCTTCAGGTGCCCCTGTCCGTCTGGGTCGGAGACGACCAGATCGAAATCACGCCTGATATCCAGATCGGTGTCACTCAGGCAATCGAAATCCACCCAGGGCAGGGTGCCCAGCGTCTCCATCGAGACGACACGAGCTTTCTGTGGCGCCACCCCGACTACGGACGCGAGGGCCGACTGCAGATCATGGTGGCGGTCAGCGATTTCACAGCAGAAAACGGCGGCACCCTCGTCATACCCGGAAGCCATCGGTGGGACGACCAACGAGGCCCGAAACAAGCCGAAGCGGCGCCGACCGTGATGCGGGCCGGTGCTGCCCTCATGTGGACCGGTTCTACGTACCACGGCGGTGGTAACAACTCGTCCGAGGCGCCACGGACCGGCTTGACGATGGCATTCGACCTCGCCTGCTTACGTCAGGAAGAGAACCAATACCTGTCAATCCCGCGTGAAAAACTGCTTGATCTTTCCGAAGAGGTACAGCGACTGCTCGGCTGGGGGTCCGGAGCGAACCTGATGGGTTACGTCGAACGGGGCGGTCAGATGATCGACGCACACGTTCTCCTCGAAAACGGCGCCGTCGAACTCCCGACTGCCCGCTGAACCCTCGATCCTGCACGTCGCTTGCCACCCGCAACCCAACTCGCACAGTAGTTTCTGGGTTTCGAATCGAGAAACATATCCGTCATGGGCGTACTCCAGCTGATTCACCTTGACATCGTGTGTCTCAGGTCAGGACTAGGCAATTGCCTAGTCCTGACCAAGGGTGCAGTGTTCGTACCGCGTGAGCTACCGGTTCTTGAAGAACGAGACGTCGTCGTTGCCGATAAGGTCAGGAACCGTCCAGCCGTCGAGGTCGTATTCACTCAGGCACTGCTCGGCCAGTCCCTTCATGGAACTTGCGTGTCCACGATTCTGGGCTGCGAACAGCAGTTCCGCCTTGACGTTTTCGTGGTTGCCGGAGTAGTTGCGCTCGTAGAGTTCGTGTCGGCCGCCGAACTCGGTCCCGATCGAATCCCACAGCGCCTTCATGACTTTCACGCGGTCGACGGCGGTGATGCCGTCCGAACCACGAACGTACTTGTCGAGGTACGGACGCACGTCCGGGCTCTTGAAGTCGAGTGAACTCGAGGGCAGGTAGATCAGGCCCGACGCGACGTCCTGTTCGATGATCTCCTTGATCCGCGGGTACCCCTGGATCATGAACATTCGATAGGTGAGGCCGTACTCGAGCTTCGGTATCACCGAATCGCCGACCCACTGTTCGGGATCGCGTGCCATCGATTCGGTCAACGACCAGAAGAGGTTTCGCCACCCGATCACTTCGCCGACACGGGTCTGAACTCCGCGGAAGCCGCCAGCGCCGGTGGCTTCGAGTGCTTTCATCAACAGTCCGGCGATGAAGTCGAGCTTGACGGCCAGGCGAGTGCAGCCCTGAAAGGTGAAGCGCGGCAGGAAACCCGATTGAGGGAAGAATGCGTTGATCCGGTCGACGTCGCCGTACATGAAGACGTTCTCCCATGGAACCAACACCTTGTCGAAGACGAAGATGGTGTCGTTCTCATCCATGCGGCTCGACAGCGGGTAATCGAACGGACTGCCCATCACCGCAGCATGTTCGGTGTACGAGGTGCGGCAGATCAGCTTCACACCCGGAGCGTCCATCGGTACCGTGCAGATCAAGGCGAACTGCTTCTTCTTGATCGGCAGACCGTAGTGAGCGATGAAGTTGTAGTTCGTGATCGCCGATCCGGTGGCGACCACCTTGGCGCCGCTGACGATCAAACCGGCGTCGGTTTCCTTCTCCACCTTCATGAAGACGTCGCCGACTTCGTCCGGTGGAAGTTGGCGATCCACCGGGGGATTGATGATCGCGTGGTTCCAGTACAGAACCTTCTCCTGCGATTCGCGGTACCAGCGCTCGGCGTTGTCCTGGAACGGTGCGTACAACTCCTTGTTGGCGTGGAGGGTTCCCAGGAAACTTGCCTTGTAGTCGGGGGAGCGGCCCATCCAGCCGTAGGTCATACGTGCCCACGTCGCGATGGCGTCGCGTTCCTTGAGCAGATCAGCCGAGGACGTCGGAGTGCGGAAGAACGGCATGGTGACACCGCCGTTGCCCGTGTCCGTCGGAACGGTCAAGGCGTCCACGTGCTCGCCCGTGTGCAGAGCGTCGTACAGCCTTGCGGTCATGCGGATCGGATTCCGGAACGCGGGGTGCGTCGTGACGTCCTTGACGCGATCACCGTGAAGCCAGATCTCGCGACCGTCCTGCAGGCTCGAGATGTACTCGTCACCCGTCATCGGCCGGGTGGCGAAGTGCTTCGTGCGGTTGGCTTCGCTGTCGGCGGCCGGATTGACCTGTGGCGCTCCGGAATCTGCGGGGTCGACGCCGGTGGGAGGAATTTCGGTGGTCGTCATGGCAAAGCCTTTCAGATCGTTTGGGGTGCGGGCTGAAGATGAATCGGGGTGAAGGAAGTGGTGGCGTCGAACCATCCGCTGTGGGGGTCGTCCTGACTGCCGTTCCAGACTGTGGTCGACGAGGTGGCGCCTAGGTCGTGAAAAGTGCTTCGGTAGAACAGAAGCGGATCCTTGCCACTCGACTGCGCATCGACGATCTCACCGATGAAGATGATGTGGTCACCACCGTCGTACTCCTTCCACGGGACGCACGAGATAGTTGCTGCGGCGCCGTCGAGCAGGGGAGCGGTCGGTCCGTCGATCCACTTCGGTTCGGTGCGCTGCGGTCGGCCGGCAAAATGCATGGCCGTGTCCACTTGGTCGGCGGCAAGGATGTTGACGGCAAACGGCGCGTTGCCGAGGTAGCCGCACGCCTTGGACTTTCGCGTCATCGTGATCTGGCACAGGCGTGGTTCCAGCGAGATTGCCGTGAATGCGGTGACGGTGGCTCCGTGTGGCTGACCGTCGGCGTTGGTGCAGGTGATGACGGTGACGCCGCTGGCGAATTGGCCGAAGATGCCTCGAAGCTGATTTTGTTCCATGACCGGACCTCCTTGTCGGATGGCTGGTGAGTGAGGGTGCCGCGAAGTGCGGGAGGCGGAGGTGCTGGACGACTCGCGCCGGGAGTGAAGACGAACGTACGGCGAGCGCGGCGTTCGGTCGATCCGTACAGCGCGGTGTCTATCCGGATTGCGCACCCGATCGAAGCCTGTATCCGTTTCCTCTTGGAAGTGACCGGGGACACAGTGTTCAATGATGTTCAGCGCTCATGCTCGGCAATGTGGCTGGTCACGGGTTTGGAAGGTGAAGAAGGACGATGGTCGACTCCAAGATCGGTACAGCTCCCCGCGACTGGGACGAGGCGTGTGATGCGGTTTCGGACGCCTATTTTCCGCACACGCTCACGCCGTTGTCACGGCACGCGGCCAGCGGAGTCGGGGTGTGCACCGCCGAGTTGGGTCCACTGCGGATCGCTCATATTCGATGGGGAGCAGACGTCGCGGTCGAATCCGAGCATCCCGGTGCCTACGGGGTGAACATCCCGCTCTCGGGCGAGCTCGAGTCGGTGTTCGCGGGCTCGCACGTGCTCTCGACGGAGGGCGTTGCGACGGTGTGTCCGCCCGACATCACCACAAGAATCACGCGGTGGAGCGCGGACTGCGAAATTGTCGGAGTCCGGATGGACCGTCAGTACCTCGACCGCGAGATGGAGAAGGTACTCGGCCGGCCCGGAATGCACTTGCCTGATCAGGTGGATCTTCGGGGAGACGACGGAGCCAGATGGCTGAAATTTGTTCGCTCACTGTCGGATCAGATACTCGGCCCGGTCGGGGTGCTGCACAACGAACTGGTGGCAGCTCAGCTCTCCGGTGCCGTGGTCACGGCATTCGTCCTCGCTGCAATGCCCGAAAGTGAGGACGCGGTGCGACACGCCAGGCCACGCATCGTCAAGCGGGTGCTCGACGAGATGCACGACGACCCGGCCCGCGTGTGGACCGCAGCAGAGATGGCCGAGGTGGCGGGCGTCAGCGTACGGAGATTGCAGGAGGGATTTCGGCAGTACGTGGGCCGGAGTCCATCGGAATGCCTGCTCGACATCCGCCTCGAGCGGGTCCACGCAGATCTGGTGGATGCCGACGACTCGACGACGGTCACCGATGTCGCTGTGAGATGGGGTTTTACGCACACCGGACGATTCGCGTCGTCTTTTCGGCGTAAGTACGGTGTGTTGCCTTCCGAAGTATTGAGAAGTTAGCTCCGGTACCCCATGTCCGCGCTGAGCTGATTCGCCTTCTCGACGAGGAAAGGCGCGACGTCGGCGCGAAAGGCTTCCGGGGTCGTGCGTCCGGCCGAGGTAGAACACGCTGCCACACCGACGACGCTTCCGCCGGCGTCGCGGACGGGGGCGGCGAGGGAAATCAGGCCGTCTTCCAGTTCCTCGGACGTGAGTGCATAACCCTGCTCGCGCACCACTCGAAGTGCGGTGTGGAATGCGCCTTCGTCGGTGATCGTGGTGGGTGTGAGGGCGTCGAACGTGGAGTTCGCGATGACTTTGTCGACGATTTCGGTTGGCGCCCAAGCTAGCAGGGCGCGGCCCATGGAGGTCGCATATGCAGGCACTCTGGTACCGACGCTGACGTTGATGCTCATGATCCGGCGTACGGGTACACGCGCGGCGTAGACCACGTCGACGCCGTCGAGGACCCCGAGTGACGCGGACTCGTGGGTGTGTTCTGCGATCTCCAGTAGACGGGGGAGGGCAGCCTCGGTCAGGGCATGTGATGCGGAGAAGTGTTGCCCGATGCTCAGGACGCGCGGGGTGAGCGACCACCGACTGTTGTTGCCGGTGACGTATCCGAGTTTTTGCAGGGTGAGGAGGATACGTCGGACCGCGGGGCGGGAGAGCCCCGTTTCGGCGGCAAGATCTGCGAGCGACGGGTTGGGGTTCTTCTCGTCGAAGGCCATCAGCACAGCAAATCCACGCTCGATGCTCTGGATGTAATCGCGATCGTTCTCGCTCACGGAATGACCTCTCATCTGCGGGTATGCCTGATCAGTGCCCTCGAAGGTTGACAAACCCTGTGACTGGGCGCACAGTACAGGCGTACGCAGAGCGTAACAGATGTACGCAGAGCGTACAACCAGACTTGGGAAGCCGACTCAGCCCAGCAGTACGGCACCCACCCGGTAACAGCCACATACGGCCCCGAGGAGGACCACATGACCACTTCCGAGAGCCCCACCGCAGTAGGTTCGGGCACGGCCGCCACCGACAAGTTCCTCCAGGAACGAGTCAGCGCGGACACCCCGCCCGAGCGCGTCTCGGCCATCGCCAAGGACGTGCTCGAGGCACTTGCCGGCGTCATCGACAAGCACGGCATCACTTACCCCGAGTACCGCGTCCTCAAGCAGTGGCTCATCGACATCGGCCAGTTCGGCGAGTGGCCCCTGTGGCTGGACGTCTTCCTCGAGCACAACGTCGAGGAGGTTGCGTACCGCGGCCAGCACGGCACCAAGGGAAGCATCGAGGGCCCCTACTACGTCGCCGACGCCAAGACGTTGCCATCCAAGTGTGAACTTCCGATGCGTGACAACGAGGTTGGATCGAAGCTGGTCTTCGAGGGCCAGGTTCGCGATCTCGACGGCAACGGGTTGGATGGGGCCACCGTCGAGCTGTGGCATGCGGATGACGAGGGCTACTACTCCCATTTCGCGCCGCACATCCCCGACGGTAACCTCCGCGGAACGATCGTTGCCGATGATGAGGGGCGCTTCGAGATCACCACGATTCAGCCTGCGCCGTACCAGATCCCGACCGACGGACCCACCGGTTGGTTCATCGAGAAGGCCGGTTGGCACCCGTGGCGTCCGGCTCACCTGCACCTCATGGTGAAGGCTCCCGGTAAGCGCACGATCACTACGCAGCTCTATTTCAAGGACGGTGAGTGGATCGAGAACGACGTGGCAACTGCCACGAAGCCCGAACTGATTCTCGATCCGAAGCCGGGTGCCGATGGAATCAACCGGGTCACGTACGACTTCGTGCTCGACCCGGCCTGATCCACAACTGTTCGAAAGAAAGTGATTTGATGACAGACCTGTCGATCGTCTCCATCGAGACGACCATCCTCGACGTTCCGCTGGTTCGCCCCCACAAGTTCGCCACCACGTCGATGACGGCGCAGCCGTTGTTGCTGGTCGCGATTCGCACATCCGACGGTGTTATCGGATATGGCGAAGGTGTCGTTCCGGGCGGTCCGTGGTGGGGCGGCGAATCGGTGGAGACGATGCAGGTCATCATCGAGAAGTACATCGCGCCGGTGGTGGTCGGCAGGCGCGTGGATCAGATCACCGCGATCATGGCCGACATCGAAAAAGTTGTTGCCAATGCACGATTCGCGAAGGCCGCCGTCGACGTGGCGTTGCACGACGCCTGGGCTCGTAGCCTGGGAGTCCCCGTGCACACGCTCCTCGGCGGGGCTTTCCGCGAGAGTGTCGACGTCACGTGGGCACTGGGTGCTGCGCCGGCGGACGAGATCATCGAAGAAGCTCACGAAAAGCTCGAATCCCGGCTCAATTTCAGCTTCAAACTGAAAATGGGAGCACTCGACCCGGCGGTCGACGTCGCGCGCATCGTCAGCATCGCGCAGGCGCTCGACGGCCACGCCGGCGTCCGCGTCGACGTCAACGCGCGGTGGGATCGCTTCACGGCGCTGCGGTACCTGCCACAACTCGCAGACGGTGGAGTCGAACTGATCGAACAGCCCACTCCGGCAGACCAAATCGAGGTCCTCGCCGAACTCAGCAGGCTACTACCGATTCCGATCATGGCCGACGAGAGTGTGCAGACCCCACACGACGCTCTCGAAATCGCCCGCCGGAGCGCCGCCGATGTCATCGCCCTCAAGACCACCAAGTGTGGTGGCCTCCAGCGCAGCCGCGACATCGTCGCTATTGCCAAGGCCGCCGGTATCGCGTGCCACGGTGCGACGTCCATCGAGGGTCCGATCGGTACCGCGGCTTCGTTGCACTTTGCGTGCGCTGAGCCCGGAATCAACTTCGGAACAGAGCTTTTCGGCCCACTGCTCTTCAGTGAAGAGTTGCTTCAGGAACCCCTGAAGTATTCCGAGGGTCAGCTGCACCTTCCCGCCGGGCCTGGCCTGGGAGTCGAACTGAACATGGACGCCGTCAAAACCTGGACCAGGAACTAGAGGATAAAACCATGGCACTCTTTCACGTTCGGATGGACGTCGATATTCCGCGCGACCTGGATCCGGCAGTTCGTGCCGATACCGTCGCAACGGAGAAGGCGTACTCGCAAGACCTTCAGCGACAGGGAAAGTGGGTGCATCTGTGGCGAATTGTGGGACAGTTCAGCAACATCAGCATCTTCGACGTCGAGTCGGCTGACGAACTCCATGAGATTCTCTGGAACCTGCCCCTGTTCCCGTACATGACCATCGAGGTCATGCCGTTGACGCAGCACGGATCTTCGATCAAGTAGAGCCTGCGCGGGCGGGCGGGTCAGCGTATTTCGTCGCGGCGCAATGCGACGGACACTGCGGCAGAGCGGGTATCGACGCCGAGTTTGGCGTAGATGTGCCCGAGGTGTGTTTTCACCGTCGCTTCGCTGATGAAGAGTGCCTTACCCAGCTCGCGGTTGGTCATCCCCTCGGCGAGCAGGCTGAGCAGTTCGGACTCACGGGCGGTGAGCGCTTCCTGCGGGCGCTGCATCTGCTGGACAAGACGAGAGGCCACAGTGGGAGAGAGAACGCTGCGCCCGGCTACCGCGCCGCGCACCGCGCCGAAGATCTCGTCGGGCGTTGAGTCCTTGAGTAGGTAACCGATGGCACCGGCGTCGACGGCCCGCACGACGTCGGCGTCGGTGTCGTACGTCGTGAAAACCAGTACGGGAACATCGACACCGTCGCTTCGCAAGCGTTTGATCGCTTCTGCACCGTGCATGCCGGTGCCCATGTCCAGATCCATCATCACCAGATCCGGTGAGGCCGACGGTATCGCCGTGGCCGCCCCCTCACCGGACGATGCTTCGCCGACTACTTCGACGTCCGGCTGAGTGTTCAGCAGCGCTCTCAGCCCGGCTCGCACGACCAGATGATCGTCGACGAGGAACACGCGAATGGTGGTGGTCACCGGATCCTCCGTTCGAGAGGGAACTGGGCCGCGACGACGGTGCCGTCTCCCGGTGCACTTTCCACGGTGAACGATCCGCCGAGCTGTGCGATGCGACTTCGCATCGCACGTAGGCCGTATCCACCGTACCGAGAATGGTCGGCGAGCTTTCCCGGATCGAAGCCGACGCCGTCGTCGAAAATGTCCACGGAGACGGAGTCGTCGAGATACGTGATCGTCACGCCCGCCGTTTCGGCGCGAGCGTGGCGGGCGATGTTGGAGGACGCGCTCGAGACCACTCGCACGATGGCATGAGCTACGTCCGAGGGCAAGATGACGGCTTCACCGACGGTGCGGATCCGAACGGTCGGGACGAACTGGCGGGCGGCGGCCACGACCAAGGCGTCGAAGTCGCCCGTACCGCCCTTGGTCGGTGCCAGATCGTGGACGAGGTCGCGACTCTGCATCAGGCTCGTGCGGATATTCTCTGCCGCGGCATCGATATCGGCTCGAGACGGCGAACCCGTTGTATTCCAAGTTTGTTCGGCTGCCTCGAGTCGTAGAAGAGCGCTCGCCAGTCCCTGAGTAACGGTGTCGTGGATTTCGCGCGCGAGGCGCTCTCGCTCAGCGGCAACGCCGGCAGCACGTTCGGTATCTGCCAATGCAGATTGCGCTTCTGCTACCTGACGTAGAAGCCGAAGGCGTTCTCGGGCATCTCGTTCCATCTGCCCGTACGCTGCCGCGACCAGTGCCGCGGTGCACAGAGGTCCGAGCAGTGTCACCAATTCGGCACGACCGGTGACCCGGTAGAACGCGATTCCGGCGAGGACGCCCAGGATCCCGACGAGGGGGTAGGCGATCTTGCTCGGGTACAGACGAATACAGAGGAAGAGAACGGGGAACGCACACCACGCGAAACTCGGTGCAAGCCAGACCAGCGCTGCCCAGGTGCTCAGTACCGGCCACATCCACAGTCGTTGGCGAACCACATCTCGCGAAGACACCGTAGCCATGACGGCGTAGAGCAAGGCGAGGACCACGGCCAGGACGAGTACCACCCCGAACCGACCGCTGGTCCCGTGGACTGTGACGTACCGGACTCCTGACGTGGACAGCAGTACGAAGAACGACGCGTGGATCGCATATGCCAACGGGCCGCGCAGGCCGAGTTCGGCGTCGGCGTTCATGGCTCCGTTACTCATCCCTCGAATATTACGGAGGGTGCCAGGCCGTCGTATCAACCATTCGGATGATATCTGCACAACCAGACGGGGCACGGTTCGTCACCCGAGCGCCCGATGTGCGCACCCGCACTCGGACGCGACGCTGTAGTGGACGGTTTCGAACCATTCGACTGAAAGTGTGCCCGACATGAACCACCGCATTTACACACGACTTCCCCGTACGCTCGCTGTCGCCGTTCCGGTTGTCGCAATCCTTGCCAGCGCCGCGTGCTCGACCACCGACACACCGGTGGCGAACGCATCGAGCACGACGTCGATTTCTGCCACGCAGCAGCCTGCTGCGACCGGCGATTCGGCGATTGTCACTCAGAATCGACTCAGCGCCGACGCAGCAGTGAAGGCTGCTGGTGCGGCCCTGGCAAAATGCCGGGCGGACGGGCTCGGATTTGTCACCGTCTCCGTCGTCGACCGTGCGGGAAATGTCATCGCCATGGTGCGCGCCGACAACGCAGCCCAGCACACGGTGGAGGCCTCACGTGAGAAGGCGTACACCTCTGCAGCTTTCGGAGCCGACACCAGTGACCTCTCGCAGCGTACCAAAGGCGAGGGATCGACCATCGCCGACCTCCCCGGCACTCTCTTCCTTGCAGGTGGAGTCACTGTGAAGGCTGGATCCGCGTCGATCGCCGGCATCGGTGTCGGTGGTGCACCGGACGGAATGCAGGACCAAGCGTGTGCTGCCGCAGGTCGTGATGCGATCGCTTCGTCACTCGGCTGAGTGAGCGCATTCAGCGTGCTTCGTGAATTGTGCTTTTCGCCACCTGGATTCGCTCGGCACGACAGTTGTCCGATTGTTGCGATGACCTCGACTTTGTAACACCGGAGCCCCCGGAAAGGGACAAACACGTCGACAGTGGAACCGACGATGCACTTACCGAAGCGAGTTTCTTGATGCGCAGTTTCGGGGAAAGACACAACCTTGCAGAGAATCAGATTCAGGTTGCCCGAACGCAATACACGGCGGGCGCGGGTGCTCGTAGCGGCGTTGTTGTCGATATTCCTCCTCGGCGGCATGTTCGGTCCGACCGCCGCGAGCGCTACTCCGGCGCACACGGCGCCATGGGGTGGTTACGACGAGTTGTGGGTCCCGTCTTCGATGGGAAACATCAAGGTTCAGGTGCAGTGGGCCGCGCGGGGCGGCAACGCCGCGTTGTACCTACTTGACGGTCTTCGCGCGCAAAACGACAGGAATGCTTGGAGTTTCGAAACCAACGCACTCGATCAGTACCGCAACGACAACATCACGTTGGTGATGCCGGTCGGCGGTGAGTCGAGTTTCTACACGGACTGGTACGCGCCGTCCAATTTCAATGCTCAGCCCATAACGTACAGGTGGGAAACATTTCTCACACGCGAGCTTCCGGACTTCCTTGCAGGGTATGGTGTTTCACCAACCAACAATGCGATCATCGGGTTGTCGATGGGCGGCAGTGCCGCGTTGAACCTGGCGGGGCATCATCGGGATCAGTTCAAGTTCGCGGGCTCGCTGTCCGGCTATATCAATATCTCGGGCCCGGGTATGCGTGAGGCGATCCGCGTAGCCATGTTCGACGCCGGCCGGTACAACGTCGATTCGATGTGGGGCCCGCCGTGGTCATCCGGGTGGCTTCGCAACGACCCGTTCGTCAACGCGGAATCGCTTCGCGGACTGTCGATGTACATTTCGTCGTCCAACGGCATCCCGGGACCGTACGATCATCCGTCTGCGCCGATCGATTACTTCCACACGGCGACGGGTATGGGGCTGGAGGCGCTCTCGTGGGTGCATGCGCGTGCATTCGAGATTCGTCTGAAATCCATGGGAATCCCAGCGACGTACAGCTTTCCGCCCGCCGGGATTCACTCCTGGCCGTATTGGTCTGCTGAATTGTGGATGGCCAGAGGACAAATTCTCGACACCATGAACGCCTGGTGACGCAGATGTGAGGATCTCTCCGGACTGGCGTATGCGTCAAGTCCGGAGAGATCTCGCTCAGAAGGTGATGATTCCGCGGAGGTTGCGACCGGCATGCATGTCGGCGAAACCGTCGTTGATCTGGTCGAGGCTGTACCGGTTGGTGATGAGTCCGTCGAGTTCGAGCTTGCCGCTGGTATAGAGATCGATCATCCAGGGAATGTCGGCGGTGGGATTGGATGCGCCGAACAAGGATCCTTGAATTCTCTTCTGGTACAAGGTGAGTTCCATCAGGCTCACGGGAATGCCGATGTCCGTCATCTTCCCGAGACCGGTGACGACGCAAGTTCCTGCCTTGCGGATTGACGAGAACGCCTGCGCGACATGTTCTCCGGTGGTGACGCCGACGGTGACGATGGCGGAATCCGCGCCCTGGCCGTTGGTGAACGAGCGCGCGATGTCCGTGGCTTCCTCCATGGTGGCCACGGCATGGGTCGCCCCCAATTTCAATGCACTGTCGCGCTTGAACGCAACCGGGTCCACCGCGATCACGTGGGCGGCGCCGGCATGCGAGGCGCCCTGTACCGCGTTGATTCCGATTCCGCCGACTCCCATGACGATGACGGTCTGCCCGGGGTACACCTGAGCGGAGTTGACCGCGGCGCCCCAACCGGTTCCGACGCCGCAGCCGAGCAGACACAAAGCGTCGAGCGGCAGGTGCTTGTCGACTTTCACGGCCGAGAGAGTGCTGACCGTGGTGTATTCACTGAAGGTGGACAGGCCGCAGGTTTGTGCGACTGGATGACCGTCGAGAGACATTCTGTAACTGTAGGTTTCGCCCGGCCTGCTGCCGGTCATGATGGCGGCACCGTTGTCGCAGAGGTTCTGGATTCCGCTTGCGCACCAACGGCAGCGGCCGCAGGCGGCGAGGAACGAGAACACGACATGATCGCCCTCGGACCATCCTTCGGTGTTCGGCCCGACCTCGACGACGATTCCGGCGCCTTCGTGTCCACCGCAGATGGGATAGCGGCCGACTCCGTGGTCGCCGCTGGCGATGTGATCGTCCGAGTGGCACAGGCCGGAGGCGACCATCTTGACAGTGAGTTCGCCGCTGCGGGGTGAATCGAGTTCGAGATCGACCACCTCGTATGTGCCTGGTGCTTGGCGAATGACGGCTCCACGAGTGCGCAAGGTATCTCCTGAGGTAAGAGTTGTTCTTCGGCTTCCTCAGTTGTCTACTCGAGAGTTCAGGACGGGCTCGAGGCCTATCTCACTGATCGGACGTTTCGTATCTTTCAGACTCGTCCGGGGTGCGTCCCAAGATGGCGAGTTGCAGTTCGGTGAGCAGTCGTGTGTCCGGCTCGTCCAACGAAATGCCCATGATCTGTTCAGCGCGCCGAATGCGGTAGCGCAGCGTGTTCGGATGTACTTTCAGAGACGAGGCGGCCTTCTTCACATCCCCGAAAGCTGTCAGGTAGGCCGTGAGCGTGAACTGCATGTCAGAGGTGTTCTTGTCGTCGTAGGAGACGAGTCTGTCGATACGAGGGTCTCGCAATCGCTCGTGATCAGCAACGAGGTCGAGTATCTCGCCCAGCAATACCGCGGTGCGTGACGCCGCGAGTGTGGTGACCTTCGAGGTTTCGTGATCATCGGTGGTATCGAGCACGCGGTCCACCTCTCGACGCGCCTCGGGTACGCCGTGCAACCGCGCGATCGGGACCGCGACGGCGGCGCGCACGCTGATGCCCGCACGGTCCTCGACTACTCGCACGGTGTCGTAAGCCCAGTCGCTGACAGCGACCTCGTGGTCGGCCTGAGGGAACAATACGTAGATCCGGTTGTCGATGATCGTCGTGACCGCGTCGCTGCGGAATGCGCTGGCGCGCAGGCGCAAGGCGTTGGTGATTCGATCGAGATTCGATCCGGGCGAGAGTGATGTCGCAAATCCGACGACCGCAGACGGTCCGTCGGTGTTGATGCCGAAAGAACCGGCCAGCGAGTGCATGTCGACCCCACCGGAGCGAACACCGAACAGCCTTTGCACTTGGGCATTCTCGCGGCTGGAGGCGTCCAAGGTACGCATGAGAATGCGTGCGGCGACCGCCGCTGCACCCCGCAATACCGCTTGGGCGTCGTGGGAAAGAGGTTCAGAGGCGCGCTGCACCCAGATGCTGCCGAGATTGTGTTGGTGTGCAACAGAACCCGTCGGCGCTGACAGGTCCGGGCGGGTGATGCTCACAGCCAGCCTCTGCGCGGCTCCGATGCTCGGCTCGGAGGGCAGACTGATGACCTCGTCCGATCGCCTGAGATGCTCGAACACGCCTCTGCTCTCTATCCATTCGGTGTATTCGATCGGCCACTCCCGGCCGAGTATGGAGAGCTGACGGAGTTCGTCTTCGCCTTCGTGAGCAGAGGAATATGCGATGACGTGGAGTGCCGTGTCGTCGATCGTCACGAGTCCGCCAGTCAATTCGGCGATCGTTTCCGAGAGCGCGAACAGATCCGAATCACCACCGGCCACAACTCCTGCGACGGCCCGCGAACGGTACATGCTCTGTGTCAGAAGCCGTAGTACGAGCGAATAGACGTGCCCGGAACTAGCCTGCGGATGTACCGCGGCCACTGCGATCCCGATGTTACGTGCGGCGGTGAGAACCGTCGTCGCCTCGCGCGCATTCTTGACGAGCAGAAGCTTCGGGCGACGCCTCGCCGGCCTGCCTTCGAACTTTCGCAGCCACTGCGTCAACGTCGATTCGGGCACCCCTACGGGGAGGTAGATGTCGGAGATCGCACCACGGCTGTCGGTGCCGTCGATATCGGAGGACTCGACGAGGGCGATCGAACGGATTTCGACATCGAGTCCATCCGGGCTTTCCAGAAGTTCGATCACGGACTTGTCCGTGGAATGCATGAGGGCGCCGAGGGTGGTGCCGACACTCGGCCCGTTATTCCTCGGACCTGTCGACGCTTGCGGGAGGGCTACAGAAAGTGGCTGCACATTTGCTCCTCGGCCGGTGGGTCATTACAGGCTAACCCCGACAGACGAAATGCAGAATAAGGAAATAGGGGACAAATTCATTCGTCAGGCATGGTGATGCCGAGTTCCTGCACCTTTTCGGCGACTGCCTCTGGAAAAACGTTCTTGAACAGATAAAGGTCTTGTCCGATCACCCAACCAGGTGCCAACGCCGTCGCATATCGCTCGAAGTATCCGAGTTGTTTACCGAAAAGAACCAATTCCTCGGGACTCGCAACACCCCACTGCTTGCCCAACTGAATCAGTGCCATGATCAATTCACTGAGCTTGAGTTCACCGAGGTCACGGCCGAGAATCGGGGCCAGGGCCGTTGCGACCTGCATGCCGAGCTGATCGTCGTCGACTTCGTAGTCGGTTGCATATCCCAAGGATCGAATTCCGCGGGCGACACGGGCGAAATCACCGTCGATGAGGGTGGCTCGGAACATGTCGGAAAGGATGGATCTCCATGTCTCGGGAAGGACGCCGACGATGCCGAAGTCGAGCATCGCTATCCGGCCGTCGTCGAGGACCCACAAATTTCCCGCGTGGACATCTCCGTGGAACGGACCGTGAACGATGACTGATTCGAGCCAGACCTTCACTCCGCGCCGGATCAGCATGCGGGCTTCGTCGATGCCGTCCGGACCGGCGACGAACCGATCCAGTGGAACGCCGCGCATGCGTTCCATACAGATGACGCGGGGACCACAGTAGTCCCAGTACACCTCCGGTGTCGTGACTCCTTTGTTGTCACCGAATGCGCTGATGTTGTTCCGGAATGTGGTTTGCCGGTCGGCCTCGACCGCGCTGTTCAATTCCGTCATCGTTGCATTGTGCAGATCGCGAATGATGGCGGTGGCATTGGCAATTCGAAGGAACTCGACAAACTTCTCGAGGATGTTCGCACCCCAGTACGCTGCCCGCAGGTCGATCAGCATCCGCGCATAGATGTCCGGACGCTGGATCTTGATGACGGCCTCGCGGCCATCGTGCAGAACGCACGCGTGTACCTGCGCTACCGACGCGGCCGCGAGAGGTACGTCGTCGAATTTCGAGAACAGGTCGTCTACGGAGTATCCGAGGTCCTCGTGCACGACGCTTCTGGCCTGCTCGGCAGGGAATGACGGAACGTCGTCGAGGCAACGTAGACATGCATTGGCGACGGGGGCCGGAAACAGGCCGGACGACGACGCGACCAGTTGGCCGAGCTTGACGAAGGTGGGACCCAGAGCGATGAAGCCGTCGACCATCCCGTCAGAGGCAGCGTCAGCCCACGTGCGTCCACGCTTGCGGAAAGGCCACACGATCAGTGCCAGCATGATCGACGTCGACAACACGACGGCGATGATCGCGGAACGCCACAACTGGGCGAGGCCGAAGCGTTCGAGGTCCGGCATGTGGACTTCGAGGGCAGTGGCGGGCACTCCTGACGAGTACGGCCCGACAGGTCGCGTTGGATCCAGCACAGCTCTCCCTCGTTCTACGAGCGCATCCAGCATTTTGCCGTGAGATCACTTACGCGACCCCTTCCGTTAGTCAGTATGCCAAGTCACACATAACTGCCGGAACCGCCTACGCGTTCAGCCTACGATCGGTGAATGCGTGAGCACTTGATCCCGATCGGCGAGGTTGCAAAATCGTTCGGAATTGCGGCGTCGACCTTGCGCTACTACGAGGATGAAGGACTGCTGTCCGCGCGGTCGCGAACTGGCGGCAAACGCTGGTACGGGCAGCGTGAGCTGCGCCGGCTGGCATTGATCCGGATGTACACCGAGACGGGAATGTCCTTGGAACAGGTGCGGTCCTTCATCGAAACCGACACCACGTCCGACCAGTTCTCGACGGTTCTCGCAGATCAAGTGTCGACACTCGAGGCGCAGATCGCCGCTGCTACGCGAGCGAAACTGATCCTCGAGCATCACCTGACGTGTCGGCAAGAGCGTCCGATGCAGTGCCCGTGGTTGCTCGAGCAGCTCGACATACGCGTCGAAGCGGCGCTTGACTTCAAGTTGACTTGAACCTCCATAGTTAGGGCGCACTTGCCGCCCTATCCGGAGGTTGACCATGTCGGCACGACGATGGCTGCCGCTCATCGCCGCATGCATCGGAACTTTCCTGTTACTGACGTACGCCACCATCACGACAATCGCGGTGCCGGCCATCGCAGTCGGTTTGGACGGCAGTACGGGCGCGATGTCCTGGGTCGTCGACGCCTACACGCTGGCTCTTGCCGCGCTTCTGGTGGGCATGGGCGCGCTCGGCGATGCGTGGGGACGTAAACGCCTCTACATCTGCGGACTGGTCGTGTTCCTGGTTGCAACGGCCGTGTGCGCGATTGCCCCGGACGTCACGGTTCTGGTCGCAGCTCGCGGCGCGCAAGGAATTGCCGGTGCGGCAATGTTCGCGACGCTCCTGCCTCTGCTCGGCGACGCATATTCGGGCCGCGATCGTCACGTCGCCTTTGCTGCGTGGGGCGCCGTCGCTGGATTGGCGGCGGGAATCGGGAACGTTGCAGGAGGGCTGCTGACGCAGTTCTTCGACTGGCGTGCGGTCTTCTATTTCGGAATCCCCGTGGCCGCAGTAGCGCTCGCAATGGCTGTGTTCTGTTTCGCCGACAGTGAGCGCGGCGACGACAACATCGACTGGGCCGGAATCGTTTTGTTCACCCTCGCTGCCGTTGCCGCGGTTCTCGGCGTGACGTGGGGCGGCGACATCGGGTGGGCTTCGTCGTCGACAGTTCTTGCCTTCCTGATCGCAATCGGTGCGCTGACGGCGTTTGTGTCCTGGCAGCGTCGAGGCAGCAGTCCGATGCTCGATCCGGCATTGTTCCGATCCCTGAAATTCGACGGCGTCCTCGTCGCTGCGTTCGGGTACTACCTCGCGGCCTACGGCCCGCTCGTAGTCCTTTCATTGTGGCTGCAGAACGGGCTGGAACTGTCGGCATCGGCGGCCGCACTCGTGCTCTCGATTCAACCGCTCGCTTTTGTCTTCGTGTCGGCGCTGTGTGGATCACGGCTTCAGCGAGTCGACCTTCGACTGTCGCTCGGATTCGGGACGGTTCTCTGCGGAATCGGTTGCGTGGCCATGCTGTACGTTCTCGCCGAGCCGGTCTGGCCATCGCTGATCGCCGGGCTGATTCTGACCGGTGTCGGTTCCGCGATGGTGTCGCCGGTGCTGCCGAGTGCCGCGATGTCGGACGCCCCGGCAGAGCGCGCCGGAACGGCTTCGGCGACAGCCAACTCGTCGCGTCAATTCGGGCTTGCCGTCGGAATTGCGTTGTGCGGCTCTCTCTTCGCCGGTCCGGACGAGTTCGCCTTGCTGTGGCCGTTGGTCTTCTGCGCCGGCGTCGGAATGCTCACGGGTTTGGTATCGATCCTTCTCTTTTCTCGTTCGTCAACTCCTGCAACAGTTCAGCCAATCGCCGAAAGGGCACACACATGACCACGCTGTTCACTCCACGACCGCACCGGCGTCTCGAGATGGACTGGAGTCGCCGCAGGTTCCTCGGCGCTGCAGCAGGATTGGCTGCTGCGCTGGCAGCGGCCGGTTGCTCGCGTTCGGGCGCAGACGCCGGGGGTGAAGGCGATGCAGGCTGGTCCTTCACCGATGATCGCGGCAACCTGATCGAATTGGATTCACCGCCAAGGACAATTGTCACCTACACCGGTATCGCGGGTGCTCTCTGGGATTACGGACTGGTGCCTGTCGGTGTTTTCGGGGCGCTGACACGATCACCGGGATCAACGGACACCAGCATCTCCGGCAACTTGGATTTCTCGAAGACCGACATGGTCGGGCAGCTCTGGGGACAAGTGGAACTCGAGAAGATCGCTGCGCTGGAGCCGGACGTCGTCATCGTCCCTCAGTTGCGTGGTTCGGCACTACTAGACGAGGCGAACTTGGATGCGGTGAAAGGCTTGTCGACAGTACTGTTCGTGGAAACGGCAGCAGGAACCATCGACCGAACTGTGCAAGAGATCGCGGAACTGGCCGTGGAACTCGGAGCGGACCAGGATATGGAGGCTCAGCGAAAAGACTACGACGCTGCGCGTGCGCGGATCTCCGAAGTTGCTTCTTCGCTGAATAATTCACAGGTTTTGTTCGCGTCCGCAGATCCGGACACGATTCGTGTCAGTCTTTCGGGATTCCCGATCCTCGCAGACCTGGCGGGATTGGGACTTGCCGTCGTCGATCCGGCCGAGGGATCGTCGGTCTACGTCGAGAAACTGGCTTGGGAGATGGCGGACCACTATCCGGCCGACATGATCTTCCTCGACGATCGGCCGTCCAGTTTGCAACTGGATACGCTCGGAACCAATCCTGCGTGGTCCAACTTGCCCGCGGTGAAGGCGGGAAAGATCGGGACCTGGAATCCGGAACCCGTGCTCAGTTATGCCGGGATCGCCCGTACGTACAACAATCTGGCTGACCAGCTGCTGGCATTCTCACATTCCTGACCGCCGCGTCGTCTACGACGTATGGACCTCTTCACCGATCTGTCTGCTCGAGTTGATTCCCTCGATTGGCCTGCGCTGATCGAGGGAATCAACTCCAGTGGGTGTGCCCAGACGGCGCCGATACTCGACGAGTCGGAGTGCCGCGAAATTGCTTCCTGGTACTCGGACGTCGACCGGTTCCGGAGCACCATCGACATGGCTCGATACCGCTTCGGCCAGGGGGAGTACCGGTACTTCGGCGATCCCGTACCGGAGCCGATCACGGCTATGCGATCCGCCTTCTACCGACACCTGCTGCCCGTGGCGCGGGAGTGGGCGTTCAAGCTGGGCGAGGGTGCACCGTGGCCGGATTCATTCGAAGAATGGATCGATCAGTGTCACGACGCCGGTCAGAATCGCCCTACCCCGATCCTTCTGTCCTACGGACCTGGTGACTGGAATGCATTGCATCGGGACTTGTACGGAGAGTTGGTGTTTCCCTTGCAAGTCGTGATCGGACTCGACAGACCTCGCATCGACCACGCCGGCGGCGAGTTCTTGCTCGTGGAACAGCGGCCGCGTGCCCAGTCGAAAGGGACGGTGACAGTTCTCGAGCAAGGTCACGCGTTGATCTTCACCACGCGGGATCGACCGGTGCAGAGTTCGCGGGGGTGGTCGAGAGCCCCTGTGCGACATGGTGTCAGTGTGGTGCACTCCGGCACGCGTCGAACATTGGGATTGGTGCTTCATGATGCCGAGTAAAACGTACACTCTCCGCGACGCTCGCAACAAACCCTACGAGAGTTCGACGCCCGGTGTGCTTGGTGGGCACCGGAAAACGAAGATCTACGGTCGACTCGACTGTCGAGGGGCTGCGCAGGCAATCGCGCGTGGTGGGTATGTCGCCAGTCGGGTGTTCTTCGCGGACGAGCCGACCGCGATTGCGGCCGGCTATCGCCCTTGTGCCGTCTGCATGCCCGAAGGTTACGCAGCCTGGAAGGCAGTTGCTACGCGCCGAAGCGGTCGCGGTACTCCTTCGGAATGAGCGGCTTGTCGCCGCGGACCTTCAGCTGCTGGACAGCCCAGGTATTGCCGTCCGGGTCGGCGAATCCGAAGAAGGTGCCCCCGTCGCGCTCGTCGAAGACGGTGACCTCACTGGCATCGACGCCGCGGTCGATGAGCTCTTGGCGAGCCGTTGCAGCGTCGGCCACGACCAACTGCAATCCCTTCAACGAACCAGGGGCCATCTCGGTTTGCGACGGCAGGTTGCCGATGACGATCGAGCAGCCCGAACCACGCGGAGTGAGCTGGGCGACCGTCATGTGTTCGTTGACGGTGTGGTGGTCGAGATCGAAACCGACCTTGTCACGGTAGAACTCGATGGAGCGGTCGAGGTCACTGACGGGAACGATGACTACTTCGAGGGTCCAGTCCATGAAACTGCCTTTCGCTGAAGAGGTTCGGGCAAACAGGTGGTCAGAGTTGCGCGACGATCTTGTCCAGGCGTTCGTAACCTTCGGTGACGCCGAGCTCCATATTGCTCTCGATCATTCCGTCTCGCGCTTCGAGGCTCGGATATACGGAATGGCCGGAGAGACGGGTGCGTCCGTTGCCCAGGTCCTCGAACGTGATCGATTCGATGCTGACGACGTCGGGAAATCCCTCGTATTCGAAAGTCTGGATGGCAAAGTCGTTCTCGCGAACAACATGAAATACACCGTTGAACCGGAACTCTTCGCCCTCGGGGTTGCGATGGACGTACTTGTATCGACCGCCGCTCACGAACTCGTATTCGTCGATTTCCATCTCGTAACCGTTGGGGCCGAGCCACTGCTTGACCAGTTCGGGATTCGAATGAGCTGCGAAGACGGCGCTGACGGGTGCGTCGAATTCGCGGGTGATGTCGATGTACGGCACGCCCTCAGGAGCCGTGATGGTGACGGGATTGGTGGTAGCCATGGCTAAGTCTCCTTCTGTGTGGTGCTGAGTAGGTGATCGAGCTTGCGGAACTGTTGTTCGTGGATCAGTCGATAGCGGTCGATCCAGGCGGTCAAAGCCTCGAGAGTTGCGGCGTTGAGATGTACCGGCCGCCTCTGGGCTTCGCGGCTGCGGGTGACCAAACCCGCGGCTTCGAGTACCTGAATATGTTTGGAGACGGCCTGTTTCGTGATCTCGAATGGCTCGGCCAACTCGTTGACCGTTTGGGGACCGGTGCTCAGGCGGGCGATGATCCGCCGTCGTACCGGGTCGGCGAGCGCCATGAACGCTTTGTCGAGACGCTCGTCTGCCCCTGGATCCACGATCACTTGTCAACCATCTCCTTTATCAACCAATCTGTTGATTACGATACGAGTCCATGCGGAGGGTGTCAATGCTTCGAAACCGATTAGCGTGGATTTCATGAACGCTCTGATTCCTCGGCCACGAATGGAAGTGGCGCCAGGGGCGATTCTCGTTCCGGATTGGCTCAGCATCGAACAACAGCGCACCTTGGTGGCCGAGTGCCGACGGTGGGCGACCGCGCCCGTGCCGATGCGCTCGGCCGTCGTCCCTGGTGGGCACAAGATGTCGGTGCAAACAGTCTGTCTCGGTTGGCACTGGCAGCCGTACAAATACACGCGCACCGCCGACGACGTGAACGGTGAACCGGTTGCCGCTGTGCCCGACTGGCTCGTCGGCCTCGGCCGTAGCGCAGTTGCCGCTGCCTATGATGATCCGACTGTGGGGGAGCGGTACACGCCGGACACCGCGCTGATCAATTTCTACGACGAGGGCGCTCGGATGGGTATGCATCAGGACAAGGACGAGCGCTGCGACGCTCCCGTCGTCTCACTGAGCGTCGGGCAGAGTTGTGTCTTTCGGTTCGGGAATTCCGAGAATCGGAACAAGCCGTACACCGACGTCGAACTCCATTCGGGTGATCTCTTCGTCTTCGGTGGGGAGTCTCGGTTCGCGTATCACGGAGTGCCGAAAGTTATTGCGGGAAGTGCAAGTCCCGACATTGGTCTGCCGTCCGGGCGGCTGAACATCACCCTGCGGGATACCGGAATGTCGTGACTGTCTCACCCCTGCTGTGCCATTGGTGCAGCAGGGTCGAAGTCGGCGCTCGAAGGTCCGTCCCCGACCATCTCGATCAACTCGTTCGACGGTGGAGTTGGCAGCGTGCGCCAGCGCTCTCGTTCGAGGTTGTGGGGTTGTGTCTCGTTCATGCCCTCATTATCGACTTCCGGCTCCGATCCACCAGTCGGGGATGGGCCGGGTGCAACTCGGTAGGCCGTTGAGGTTGACCCGACCCGGAGGGCAACTGCGATCGATTCCTCACGGAATCTCATGCCTAGCAGACCCTCACGTGTGGGTCATTGCTGCGATTCCAGCGTCCATGCGGGCTGGTCGGTCACTTCCGGGCCGTCGTGCAGCACCCAAACACACGGCTCGGAGATGTAGGTGGCAGCATCGGTGAACCAGTATGTTTCGTCGGGTGCCCAGCCCGCGATGACGCTCGCCGTGTCGGCATCGACCTCGATCGCGGTTCCTGCCGCCGCCAGGTATCCCGTCACGGTAAGGTGCACTCCCTCAAAACTTTCCGCGACCTGCACCCAGTCCGGGATGACCCACCTGCCTGATCGGCCGGTCGTCCGGTACCAATCGTGCCGCTTCTCCGCGGTGACCTCGAGTGGGAACCGTCTGCACAGATCCGACCAGGCTTGTGCGCTGTCGATCTCGTAGATGCGTGCGCCAGTCGGTGGCCGCAATGCTCGCACGACGACCCGTTCCCATCCCATGCTGTCTTCGACGAACCACAAGCCCGCCGGAGTCCCGTCGAACAGCGCCCTCGTCGAATCCTGAGTGGGTGGATTCGACCACCAATAACCTGACCAGTTCGCCGCGGGATCCACCGGGCGGTCACGTTCAGCTCTCTCTTCCGATTCCAGGGTGCTCGTGCGCCACTCGCTGAGGAGTTGTTGCGCAGCAGGCACTTCGTCTGTGTCCGGAGATTCCTCACCTCTGCTCATGATCGACCATTGGTCGGATGAGGCGAGCGAGGTTGACCACCACCGAGCGCATTCGGAGCCGGCAATGTGCTCCGCGACGCGTCGAAGCTCATCTTGCATAACCTCGGTGGCGACGAGGACGTCTTCTCCGTCGGGTTCCTGCCAGTAGCGTGCCGCATCGACGGCTTCTGCGAGGGCGGAGCGTAGATCGACGGCGGTGACGTCGGGGAGCGAGATTTCCGAGAGGCTACGCGCCACATCCTCGGCGGTGACTATTGTCCGCCGGGCCTCTTCGGCGCCCGGGCCGAACAACACTCGGGAGGTGCCTTGCCTGACGTCGAGGTGATAAGCCGCCCGGTGAGCGCTGATGCGGAACATACCGTCGCCTGGCTCGGGCCGCAGGGTGCGTTCGGCGTCGATCGCATACGCGAGCAGCATCCGGCGCCCGCGCGGTCCCGACAGCAAAATATCCGCAGTGAGCATCTGTTCTCCCGTTTTCTGGTTCAGATGACGGTAGCCGAGGTCGGCGAGATGGAGAGGTTTCTCCCGTGATGTCAGAGCTCCTGGCCGGTTCGTCGCGCACGACGTAGATCGTCACACGCTGCATTCGGCGGCGAAGGTGGACGGAAGGGAACCCCCGGCTGCTGCCAGTCGCGTGAACGCGGCCATTGTTGGTGGGCGCGACCACTGCCGTATTTGGGCAGCCATTGTTTCGTCCATCAGTGCTCGCACTGTTCGTCTGTAGTGACAGCGCAATAGGTCCTGTTCATTGCGCAGGAAGATCCCGAATGAGAACTGAAAAGTTTGGGAGGCAGTTGTTTTGGCGAGAGCAACCTTTGTGTCATCAGTACAGTCTCGACCGAAACCAGTGATCGAGACTGATCATGTCTATCTTGTGCATGTCGAGACCCAGCTGGGCAGCAGCTTTCACTGCGTCGGCGCGGGGGATAGAGCTTTGGGGCAGAGTCCAATTGGTCTCCCGCGCATGATGCTCGAGAAGGTCGATGACTGTCCGCGGGACAGGTTCGTTGACGTGAAGTGTTGAGCCGTAGCGAAATTGCTGTTCTGTCGACAGTTTGTAGATAGATCGGGCGAGTAGGTTTACGTCGACTACTGACAGGATCGCGCTACCATTGTCGATGATCGAGCCGAGTCGAGAGACGATTCGCGTCAGTGTCGGCAGAAACCATCTGTCGCCGGGTCCGTACACGAGATGGGGCCGGACGACGAGGCCTCCGGCGTCGCGCACGAACTCCTCGGCGAGGGCGCGCGTGCGGCTGGCAGGTGAGAGGGGTTTGAGAGGTGCGCCGTTGACGGGCAGGTCTCGAAACGGGCCTGGCCCGTACACCGCGGCGGTGCTGACGTAGAGCAGCCGTTCGACGCCGACGGCGGCGGCGATCGACGCAACGTTTCGTATGCCGTGTTCGTTGACGTGAACGCACTGTTGTTCGTCGTCGCCCACGTACGACACGCAGCAAATGACGGTCGACGCCTGGCTCATTGCAACTCGTAGAGAGGCGCTTTCGTTGATGTCGCCGATAGCGGCGGCAATTCCGTTGCGGCTGAGTTGTTTGGCTGCGCTGTCCGTGCGAACGAAACCGATTGCAGCGTTTCTGTCCCGGGAAACCAGCTGGTTCATCACTGCTGAGCCGATGAAACCAGTGGCTCCGAGTACCAGAGTCGTCATGGTGTGTCCGTGTCGAGGGCGTTGCTGCCGGGTCTTTCGACGTATCGTTGAGATTCATTCCGTC